>JALYVS010000546.1 GCA_030853115.1 Actinomycetota bacterium
GGCCACGTCACCTGCACCGACCCCGAGCCGGCCGAGCCCGCGGATCTCGCCCCGGCCGGGCTGATCCTGGCCGATGTCGGCGCACCCCGGGCCGAAGGCGCGGCCCGGGCGATCGAGCGGGCCGCCCCCGAGGTCAGCACCCGCGACGACGGTACGCTGCCCGACCTGGTGATCCTTACCGGGCCGGTGCTGCCCGACCTGCCCGCAGGACTGCTCCGCGACCGTGTGCCGCATCTGGCGCTGCGAGCCGCGGAAGCGATCGGCGTGGTCGGGCCGCTGGTCCGGCCGGGGGTTTCGGCCTGCCTGGTGTGCGTGGACCGGCACAAGGCCGACCGGGATCCGCAATGGCCGAAGGTCCTCGCCCAGGCCACCTTCGGCCGCGCTCAGCCGCAGGCGTGCGACACCGTGCTCGCCGCCATGACCGCGGCCGTCGCGGCCGGGCAGGCGCTGGCGTTCATCGACCGTGGCGGGCCGGCCGCCGGAGGTTCGCGGGAGCCAGGGACGGTGAACGGGACGCTGGAACTGGTGCTGCCCGGTTGGCGGTGGCGCCGCCGGACCTGGCCACCGCACTCGGCGTGCGGCTGCGGAGCGTTCCGGGCCCCCGCCGGTACCATCCCCTTCGCGGCGTGCGGGACAATGTAAAGGTGAACGACGTCCCCAAGAACCCGGTCGCCCGGGCCGCCAAGATGGCCAGGCTGCCGCTCGGGCTGGCGGGACGTACGGCGCTCGGGGTCGGGAAGCGGATCGGCGGACGGCCGGCCGAGATCGTCGCCCAGGAAATACAGCAGCGCACCGCGGACCAGATCTTCAAGGTCCTCGGCGAGCTCAAGGGCGGCGCCATGAAGCTGGGCCAGGCGCTGTCCATCTTCGAGGCGGCGCTGCCGCCCGAGCTCGCGGGGCCGTACCGGGCCACGCTGACCAAGCTGCAGGAATCCGCGCCGCCGCTGCCCGCCCGCACCGTGCACCAGGTGCTGGCCGCCGACCTGGGCGAGGACTGGCGGGACAACTTCGCCGAGTTCGACGACACCCCGGCCGCCGCCGCCTCCATCGGCCAGGTGCACAAGGCAACCTGGCGCGACGGGCGGCAGGTCGCGGTGAAGATCCAGTATCCGGGGGCGGGCCGGGCGCTGATCGGCGACTTCAACCAGCTGAGCCGGGCCGGACGGCTGTTCGGCCTGCTGATGCCCGGGCTGGACGTCAAGCCGCTGCTGGAGGAGCTGCGGGACCGGGTCACCGAGGAGCTCGACTACCACCTCGAGGCGGCTTCGCAGCAGGCGTTCGCCGACGCCTACGCGGGTGACCCTGACATCTCCGTACCCGGCGTCATCACCGGCACGGACCACGTCCTGGTCACCGAGTGGATGGACGGCACGCCGCTATCGAAGATCATCAGCGACGGCAGCAAAGAGCAGCGCGACCGGGCCGGCATCTTGCTGGTGCGGTTCCTGTTCTCCGGGCCCGCACGGGCCGGCCTGCTGCACGCGGACCCGCACCCCGGTAACTTCCGGCTGCTGGACGACGGCCGGCTCGGCGTCCTGGACTTCGGTGCCGTCGACCGGCTGCCGGACGGGCTGCCCCCGTTTTTCGGCCGGCTGCTGCGGATCATGCATGACGACGACGCCAACGTCGTGGAGGTGGAAACCGAACTGCGCGCGCACGGGTTCCTGCGGCCGGGCATCGACGTGGACCTGGACGCGCTGCACGCCTTCCTGGCCCCGATCGCCGAGGCGTCCAAGGTGGAATGCTTCAAGTTCAGCCGCGAATGGCTCCGTGAAGAGGCCACCCGCGTCACGGACATGCGCGCGGGCAACATCACCCGGCGGTTCAACCTGCCGCCGTCGTACGTGCTGATCCACCGCGTGTCCACCGCGGGCATCGGCGTGCTGTGCCAGCTGGAATGCGAGGGCGAGTTCCGGGCCGAGGTGCTGAAGTGGATACCCGGGTACTCCGATCCCACCCCGATCGGTTCCGGGGGGACGCCGGACGCCGGGGACGGGCCGGACGCCGGGGGGACGCCGGACGCCGGGGACGGGCCGGTCAGCCGCGATGTACCTGGAACGGCGCGAAGCTCTGGGTGACCGGCATCAGCTCGATCGTATTGACGTTGACGTGCGCGGGCTGTGACACGACCCAGAACACGGCCTCGGCGATGTCGGCGGGCACCAGCGGCTGCATGCCCGCGTAAACCGCGTCCGCCTGGCTCTGGTCACCGCCGAACCGCACGGTGGAGAACTCGGTCTCCCCGCTCATCCCCGGCTCGGCCGAGGTGACCCGGACGCCCGTGCCGTGCAGGTCAGAGCGCAGGTTCAGGCTGAACTGGTGGACGAAGGCCTTGGTCGCGCCGTAGACGTTGCCGCCGGGATAAGGATAGCTGCCCGCCACCGACCCGAGGTTGACCACGTGACCGCGGCCCCGCTGGACCATACCCGGCAGGATCGCCCGCGTACAGTAGACCAGGCCCTTGCAGTTGGTGTCGATCATCTCGTCCCAGTCGTCGAGATCAGCCTCCTGGGCCGGCTTAAGCCCCCGGGCCAGCCCGGCGTTGTTGACCAGCACGTCGATCTCGGCGAATTCGGGCGGCAGGCCCGCGACCACGTCCTGAACCGCCGCCCGGTCCCGGACATCGAGCCGGACCGGGAGCACGCTGTCGCCGAGGTCGGCGGCCAGCTCCGCCAGCCGGTCCTGCCGCCGCGCCAGGGCGACAACGCGCGCCCCCTCCGCCGCGAACCGCCGCACGATCGCGGCCCCGAACCCGTTGCTCGCCCCGGTCACGAACGCGGTCATGGGTTTCGCACTCACCCCATCGCCTCCTTCTGGCTGCACCCGATGCTATCGACCGGCCAGGCTGGCTGGTGACGGCGCGCTAGCATCTGTTGAGCTACCACCAGCCACGACCGAGAGAAGTGACCGTGTCCGCACGCATTGAGAGAGTCAGCACGCCCGACGGGCCGTTCGACCTGACGGTATGGCTCCCCGAGGCCGGGACGGGCCCCGGCATTCTCCTGATCCAGGAGATCTTCGGCGTCGGGGACTACATCCAGGCCGTCGCCGAGGACCTCGCCGCGCTCGGTTACGTCGTGGCGGCGCCGGACTTGTTCTGGCGGCTCAAGCCGGGATACAGCCCGGTCCACGACGAGCAGGGCCTGGCCGAGTCGTTCGACGTGGCTTCACGATTCGACCCCGGGCAGGGTGTGGTCGACGCCGCGGCGGCGCTGGAGCACCTCACGACCCTGCCGGAGGTCCACGGCGGGCTCGGGATCGTCGGGTTCTGCCTGGGCGGCTCGATTGGCTACTTCCTCGCGGCCCGGTCCCGGGTCGATGCCCTGGTCTCGTTCTACGGTTCGGAGGTGCCCGGCCACACCGAGGTGCTGGCGCACATCAGCGCGCCGATCCAGTTCCACTTCGGCGGGAACGACCCGTACATCCCGCGTGATCAAGTGGCGCGAGTTGAGGCCGCCGTCCAAGACATCCAGAACGCGGAGATTCACGTCGAGGAAGAAGCCGGGCACGCCTTCCACAACCGGAAGGCACCCATGTTCTACCAGCCGGAGCCCGCGGCCCGCGCCTGGCGGCGCACCGAGGAATTCCTGGCCCGGGAGCTGCCCGTCCGGCGGCCCGGCCCCAGCGGCTAGGGCCACAGCGGCTAGCGCCAGAGCAGAGCGGCTAGCGCCAGAGCAGAGCGGTCTAACGCCAGGGCAGAGCGGGCTAGCGGCCTTCGAAGGTGGCCTGGCGGGGGCCATGCTCGAGCAGGGAGGCCAGGCCGGCGGGCAGGTCGCGGGTGGCGAAGAGCTGGCCGGTTTCGCGCGGGGTGATGGCGTCGGCGGCGGCCACGCCGTGATCGCGGGCGGTCTGGAGC
>JALYVS010000125.1 GCA_030853115.1 Actinomycetota bacterium
GCTGACCATCGAGGAGGTGACCGCCGAGCTGCGGGTGTCCCGGGCCGCGTTCTACCGCTGGCGCCGGCGGGGAACCGGCCCGGCAGCAGTCCGGCTGCCCGGCGGCGGCGTGCGGGTCCGGCGCAGCGCGCTGACCGCGTGGCTGCACCGCCGGGAAGAGGACACGCCACAGGAACAGGAGACAGGACAAGAAGATGGACAGTTACGACGTCAGGTTCTGGGACATCAAGAAGACCGGCAGCGGCACCGGGGTGCGGTTCCGGGTCCGGTGGGCGGTCGACGGCCGCGAGCACTGCAAGTCCTTCAAGGCCCGCCCGCTGGCCGACGGGTTCCTCACCGGTCTGAAGGACGCGGTCCGCGACCGGCGCTCCTTCAACCCGCGCACCGGCCTGCCTGGCGCCGGGGCCGCCGGCGGGGAGCCGGTGACCTGGTACGCGCACGCCCGTTCCTACGCCGAGGCGAAATGGCCGAACCTGGCCCCGGTCTCCCGGCGGTCGGTCGCCGAGGCCCTGGTCACCGTGACCGTGGCCCTGGCCAGGAAGGAGCGCGGCGCGCCCGAGGCGAAGGTCCTGCGCCAGGCGCTGTTCGGCTGGGCGTTCAACCCCGCCACCCGCGACCAGGTCCCGCCGCCCCAGATCGCCACCGCCCTGGAGTGGGCAGCGAGCGCCTCGCTGCCGCTCGCCGCGCTGGAGGACACCGCGACGGTGCGGGCAGCGCTGGGCGCGTGCGCGAAGACCCTGACGGGGAAGGCGGCGTCCGGGTCGATGCAGCGGCGCAAGCGGTCGGTGTTCTACAACGCGCTCGGCTACGCCGTCGAGCAGGGACATCTCACCTCCAACCCGGTCGACCGCATCCAGTGGACCGCCCCCGCTGTCGCCGCGAGCGTCGACCGGCGGGTTGTGGTGAGCCCTGCGCAGGCCCGGAGCCTGCTGGCCGCCGTGCGGGGGCTCAGTGAGCGGGGCGTGCATCTGGAGGCGTTCTACGGCTGCCTGTACTACGCCGCGCTGCGCCCCTCGGAGGCGGTCATGCTCCGCCGGAGTGACCTGCACCTGCCCAGGCAGGGGTGGGGCCGGATCGTCCTGGCCGCCTCCGCCTCCCGTGCGGGCACAGCCTGGACTGACCACGGCACCGCCCGCCAGGAACGCGGCCTGAAACACCGCGCCGCCCACGAGACCCGCACCATCCCCATCCCGCCCGACCTGGTCACGCTGCTCCGCGCCCACATCAAGAGGTACGGCACGACCCCGGACGGGCGCGTCTTCCAGACCGCCCGGGGCGGCATCATCCAGGACTCGGCCTACAGCGCGGTCTGGGCCGAGGCCAGGAAACAAGCGCTCACCGAGGCACAGTACCGCTCACCGCTCGGCCGCCGTCCCTACGACCTGCGGCACGCCGCCGTGTCGCTGTGGCTCAACTCCGGAGTACCCGCGACCGAGGTAGCCCGCCGCGCCGGGCACGGCGTCGCGGTCCTGCTGAAGGTCTACGCGCACTGCATCGACGGGCAGGCCAACGCGGCCAACACGCGGATCGACGACGCCCTCGGAACTCATGATCCACAGCCTGACTCGGCCGAGGAGGGCGACGAAGAGGGGGACGCGCAGGCATCGTAATTTTGGCGGGTTCAGGGCTAACGAGTGGGCAGGACGGTCAGCATGACTACTCCCGCCGTCCTGCCTACGGCTTTCGCGGTTCAGAAGTTTAGGTGTCCGCAGATTCATCACCGACGGCGGCCTCGCGGAGCCGGCGGACCTCGTTAAGGCTGCTTAGCTGCGGGCGCCGGCGGTCGAGTCATTACCGCCGGCTGCCATGGTCAGCTGGTTGCGCCTGATCCTGCCGTACCGGGATCCGGGTTGCTGAGTCTGCCTGCCATTAGCTCGGTGATGGTCATGAGGGAGGTCGTCAGTTGTGTGGCGGCTGACTCGAATGCGTCCCAGGTGGACAGGTCTGTGATGCCCAGGTCGGCTGCGGCCCTGGCGCGGCCCGATCCGGCCAGGTGGGCGACGCCGCCGGCGGACCTGAAGCCCTGGAGCTTGCGGAACACCGAGATAAGTTCCGTAGTACCGCCGAGCACCTCGCAGAACCGGCTCAGGAGGCTCAGCGACTTCTCGTCCTTTTCGTAGGTGGTGCGCCCCGGCGAGTCTGGAGGCTTCTGCATCTGGATGTGCCATGGCCGTCGAAAGAGGCGGACCGCCCCGGAGAACTTAGGTTCTGATACCTGGAGATCCCAGATCCGCAGGCATGATGGCCTACAGACCCGTCGGGCGGATCATCCGCAGCAGTTGAGTGAACGGTCAGCGTAACCGCTCCCACCGGTCCCGGTGGTGATCTTGGCCGGTCTGCCAGTGGAGCCCGGCGCCATCGGTAAGGGGGGTCGCGAGCGGGCAGCTAGATGAGCCTCGAGGTCAAGCCTGACCAAGAAACCCGGCCAAGTCCTGGGGCGCATGAGCGGGATCGCTCCGGCGGGGGCGAGGCCGCTGAATATGGTCGTGTGGGATGTGGATGTGGCCAGGACGCCGGCTTGCTCCGTAGTAAGCGCGAGCCCGGCTCCATTGAAGGGTTCTATTTCCTGCTGAGGGTCGGCTACGTTCTTGTCCGCCGTCCGAGGGAGGGTCTGGATAGCTCGGGCGGATTCAGCCACGGCCGAAGGGCGGCGATCAGATCTTCGTGGCCGCCCTTCCCAGGGCCAGTCAGAATGTCTTTATGTCCGGCTATTGAAGCCCGTCGCCAGGCGTATGCCGTTTGAAGGTGTCTCCAGCAGATGTCCGCTGCCTCGGGCGGGAGCACGAGGGACGCTTCGATGTAGCGTTCGAATGCGCTCGCCCATGGCTCGGCATGGGATTCATCGACGACCTGGGCCTCTGCGGCCGTCGCAGTTTCACGAATGGCTCCACGCGTGGAATTCTTGGCTTGGTTAAGCGATATAAGCAGGCGAGACACCGCCTCGCGCCTTCCAGCCCAAAGACTCTTGCTCAACTCGATTCGCTGCCGCCACGACTCTTGACGCATAGCCCAAGCCTGTGCTAGTGCGACTCCCCCGAGTGCCGTAATTGCGGGAAGAAGCGTTGATACGATACTGGCGTCCGCCATAAAAAAACTATGTCATATGGCGCACGCGAGGAGCCCTTCTTTGCCACCCCGGGCTGCTCCCCTCCGCCCCAGCCAGGGTCGGGCGCCGCTTAGCTTGGGCTCGCGACTGGACAGGGCCAGGTTGGGCAGGGCGCCGTCACCTTCTAGCGGAAGCCCTTCAACCAGGGGCCGGGCGAATACCGCGATCTGCCAAGTAACTGGTAGCAGGACAGCAGGTCCTGGCTGAGCCGCCTCTGGTACTCCCTTCACTGTGACCCGGCCCGGGCCGGGTCACCGATCAGTGTCCGCACCCCGGTCACCGCTGCCCCCGCTCAGAGACCCGGCAGCAGGTCCTGCTCAGGTCACGATCGTCCCGCGCCGCGGCGTGCGGGACGATCCGCAAGGCTGCCGGGCCGCGGGCCGGTGTTCGGCAAGTGCCTCAGGTCTAGGTATCGCGCATAGCTGTTCCTCTCCCGGTCCACGTGCTCCCGCGCGCCCCAGCCAGCCCGGCATAGCACGATAAGTAATCATTCAATGTCTTTAGTGACCAACACGGGTGCATCCCCTGGATTGTTCACGCGCCCGCAGCACATCCAGGAGGCTGCGGGCGGGGCGCTGGGCGGGGCCTGGTGACGGCGGCCCGCCGGGGACAGGCGCCGTGAGCTCCGCGTCAGGCCCCAGGTGGCTAGGGCGCCGATGCCGCCCCCGGCCGCGATGACCACCGCGGGGGATACCAGCTCCGCGGCGGCGCCTGCTATGAGGAACGCGGTGCCCTGGGCGGCGATGACGCCCATACCGGCGATGCCGAAGGCCTGTGGCCGCCGGCCGACCGGGACCCGGGCGACGAAGGCTCTGTTGACGGCGATCTGGTAGGCGCCGAACCCGGCGGAGGCCGAGAAGATGACCAGGGAGACGGCCAGCCCGGGCGCAGGGCGATCAGGGCCAGGGTGGCGTACGTGCCGGTGGCCAGCGGGCCCATCAGGGCCAGCTGCCGGCGCGGCCGGACGAGCCGGCTCAACAGCGGGGTGGCGATCATGCTGGCGGCTGAGGTGGAGGCGAGCACTAGCCCGGCGGCAGCCGGGCCGCCGCGCAGTCGGGCCGCATACGGCGTGGCGACGGCCTGCGGGATGGTAGAACGCCGCCGCCCAGCCGAGCAGCACCAGGGCGGCAGTAGCTCGGGGCCGAGAACGGCGTGCTTCCTCCCGGAAATGGCCAGGACCAAGGGGTGGGCGTTCCGGCGCTATGGCGTGATGACGATGGCCAAAGGGCCGGTCCCGACCGTGATCGGTGTGTCGGCGGTGTTGGTGGCGGTCTGGATCGGGGTCATCAAGTTCGACTCCTGGTTGGCGACGTAGACGGTCTTGCCGTCCGGCGTGATCGCGATGCCAGTGGGGCCGCTTCCGACCGTGATCGATTTGGTGGCGTCCGGATCAGGGTCCCCGTCTCGGCTTTGAATCTGAGCCCAGGCTGACGACGTAGGCGGCGTTTCCGTCCGGCGTGATGGCGATGGAAGCGGGGTCGGTTCCGAGTAAGAGCTGACTTGTTGCTCGCGCTATCCAATTTTGGTCGCTTACCAGAAATCGGAAAATCTAAGGTTGTCAGACCGGACGATCCGGGCGTTGAGCGGCCACGTGGCGAATGGGACCGTGTGAAAATAAGCTATAGCAAGAGGAATCCCTACTATCGTGAAGCAGAGAATGATCATAGTGAGGACCTGAGAAAGAAACACCAGCCAGGAGAAGAGCAGAGCCCAGATCACCCCTCCGATGATCAAGCCAGGCTTGTATGCTAGCCCCTTGAATACGGACCACTTATTTTCAGCCGTCAGTTCTCTCTCAACCGATCTTCCGAATGGCCACGCAAGGTAACCAGCAAGCTGGAGTGCGCCGATGCCGAATGGGATCGTCACGACAAGAAGGCAGGCTGCGATACCGAAAAGAGTGAGCAAAATTACGACGGGCCAGCCACATACTAGACTATAGATGGAGAGGGCAACTTCTCCCAACGATTTAGATCTCATCTTGAATTTCCTATCGGAGATCGGGGACAGGTCGCGTGGTGCGATCCCGAGCGCACACGCTGCGATCACGACGGCAGCCGCGATGACTAGGTCACCTTGTATAGCGCCTTCGTCTTTCCAAAAGCCGCTCACCGCGCCCCCAGACTGCAGTCGCACCACCGAGCGCGGCCCCTTCCTTGCTGACTAAGGTTGCACCTGCCTCAATAATTGAGACGCTAACAGGCGTATTCTTTACCGCAGTAGTCGGATTTTCTACGCTATTTTCATCGTTCAGAGTTCCTTTGATGCCATGCTCTCTGGGCAACTGCACGAGAGGCGGTCCTAGGTCATTATCCTTTTCGGTATTGCTGACGACGGTTTCTGGCCATTGGACGACAGTCTCGGCGGGCGTAGACAGGTTCATGGATCGATCAGTCATAACTCCCCCTTGGCTGCAGGGCCGCCTTAAGTCTACGGGTAACTCCTGTTTTGGTAAAGAGTTTTACTTAGTTTATTAGCGGCTCGCTGGCGTGGTCGTAACATCACGGCTTGGCCATCGAGGACCATGCCACGGTACCCTCACGCAGGATTCTTCAAAGAACTTGATGCTTATCCGTAACTGTATTTTCAAAAGGTATACTGTGTACTGGATAAAGCTTGATGTCAGTACCGAAGAGCCAATGCACTCTTCTCGGCATGTGAGGTCACTCCGAAAGCGGCGGCGCAGTCCGTGATGCCGCGTGGCAGTCGTACCAGGGCCCGGCGTGACCGCGATCCGGGCACTCCCCGTGCTCTTAGCCGGGGCCTGGGCGTTCAGGGACCACGCCGTACTCGCCGCAGCCGCAGCCTGCCCAGGGCACTGTCATGCGGTCTGGCGGTCGATCCAGGCGTGCACGTCGCGTTCTTTCCACCGGAGGTGCTTGCCGATCCTGTAGGCCTGTAGTCCCCATTCCCGCCATTTGTCGCGGACGGTGCGCTCGGGGACGGCCAGTATCGCCGCAACGTCGCGCGCGGTCAGCATGCGGTTGGAGCCGCCGAGAGTACCTGTGCGGGGTTTCGCGGGCTGCTGGGCGCCGGGGCTTGACGTGCCGCGGATCAGCCCTGCGGGTTGCGCTGCAGTCGCGGGGTCGTCGATGTGCTCGGGTAAGCCCGCGGCGGCACGGGAAGCACGGGAATCCCGTGCTTGGGTCCGGCGGGTTGTGTCGCGGTCGTCCGGTGTCACGGCACCCTCCCGGTCATCGCTGATGTCAAGGCAGTAAATACGCGCGACCCGGCGCGCCCATTCCCCGGACCGCGCCGGCGCATACTTCAACTTCTCCTGCGCCCACTGTTCAGGTGTGGGCAATGGCGGCAGGGACTGGCGCTTCCTCATGACGGGAACCTACCTGTCCTTGCCGGAAATATTATCCGTGCTGGTCAGGCGGCATGCTAGTACTCGTGGAGAATGCCGCCGAAGCGGCCCCGTCTGCGGACGTGAAGGCAGGTGCCGCCGTCTGGCTCGGGTACCGGCGGCGGCAATGGGCGCAGTGGCTGGGCGTTCGTCAGCAGCAGAACGTCATGTCCGCTGCCGATCCCTCCGACGTCCGCCCGGTATCTGAGCTGGTCCGCTGTGTTCGTCCGGCGGACATCCGGGTCGCCCGAAGGGGCGATGACCACCTCAACGGACGGCCACCGGTAATGTGCTGATGCCGCATGGGAAGCCGTCAGGTGCCCTGGGGCCGCTGGTGGCTCTGACTCCCGGGCGGTCAGCGGGGTACCAAGCCCGAACGCCTTCCGGCCACGATCACCTGCGCTTCGTCGGTCAGGTCGCCCAGTCCCGCGTCGCCGGCCTGCTGCGACTCCGCGTCGCTCAGCGTACGGTGCGCACCCAGCATCGCTACCGCGTCTGCAGCGAGTCCGCCGTGGATCAGTTCGGCCGCCCGGCATGTCCGGTTGACGCAGGCGCTCGCCAGCCCTGACAAGACAAACCAGATAGGAGAATTTCCGGTCGGCGACGGCGACGGGATCTACCATGCCAAGCGCCAGCGCTACGGCTGTGACCAGGTCCTCTGAGATCTTGCGGCCGTTGACCTCGGCCGGCGCGTTCTCAATGAGGTTGCGTTCGCGGCTCTTACGGAAAATCCTAGTCGGCCGACAGCTCCGCGAGACACCCTATCAGGGCAACCGTGTCCTCTCCTCTGGCTAGTCCCACCCCGATGCTTCGGCCAGCGCCCGCACCGGCTCCGAGGTGAGCCAGCTCCGCAGTGCCTTGTCAAGCGATGCGGGCTCACGGCCTCCAAGGTCCCCAGCCGGAAGCGGCACGGGAGCGAAGACTATCCGTGATGCTCTCGTTGACCTCCACCGGCGTCAACCTACCTGTCCAGAGTCCCCGGCTCGTGTGGCGCGCATACACCGATTGTTCCGCGGCACCTGCCTGCTCGGGACTCGGTCCTGCGCCGTCAGCCTCCTCTGGGCAAGTGGTCACCTGGGTAGGCTTCCGAAAGATCGGGCAGCTCGTGCTGAACGTGCTTGCTGTTCTGGAGGGCGGCAAGACGGTAGCGGCTGTACTGGTGACGTTCGCTGGGATGATCTCTGATGACCCATGGGTGACAGGAGCCCAGCTCGAGGTAGTCATGCGCTGAACTGGTTATTTCTGCGCTATCTCGCCTGTCGATTCCCAGCCTCATCCTCATGAGAGCCCATTGGGCGCTGTACATCGGCTCGTCCTCGTCTTGCATTCCCTGCTCTGCCAGGTCAAAGCAGCGGGCCGCAGCCGGTGTGAGCCAGAACCGCTCCCGTGTGGCCGACGCCCGGCGGCGGGCGCCTGCGTACTCGATCTCGAACTCCGAACGGCGCAGCCCCCTGAGCCACCGGCTGGATTCGTGGCCGTACGGGAACGCCTGCGCTGCCCTGCAGTACCTGCGAGCCGCTTCCGCGTCGATGACGGGATGGGTGCCCGTGAAGAAAAGCGGTGCCAGGCCGAGCAGCAGCTGATGGACCCAGGACTTGTCCGAGTCGGGGATATCGCTGTCGTGAAGCATTCTGAGCGACCCGTCCAGCAGCAGCTTGGCCTGGTCCCAGTACCCGCAGTTCCGCAGGACGATGATCGAGTCGTGCGCGGAACCGATAGCCCGGATATCTCGGTCTCCCACCAGGTACCTGACCCGTTGCGCTAGCCAGTACGCGCCAAGGCTGCCGTTTTCCCGGTAGATCGCAGCTGCCAGGCTCAGGCCGTCAGCCTCCAGGGAGCGGTCCGGGCTGGCTGGATACCGGGCGAACCCCCACAGCACCACGCTGGCGAGGTCCCTGAAAGAGGCATCGCGCTCGGCATACGCGCGATTCAGCGCACTGACCTGCGACGCGAGCCAGTCGAGATCAGGCGGCCGTCCGCGGCGCCGCTGGGCCTGAGGCACGCGCTCGATCAAGGACGGCCCGAGAGCCATCGGCAGGACGAGAAAGGGCGCGCCCACGCTTCTGGCCGGATCGGAAGCGACCGACTTCATCCGCGCCCGCAACTGGGACCGGTAGCGGTGCTGCCGGACGCGCGCACTCCCCGGCACGGAGCCCTCCCCGGCCCGGGAACGTTGCACTGGCTGTCCCTGCTCCTGCCAGTTCAGCACGTCGAGTGCCCGCATCCCGTCAGAGCGCCGGGGCGACGGCGACAGGGCCAGCTCCGCGCCGACGAGCGCGACGGGGTCCGGAGCCAGGACGCCGGACAGTGACGTGTTGTCTGCGCTGGCCGGGACGCTGCCTTCCTGCCCGTGGACGATCTCGGACACGCGGCGCGCAGCGGCGCGGCCCTGCCGGGATGTAATGCCGTAAAACGCGCCGGCGTCCGAGCTGCCTTCCGGCAGGGCCTTAAGGCCCATCCGGCCGGCAGCGATGCTCGCGTCCCGAGGAAGGATCAAACCTTCGACGACGCCTTCCCTAAGCCGGTCAATAATGTCCCCGGCGTTGTCCGCAACCCGGCGATCAATTTCAGCATCGTCGTGCACGATTTTCTCGTCTTCCCCACCGCTCACGCTTCCCCCACGAGCGCACGCGAGCAGCATTTCGGGCAGGCCCGCCGACGGAACTTCCGATGTCTGTAACGATAACCGCGCTTATTTGAGGCTGTCGACCGGTGACTGCTTACATGCCAGTGAAAAGCAGTGAAGCGCAGTTAACCCGGGAGTTAGCTGCCGCGGAGCCGCGAGGGAACCATGCCTATCGCAAGGAGGGACCATGGCACCCAACCTCCCCGCCAAGCCACGCGCCGGACGGATGATCACGGCTCTCGGCGCCGCCACTGGCCTGAGCACGGCAATATATCCGCAGGCGCTCAGTATCGTCCTCGTCGTGACCGCGGTGGGTACCTTCTTGCTTGTCAGCGTCTTCGCCGCAGCCCTCTTCGGCGGTTCCAGGCTTAGCAGCAGGGCATTCCGGCTGATCCGCCTCTGTAGGGGGAGCCCCGCTAAGTTAGGCCAGGCTGAGTCTCCAAGACGAAGTGGCAGGGCATTGGCACGCCCCGGCGAGTCTGGAGGTCTTGTATACCTGGGAATGCGCCGTGTCGGCACGGAAGGGGCGGATCGCCCCGGGGAGCTTGCCCGATGCCCGCCAGGGTAGGGCGGATCTGGTCGCTGTCGACCGGGCGGAGGCCTTGCCGCGGCGGGATCATGAGCGTGCCGGGGAACTCGGCGATCACGCCGGCGGCGTCGATGTCATGGTCGCGGCGCAGGGGGCGGGCGATCGCGGCGAGGGTCGGCCAGCTGCCGTTCTTGCGGAAGTGATCGTAGACGGCCTGCATTACCTGGCGCTGGTCAGCGGTCAGCGGGACGGGCACGGTTCTGCTCGGGCCTTTCTCCGGGTCTGCGGGGTGTCTAGCTGTCCCGGAATTTACGCAGGTCGTGGCCTCGGAGTCCGCACAGGCCGATGATGGCGGTGACCTTCTCGGCGCTCCCGTGGGTGCCGTTGTCGGTCCCGGCGCGGAGGATGGCGCGGATGCTGTCTTCCTGCGGCTGGAACGAGTACGGGGTCGGGTTCGTCAGCACCCAGGCCTCCAGGGCCGTCAGGCACGCGTCGGGGTGCGCCGGGGCCAGCTCAGCGAGACGGGGGAGGACCAAGTGCTCGGACTCGATCTTCCCGGCATCGCGGAGTGCGGTGACGAGCTGGCTGAGTTCCCATTCGTCACCGAGCTTCCCGGCCGCGAACCATTCCCCGAAGGCCGCCAGTTCCGCAGGTTCGGCGCCCTCGCGCACGGCCCGGAGCCGCTCCTCCCACAAGCGGGTGAGCAGGGCGGCGTGGACGGGGGCAGCGGCGGGCAGTTCGCGGCCCAGGAAGTGCATGAGGTGCACGCGGGCCGCGGCGGGGGCGTTGCGGTAGTAGCGGCGCAGCAGCTGGTCGTGGCTGTCGAAGGTCAGGCGGCCGTGCCAGTACCTGATGATCAGGTGGAGCCCGAGGCTGGTTGCCCGGGCGAGCTCAGCCCGGTCGTCGGCGGCGGGGTCCAGCGAGTCGACGGCCATCTGGTAGGAGCAGTCGAGCACGTCGCACATGTCCAGGTCTGGCTGGCGGCCGAGGTAGCCGTCCCATGCGGCTGTCCACAGGCGCCGTTCGGCTTCCCCGAGAGGGAAGATCACGGACGCCTTCTCCTTTGCCCAGGGCCGGAAAAGGCCCGCGAGAACGCTGAACGAGGCACCGCAGACCCAGCGGACGGCCTGGGACGGCTCCGGCTGGCCGGGGTCGATCTGGTTCTCGATGAGCTGCTGGACTGAGCCCAGGCCCGCTTCCTGGTTCCCCCGCCGCGCCCAGGCCGCGTACGCGAGGGCAGTTGTCAGGGCCTTGGGCCGGACGTGGGCCATGGTGACCTCGCCCAGGGGCCGCTCCGACGCGTCGGCCTCCACCTCGGTCTCGCTCTCGGGGTCGGGGTCTGCGGCCGCGTTCTCGATGATCGCCCAGGCCTGGCCGCCGAGCTCAGCGGGAATCTCATGGCCGGAGGCGGCGAAGCCGGCTTCCAGCAACCGCAGGGACGCCATGCGGGCCGCCTCCCACTGCCTCCGCGAGCGGTCGCCGGAGGCGCGCAGCTCCGCCTCGGCCTGCTGGTCCGTCCATGAGCACAGGTTCAGGACCGGCGGCCAGTCCAGTGCCGTGCCCTCCTGCGCCGCCTGCCAGAAGGCGCTGATGACGGCCTCGGCGTAAACGCCCGGAAGGCCGGTGAACGCCTCGGCCGCTGATGACCGCCCGGCCGCGTCCTGCCGGACGGCGGAAAACAGAGCGGAGGCGAGAGAGGGCCGGTCGGCTCCCATGAGGCCGCCGGGTGGCTCCCAGGTGGCGAGGAGCTTTACCAGGTCCTCGGTTGAGGACGCCGCGAGGTCGCCGGCAGTCACCGGGCTGCCGACGGCGATGTCCCGGACGGCGGGCAGGGCTGCGGGCTGCCCGGGGGCCGCACCGAATTCGGTCACCAGGCCGCGGTATTGCGCGAGCCGCTCGGGCGGGAGCACGGGCTCGATCGCGGCGAGCCTGTCACGCTGCCACCGTGAGACCCGTGCCCGGGTTTCCGCCGCGGACGGCGGCGTTCCGTTCTGTTCCAGGTGGCGCCGCTGCGGGACCTGGGGGCCGCGGTCGATGAGGGCGAGGAGCCGTTCGCGGTCACGCCCACCGACGGCCGTGCAACGCCGCCGGGCCAGCAGGAGGAACTCCCGGTCAAGCCCGGGGTCCTGGATCACGGTCGCATCGGCGAGGCGCGCGCCGACCAGAGCGCTGTCGCCGTCGCCGGCGTGCTCGGACAGCAGGAAGAGGGCCAGCCGGCGGAACACCGGCCAGTCGTGCGACTCGATCTCGGCGATCATCGCCGCCAGGTCCGCCCCGCCTGCGGACAGCGCCTCGGCGGAGGCGTCCCTGAGGGCGGAGACCAGGGCCGAAGCGGGATCAGTGTCGGTTCCCGGGGGCTGTCCCTCGATTGTCGGCCGCCACCAGCCGGAGGTGTCCCGCCGCGCCTTCCTGAGGCTGGCGGGGGTCTGCGCAGCGACCGTCTCGTCGAGGACACGTGCCAGCAGCGACACCGCGGACAGCCCGCACGCACGGGCGACCGCCGGGACGCTGGTCCGGAGAACCTCCGCGAAGGACCAGGTGTCCATGACGGCCCGGGACCCGCGCGAGCCGGGAAGCCTGGTGAGCAGCGCCTCTGTCAGGACCAGGGCGTCCTCGGGCCGGCCTCCGGCTGCCAGGTGGCGGCAGAGCCGGCCGACCCCGACAGGATCTAGGACGCCGAAGCGGGCGTCGAGCGACGCGATGACCCGGGGCAAGAGCCGCGCGGCCTCCCCAGCAGGGAACCGGAGCGCCAGCTCGGCCAGGTTCCCGTTGACCAGCAAGTTGCCCGTCGCCGGGATCGCCACTGCGGTCTCCAGCACTTCCCTGGGCCGGTCGCTGGCGACCCTGAGCAGGTACAGCGACTGCGGCCAGGGCGGCACCTCGAGCCTCCCCGTGTCATCGTGGGGCACCGGTTCCGGCGGCGAGCTGAAGAACCCCGCGTCTCCCAGCGGTACCAGCCACTCCGGGGTCGCGCGCTCGAAGAAGTAGCGCAGGGTGACGTGGTTCTGGGGAAAGCCGTCCCGCAGCTGACCGGCGTGGCCGCGGCCGGGCTGCTGCACCTTAAGCAACTCGTCCAGCCGGTTGAACACGTTGGCGTACCGGTCCTCGAAACGCTTCAGCACCCGGTCCAGCAGGCCCTCGAAGCTGTCGACCAGCTCGGCGAACTCCCCGCCGGCAGGACGGGGCCGCTCGAGGGCGCTGCGGTGCGCACGCATCGCCAGCCCCCGGTCACCGGAAGCCAGCCCTAGCCAGAACACGGCAGGCTCCTCCTCAGCGGACATCCCTAGGTCGTCAAGGACCGCCTGAACGCTGGCAGCATGACCGCGCTTCTCCTTGACCGGGTCCAGGACGTACCGCACCGCGCCCTCGACCTCCCGGTACATGTGAGCGACCAGATGGGTGACGGCGCGGGGCTGAGGCTCTTGGGCGAGCAGCTCGCACGCGGCGGTGAACCACTCGGCGGGCCCCTCGCCTATCTGCGCGCGGAGACGCTCGACGACGCGTTCCTGCCTCGGCGTAAGAGCCGGCAGCCGCTGCTGTCCTGGTGTCACGCTGATCCATTCCCGAACGCGCCCGGCTGCAGCCTGCCCGAGACCCCAGCGACCTATTGCGCGCGGGGCGGCGGAGGCGCCTGGGACGCGCACTCAATACTCCAAGTTGTGAATCTACTACGCCGGGAAACCCCCGGCCGCCCGGCCGCGATCCAGCCCGGCCCGCCCTCCGGGATGCCGCTTGGGCATGACAGGCCGGAAGGACGCTGGCCTCTGCCAGTATTGGGTGATGTCCAGACCCGGTAACGAGGACGACACCGAACAGGATTCCTGAAATGGCAGGTCAGCGCCGAAATATACCTCCGATGTACCTGCCGTGGAGTAGCGCGCCAACCGCGCGGTCACCATGCTGCCGGCTTCCTCGGCGTGCGTTTGGACTGCTAACAAAACCGAACGCGGAATAACACGGAACCGGGCCTTCGGTTTTCGAGGGCGTGAAGCGCGCTACTGCGTTGGATTGAGTGAAGCGTAAGAGTCCTGGCTCGGTGAGCCGCCGGGTCCGATGCCAGCGATGAGGAAGACGCCGATGACAAGTGGGCACCCTGATATGCCTGGTCAAGGCCCTAAAGTCGAGGTATACGGTCGGTGTAACCGCTCCCACCATTTTCGTCCGTGGATTTTCGGCCCCTGTCCGTGGATTTTTCGGCCCCGAAATTCGGCGCCCACGGACACATAGCGGACGACGGGACCCCAGAAACAAGCCTTGATGCCTATAACCGCAGGTTAGCGGGGGGTGACTGGGGCGGAGCGAGCGGTCTGTAAAACCGTCGGCTAAGCCTTCGTTGGTTCGAACCCAACACCTGCCACCACCTGCGGAAAC
>JALYVS010000547.1 GCA_030853115.1 Actinomycetota bacterium
CGGCCTGCTCCGGGCGGCCGGCCTGGGTGAGCAGGGCGACCGGATGATCGCCGCCGAGAAGGTCATCGCGGCGGCGGGCACCGATCCGGTGTCCGGCCGGGCCCTGGCGCAGGTGGCCGCGGCGCTGGGCCGTGGCATCGGCGCACTGGTGAACGCGCAGGATCCGGAGGTTGTCGGCCTGTCCGGCCTGGCCGCCGAGGTGTTCGGGGCGGTGCCCGCCGCGGTCATGCCGGCCTACCTGGCGGCGCTGATGCGGTTCCGCCGGTCCCGGCCGCCCGTCTTGCGGCCGTCGACGCTGGGCGACCTAGGGGTGCTGACCGGAGCCTCCGAGCTCGTCTTCGATGCCTTCCTGACCCCGCGCGGCCTGGCCGCATGGCGGGCGCCCGCGCAGAAAACCGCGTGACGTGCGCGGCCCTCCTCTGGTAAGTTCCCGTCCTCGTGGCATCGTCAAGGTCAAAGTCAACCGACGAAGATACCGAACGATCCGGCGTTGACGCGGTCCTGACCGCTGAACGCGACCAGTTGCGGCGCTCCCGGGAATTCCTGCACATGATGCGCGAGGATGTGCTCTCGCTCAAGGCCATGGGCGGCGATCCGGTCTCTGAGGAATTCCTCAAGGCCGACCTGTATCACCGGGCCGAAGCGCTGAAAGACATCCCGGACACCCCGCTATTCTTCGGCCGGCTCGACTACGCCAGTTCCCCGGAGCCCGGTTCCCCGGAGCCCGGTTCCCCGGAGGACGACGGTGTGGCCGGCCAGAGCTTTCATATCGGCCGCAGGCACGTCCACGCGCCGGACGGCACGGCCGCCGTGATCGACTGGCGGGCCCCGGTGTCCAGGCCGTTCTACCGGGCCAGCGGCACGGAGCCGATGAACCTGGCGCGGCGGCGGCGTTTCGGGTTCTCTGGCGGTGAGCTGACGGCCTACGAAGATGAGCTCTTCGCCGCCGATGCGGGCGGCGGAGCGGGGGCAGGCAGCACGGATCGTTCGGCCCAGGGGCAGGCAGAACGCAAGACGAGCCGGATCCTTATCGACGAAATCGAGCGGCCGCGGTCCGGGCCGATGCGGGACATCGTCGCGACCATCCAGCCTGACCAGGACGACATCGTCCGGGCCGGGGCCGGGCAGACGATCTGCGTGCAAGGCGCGCCCGGCACCGGGAAGACCGCCGTAGGACTGCACCGGGTCGCGTACCTGCTGTACGCGCACCGCGAGCAGGTGCGGCGGCGCGGGGTCATCATGGTCGGGCCGAACCGGGCGTTCTTGTCCTACATCCGCAATGTCTTGCCCGCGCTCGGCGAGCTCGACGTCACCCAGACGACCGTCGGCGAACTGGTCGGGGCGGCCGGGTCCGGCGCGGTGGCCGTACCCGTCCGCGGGACCGACACCGAGGCGGCCGGGATCGTCAAGGGAGACGCGCGGATGGCGGAGGTGCTGCGGCGCGCGCTGTGGGCGATGCTCCGGCGGCCGACCGCCCCCGTGGTGCTGCCGCGCGGGTCGCGGCGATGGCGGCTGGCCGCCTACGAGCTCGAGGAACTCACCCATGAGCTGCGCCACCGGGGGGTACGGTACGGCGCGGGCCGCGAGCTGCTCGAGCACCGGATCGCGCACGTGATCCTGACTCAGATGGAGGCCGCCGGAGAGGCCTGCGACGACCGGACGCACGAGGCGGTGCGGCGGTCCCGGCCGGTGCGGGCCGCGGTGGACGTGATCTGGCCCAAGGCCGATCCGCTCCGCCTGGTGTTCGGGCTGCTGTCGTCGGCGGCCGCGCTGGCCCAGGCGGCGCAGGGGATCTTGACGGACGCGGAGCAGGCCGAGATCGTATGGTCGGCCGTGCCCCGCGGGCTCGGCTCGGCGCGCTGGTCCACAGCGGACGTCGTGCTCATCGACGAGGCGCGTGACCTGATCACGCGGATGCCCAGTCTGGCCCACGTGGTGGTCGACGAGGCTCAGGACCTTTCGCCGATGCAATGCCGGGCGCTCGGCCGAAGGTGCTCGACGGGCGCGGCCACCGTGCTCGGTGATCTTGCTCAGGGAACCACGCCGTGGGCGGCGCCGTCGTGGTCCGCGCTGCTGTCGAATCTGGGGAAACCAGATACCGACGTGCGGGAGCTGTCCGTCGGGTACCGGGTGCCCCGGCAGATCCTGGACTTCGCGTCCACGCTGCTCGCCATCATTGCTCCCGAGCTGCGGGCGGCTTCCTCGCTGCGGGCCGATCCCGGGGCCCTGGACCTGGTCCGGGTGAGCCACGACGAGATGGTCCCGGCCCTGGTGCGGGCCTGTCAGCAGGCGCGCGGCCGGCCGGGTTCGGTGGCCGTCATCGCCGCCGACCCGCAGGTTCCCGCCCTGGCCCGCGCGCTCGAGAGCGCGGGTCTTGACTACGGCAGCCCGGGAACTGACGCCGGGCTGACGCTGGTGCCCGTGACGCTAGCGAAAGGGCTCGAGTACGACCACGTCATCGTGGTGGAGCCGGCCCTGATCGCCAGCGCCGAGGCCAGGGGGCTGCAGCGGCTCTACGTAGCGCTCACCCGCGCCGTGTCGCAGCTGACCGTCTTGTATGCTGAACCGTTGCCTGCGCCGCTACGGTCGTGATTTTTCTCCGCTCGACGCGCCTGCCGTGAACCGGTGCCCGGTCCCGTGCGTCTTTCTGGGTAGCGGAAACGGGGCACTGGGGTGATGGGCCCCGAGCGGCAAATTCCCGATCCGCGTTGCGCGGGCGCCGCTACAGCGGCATCCTGGAAGAGGACGGCAACCAAACGTCCTCGCCTGACTCCTATAAGTGACACGGTGATAACGGTGGAAGCCAAAGGGGCCCGCGAGCCCGACCAGATTCAGGCTGTTTATCTGGAGAAGCTGGCCGACGAACTAATCCATCGGGGGCTGGAAGCGTGGCTGATGGCGCCGCCCGGGCGGATCCCCAGCCTGTACGTGGTGAACCCGGCGGCGCGAGCCCTCGAGGAAAGCGTCGTGGCCGCCTGCGGCAAAGACGGCATGTGGTGGTTCTGGTGGTCCTGGGCGGAGCGGATAGCCGTCGCCGACGACGTCGATCAGGCCGCCGCGACGATTGTCCGCGTGCTGGCCTCGGTCCGCCGCGGAGACTGACCGCCTGTCGGTGATATGCCCGCCGGGGTTATGCCCATCCGTGATACCAGGTGCCCGAACGTGAGGTGCCTGATCGTGATGTGATGGCCGGGTGGACCTGTACGCGACCCCGGCGGTAGAGCTGGCCCGGCTGATCAGGTGCCGGGAACTGTCCGCCACCGAGCTGCTGACGGCCGTGCTGGCCAGGATCGACGAGGTCAACCCCGCGATCAACGCCATCGTCACGCTCGCCGCCGAGCAGGCGTACAGCGTGGCGGCGGAGCTGGATGCGCGGGCCGCCCGCGGCTCGCTGGCCGGGCCGCTGCACGGACTGCCGATCGCGATCAAGGATCTCGCCGAGACGGCGGGCATCAGGACCACGTTCGGATCGCCGATCTTCGCGTCCTACCTGCCACCGGCCGACTCGCCGCATGTCGCGCTGCTCAAGCGGGCCGGCGCCGTCGTCATCGGCAAGACGAACACACCGGAGTTCGGCGCGGGGGCGCAGACGTTCAATCCGGTCTTTGGGGTTACCCGCAACCCGTATGACACCCGGCTTACCCCCGGCGGCAGCAGTGGCGGCGCCGCGGCCGCCGTCGCGGCCGGCCTGATCCCGTTCGCGGACGGCTCGGATCTGGCGGCCAGTGTCAGGAACCCGGCCGCCTTCTGCGGCCTGGTGGGGCTGCGGACCACCCCCGGGCTGGTGCCCGCCGACCCGTTCGACCCGCTCGGCGTGGTGGGTCCGATCG
>JALYVS010000548.1 GCA_030853115.1 Actinomycetota bacterium
GGCGGCCACCGCGGGCACCGCCGCGTCGGCGGCGAACGCGAGCACGACGGCGGCCGCGCCGTCGGCCAGCAGGGAGAACCGGTCGGGCAGCGCCGCGCTGATCAACGGCAGGCCCTGCAGCCAGCGCCACGGCAGGGTGACCCCGGCGTGCTCGTGGCCGCCGAACAGCAGCGTGCCGCCGAGTGAGAACACCGAGAGCACGGCGCAGGTGACTCCGGCCGCCCGGACCGGCAGCCGCCGCCACCAGCCGATCGTGGCCAGCGTCAGCACGACGAGCAGCGGCCAGCCGAGATAGCCGAGGTATTCGGGCAGGTGGCCCTGGTACCTCATGGCCGCGGCCGCGCTGTCCGGGGTGCGGAAGAGCAGGTAGGACGAGGGGACCACGAACGAGGAGAGATCGTTCTTGAAGAAGTCGGGGGTGAACGGGCTGCCATGCTGGTGCAGCGGGCCGGCGAACTGCACCCACAGCGGGTAGCCGGCGATCACGCCCGTCACGCAGGCCGCGACGCCCAGCCCGGCGGCCACTTTCCTGACCGGCGCCATGACCGCCGCCCGGGGACGGCTGACGGCCAGCACGATCACGATGATGATCCCGGCCACGGCCGTGCCGGCCAGGATCTCCTCGGTGATCAGCAGCTGGGCCGTCACCAGCAGGCCCAGCCACAGGCCGCCGCGCACCGGCCTGACCCGGCCGAGCACCAGCCGCAGGCCGATGTCGATGATCAGCGGCGGGAACACCGCGAACATCAAGTCGTAGTGGCCGATGGCCGAGTGCAGCACCGCCGGGGAGAAGCCGTAGACGGCGCCGCCGAGCGCCGCGCTGGCCGGGCTGACTCCCCACCGGCGCAGCACCGCGAACATGGCCGTCGCGGATCCGGCGAAGCCGGCCGTCATGAACACCGTCAGCGCGGTCTGCGGGCCGAGCAGCACGGTAACCGGCGCCAGCAGCATCCCGGGCAGCAGCATGAACGTGTTCCACATGACGCTCACGCCCTGCGGCGCATTCATTGCGGTGGTCACCAGCGCGGGCAGCCGCAGGTGCATGACCGCGGTGGCGTCGTACCGGAAGAACCAGGCGAACTGGTCAGCGTCGTTGGCGTTGCCCGCCACCGTCCGGCTGGCCGGGTCCCGCCAGAGCCACAGCGTGACGGCCAGCGCCGCCAGCAGGTAGTAGACGGCCGCCAGCGCCACCATCCGGCGGTCACGGGCCGACCGCGCCGGTCCGGCTGACGCCCGGGCCGGTACGGCCGTCGTCGCTGCTGCCACGACTGCGAGCTTAACCGCAGTCGCCCGGGCCCGGCCGTGGCTTGGTCCTACGTCAGCAAATCGCCAGATTTACTGCTGACGGCGCCGCGGCCAGCCCGGGACCGGCCGATTCTGGTGCCGGCCAGGCCCTGGGACCGGCTGATTGCGCGCCAGCCAGACCCGGGACCGGCTGATTGCGCGCCGGTTAGGTCCAGGACCGGCTGATTCTGCGCCGGCTAGGTCCGGGGCGCGGGACTGTCCGGGACGATCTGGCCGACGACCCGCCCGTTGCCGGCGTTGGGCGACGGCTGACCCGGCATTCCCTTCCGGACAGAATCAAGGATCGACAGGCCCTGGCTGACCAGGCCGGCCGCGATCTCACCCAGACCGTCGGCCCCGTTGAGCACGGTGACGTTCGCCCCGGCCAGCCCGGCCGCCGCCTCCTTGACGATCAGCGGCAGCTGGTTGATCAGCAGCTGGTCCAGCGCCACGCGGTTATTAGACGCGGCGGCCTCGGCATTGATGCGGGTCCGCTCGGCGTCGGCCTTGGCCAGGATCGTGACCCGCTCGGCCTCGGCCTCGGCCGGCCTGACCACCTCGGAGACCAGCTGCTGGCGGCGCAGCTGGGCCTGCTGCTGGGCCAGGTCGGCCTGCATGGCGATGACCGCGCGCTGGGCGTTCGCCTCGGCGAGCGGGCCGGCCTGGGAGGCCTCGGCCTGAGCCTTGTCCACCTCGGCCTTGTACTGCGCCTGCACGACGGAGGTTTCCCTGGCGAACTCCGCCTGCTTGCGCACCGACGCCTGCTGCGCCTCCGCAGCCGCCTGGTCCGCCGCCGCCTGCGCGATCTTGGCCTGCCGCTGGATGGCGGCGTTGTTGGGCGCGGCCATCGCGGCGATATAGCCCGCGCCCATGTCGTCGATGGACTGGATCTGCAGCGAGTCCACGGTCAGGCCGATCCTGGCCATCTCGGCCTTGGAACCGTCGAGCACCTCGGTGGCCAGCTTCTGCCGCTCGGTGACGAGCTCCTCGACGGTCATCGAGCCGATGATCGAGCGCAGGTGACCGGCGAAGATCCGGCCGGTCAGGATCGACATCTGGTCCTGATCGGACAAGAAGCGCTGCCCGGCGTTGACGATGGATTCCTCGTCGTTACCAACCTTGAACGCGATCACCGAACGGACGTTCAGCGAGATGCCCTGCTTGGTCACGCAGGTCTCGGCCACTTCGGCCTCCTGCATGGACAGCGTGAGATAGCGGACCTTACGGAACATCGGCGTCACGAAAGCGCCGTGGCCGGTCACCACCCGGAACGGCGATCCCTTCATCCCGTGCTTACCGCCGGAAATCAGCATCGCTTCGTCGGGTGCTGGAACACGGTAGCCGAACATCGTTCATCTCCTCAGCAGATGTAACCCCGGAATGCGCGGACTGTCCCCGAGCGCGTCTTCCCACTCGATGACATCGACCGTCCGCGCTCCGCGCGTCTCGACCACCAGGACGGTCGCCCCCTTGGGCAGTGGGTGGTCCGACCAGGCCAGGAAGGCCTCGGAGCCGCCTCTGATCTTGATAAGCACTTCACCCGGCCCGTCGCCGCCCCGTGTCGCCACGGACAGGATGCCGACGCAGCCGACCGAGAATTCATCTCTCGCCAAAGGACAGCCCCTTCACCCGAAGTGCCATCTTCTAGCGTAGTCCTCGCGCCCGCGACCATATCACCCCGGACGTCGGGCCAACCGCGGGTTCGTTCTCCCACCCGTCCCAGCCGCCCGTCCGGGCGCTCGCGGGGCGGCCGGATGCTGGGCGGGCGCCCGGAAGATGCCGCTGGTACCACGGGGCGTTCGGCATAATTGGGGTGAGGACACGCCGGGAAGGACACGAACACGTCATGGCTACCGTCACCGATGTGCGGCGGATCGCGATGGCGCTGCCGCGCACCACCGAGCACCTGGTCGGGGAGCACACCAAGTTCCGCGTCGGCAGGCTGGTGTACGCCTCGGTCTCCGCCGATGAGGAGCGGATCGGCTTCGGCTTCCCCAAGGAGGAACGGGCCGGGCTGGTCGCCAGCGAGCCGGGCAAATTCATGATGCCGCTGCGCAGCGACGAGCGGTACAACTGGGTGCGGGCCCGGCTGCCGGTGCTCGACCCCGGCGAACTGCGCGAGCTGCTCATCGACGCGTGGTGCCTGGTGGTCTCGAAGAAGGCCGCGGCCAGCTACCGGGAAAGCCTGGAGGCCGGCCCTGGATGAGGCCAGTCAGCTCCTCGGGCTTGTGAGTCAGCTCCTCAGGCTCGTTAGTCAGCTACTCGGGCTCAGGGCGTAGTTCATCGCGGCGTGCATCGCCGCGGCGCACCGGTGGGCGTCCGCGACCGGACGCGAGTACACGCCGGGTGAGGGCACCAGGTTGTTGTAGAACGTGGCGCCCTCGCACAGCGGGCCGAGGACCCAGATCCGCCGGCGGGGCCGCCCCGCCACGTCACGCGGATGCTGATCGCGGTCCACGTCGATACCCGGCAGGTGAGCGCGGCCCGGCGCCGACGGCCGGATCCAGCCCCGGGCGGTCAGCGCGCGCAGCAGCGGGCTGGCC
>JALYVS010000126.1 GCA_030853115.1 Actinomycetota bacterium
GGTTGCGCATCTTAAGACCTGGAAGATCCTTTTTACTGATTATCGACGGCCGCTCAACACGTTTCTTGATTCCTTCCGGGCAGCCATCGGCCTATATTTCTTCGAATTGAGTTTTCGATAATACTCCCGGTACCCCGGGCCGGCATCCTGCGCACAGTCGAGGGCCGCGCCGCCGCCAAGGCGGTACCCGGGATCACCGGCGTGAACATCACCATCGCGGCGGGCCGCCAGGTGCGCCCGCTCCCCGACGGTGACCAGTACCTCGGCTTCATCTTCGCCGAAGCCGCCACCCCGGACGAGGTGGAGAGAGCACTCACCGCCGCCAGCAAGCACCTGCACGCGGTCATCGACTGAGGTCCGCGGCGGCCTCCGGACGCCATTACCGCGTTATGGCGATGACGGCTCCCGGTGCTGAGCTGGAACGGGCGGAGCTTGCCCCGGCCGCGGCTTTGTTCCGATCGCTGGGTGATCCCGCGCGGCTGATGATCGTGCGCCATCTGGCGGCCGGGCCGGCCGGTGACCGACCTGGTGTCCGCGCTGGGGTTGGCGCAGTCGACGGTGTCCAGGCACCTGGCGTGCTTGCGGGACTGCGCGCTGTGACCTCGGAGCCCGCCGGGCGGCCCTCGGTGTTCCGGCTGACCCAGCCCGCGCTGGCCGAGATGCTGACTGCTGCGCAGGCTGTGCTGGCCGCGACCGGCAATGCCGTCGCGTTGTGCCCGGCCTGGGGTATCGATGGCTGTGATGGGGAACTGCGTGACGGCCGCATCCCAGCCCTTTCCCGGCCCTGGACGCCTGCTGCGCGCAAGGCTCATGCGTGGCACCGGGAACCGCGGTTGACCGTGGTGCGGACTGGCGGCGCGCGGCCCGGCTGACGCGCTGGCTGGCGTGGGCCAGCCTGGGCTGGATGTCCGCCGAGGGCGGTATCGGGCTGTGGCAGGGCCTGGCGGCGGGATCGGTCGCGCTGTCCGGCTGGGCGCTGGGCAGCGTCGTCGAGGGCCTGGCCAGCCTGATCGTGATCCGGCGGTTCACCGGGGGGCGTTCGCTGTCCGGGACCGCTGAGCGCCGCGCCCAGCGCGGTGTCGCCGTCTCGTTCTGGCTAATCACGCCCGTCATCGCCGCTGGATCGGTCCGCGACCTCGCCACCGGCCACCATCCCGGCGCCACCGTCACCGGGATCACGCTGACTTCCGCCGCACTGGTCATGATGCCGCTACTGGGCCGCGCCAAGCACAAGCTCGCGGCCACGCTCGGCTCGGCCGCGACCGCTGGGGAAGGCACCCAGAATTACCTGTGCGCCGCGCAGGCCGCCGCTGTCCTGGCCGGGCTGGCTCTCACCGCCGCATGGCCGGGCGACTGGTGGACCGATCCCGCCGTCGGCCTGGGCATCGCCGTGTTCTCGGCATGGGAAGGCATCCGGCCCTGGCACGGTGACGGCTGCTGCTGACCACGGCAGCGAGCCCGGGAGAAGTGGCCAGTCTGGCCAGGAGCTGGCGGACGCGCGAGGACGATGGCGGCTGGTTGCCCACTGGGGATACCGCGCCTGCGCGGAAGGCAGGGGCGAACTCAGCGCTGCCTTCGCATCGCGATCCAGCTGAACGGCTGGATAGTGCCCGATGGAGTAATGTGCTCTTCCCGCTCCTGGCTGATCAGCAGCCAGCTGGCGCCGACCTGGCGGGCTAGCTGGGCCGGGCTGTAGCGGGTTACCGGCAGGCCCGAGCAGTGCTGCGGCCCCTCGGGTGCGAAGCAGCCGAACACGGCGGTGGCGCCCGGGGCGGTGTCCGCATCGAGGACGCGCTGGTACTGCTGCCGGTGCTCACCGGTGGTCAGGAAATGAAAGACCGCCCGGTCGTGCCAGGCCTGGTACCGGCGCGGCGGATGCCAGCCGAGGACGTCAGCGGTTACCCACTGGACCTGGCCGGCCCGCGAGCCGAGGCGGTCCCGGGCGTACCGCATCCCGGCCGCCGAGAGGTCGAGGACGGTGAGGTCACCGAAGCCGCGGGCCAGCAGCGCCCCAGCCAGGGGAGAAGCGCCTCCGCCGACGTCGATCAGAGCATCAGCGGCTGAGATCCCGGCGGAGTCCAGCAGTGCAGTGACATGCCCGGCTGCTGCTGGAACCAGCTCCGCGTACCATCGCCGTGGGCGTAGGCAGCGTCCCAGTGCGCCGCCCCTGCCAGGTCAGCCATCTCCTTATCCTGCCGCTGCCGGTGCCCGCTAGCCAGCGAGGTAGCCAGGGTCCGTGCAGCACCTGGGCACGGACCGCCCTGGCCGCGCGGATTCCCTGCGCACCCGGGCGGCTCAGCCGCTCTCCAGCTGCTGCTTGAGCGCTGCCACGTTGGCTGGCATCTCCTTGCGTGCCTGGCGGCGGACCATGAGCGGCACCAGGATCTTGCCGATGCCGCGGCCGGTGAAGTCGACGCTGATGGTCAGCCGGGACCGGGAGCCGGCCAGCGGCTCGACCCGGACATCGACGGCCGCCCTGATCGGGCCGTCGATGCCGCGCACGCCCCAGCTCCTGGGCGGGTCGATGTGCACCAGCTCGGCGGTGGACGGCCGGGCGGTGCCGCCGATACGGCGCGTCGTCACGCATTTCGTACCCACAGCAGGTGATCCGGCGGCCCCGGCCGGGCCGTCCATATGCCCATCCACTACGCCTGTCTGCCATTCCCGGAACCGGGCCGGGTCGGTGGCGTAGGCGAACACCTCAGCGGCCGGGCGGGCGATCTCCGCGCTGGTGATGACCGGGGCCATGTCAGCGGCCTTCCTTCGCCACGGCGGCGTACCGGTGCAGGTACAGGGGCCAGCCCTCCGGGCCGTCGACGCCGCCGGTGATCGCTTCCCATCCCGGTCCGTGCCGGTCGATGTGCCGGTGCTCCAGCTCTACCCGCGTCCGGGCCGTCGATTCGGCGTAGAACCGCACCTCGACCTCACTCGTCCGGGCCGGGTCGGTCTCGATGGTCCACTGCGGGCTGATGTCCCAGCTGAACACCACCCGGTCCGGCGGGTCGAAAGCCAGGATCCGCGCCCACCGGCACTCGCTGCCATCCGCCGCTCGGTCCGTGATGCCGCCGCCAGCCCACGGCTGGAACACCGTCTCGGCGACCGGCGACCCCAGCAGGTTGTGCTCGGGTGGCTTGAAATCCCCGAAACGGCCGGTGAACACCATGAAAGCATGCTCGATGGGCGCGTCCACGATGATCTGCTTGCGGATCGTTGCGGCATCGGTCTGGGTCATCAGTCCTCCTCGGCCGGAGCTTGCGCGGCATCGGCGTACCCGGCCAGCGCCCGCTGCCAGTAGGTGTCAAGCTGATCCCGCAGCGCCGCCAGCGCGACCGGGTTGAGCCGGTAGATCCGCCGCGTCCCCGCCGCCACACCGTCCACCAGGCCGGCGTCCTTGAGGATCTTCAGGTGCTGAGACACCGCCGACCGGCTCACCGGCAGCCCGGCCGCCAGCTCCCCGACAGCCTGCGGACCCTCGGCCAGGCACGCCACGATGGCCCGGCGCGTGCCATCAGCCAGCGCCCCCCACCGGTCAGCATCTCGGTTAGCATCCACTAACCGTTAGTATCCTCTAACCAATGCGCGTGGTCAAGTCATGGCAGGCGGGACCGCGGCCCTCGCTGGCGTCCGCGCAGGCTCCCTGCGCAGTCCGGCCGGTAGAGTGACAATTGCGGCATATCGGATACTTTTGGCAGGTTTGGCGATAGATGCTGGTGGTATCAGATGTTCCCAGGTTGCCGGGGAGGCTGATGGGTGATGGCCGCGCCGTTTACCCCAGACCCCGGTCCCGGGCACCGTGGAGACGGGAACTCCCTGGTGCTGTGGGCGGAGCGTACCGCGCGCGGTGACATTCGGGCGCCCGGGCGCGGGACGCTGCGGTTCGTGTTCTACGGCCGCGTCTCGACCGAGGACTGGCAGGACCCGGTGACGTCGCGGGCGCGGCAGCGGGAGCAGGCCGAGATGCTGGTCCGGGGTCACGGGGTGATCGTGGCTGAGCTGTTCGACGTGGGGGAGAGCCGGACGGTGGCGTGGCCGCGGCGCCCGCAGGCCGGCGCCCTGGTGGCGCAGCTCGCCGACCCGGACCGGGGATGGGACCCGATCGTGATCGGGGAGTACGAGCGGGCGTTCTACGGCAGCCAGTACGCGGCGATGGCACCGCTCTTCGAGCACTACGGCGTCCAGCTGTGGATGCCCGAGACAGGGGGACGGGTCGACTACAAGTCTGAGCATGACGAGAAGACCATGACCGGGCTGGGGCTGTCGTCCAAGCGAGAGATCACCCGGACCAGTATCCGGGTCCGCACTGCGATGGCCGTCCAGACCCGGGAGCAGGGCCGGTACCTGGGTGGCCGCCCACCGTACGGATACCGGCTCGCGGATGCGGGCCCGCACCCGAACAAAGCTCACGCCGCGTGGGGCCGCCGTGCGCACCGCCTGGACCCCGAGCCCCGGACAGCGCCAACCGTCCGGTGGATCTTCGCCCAGCGGCTGGCCGGGCACTCAGTCGCGCGGATCGCCCGTGCGCTGAACGAGGCCGGGGTGCCGTGCCCGTCCGCGGCCGATCCTCACCGTAACACGCACCGGAGCGGGACGGCGTGGACACTGGGAACGGTCACCACGATCCTGGAGAACCCCCGCTACACCGGCCGTCAGGTGTGGAACCGCCAGCGCACCGACACCGAGCTGGTCGACCCTGCCAACGTGACCCTCGGGCACAGGGCCGTGCCGCGGCGGAACCTCCCGGACGGGTGGGTCATCTCCAGCCGGCCCGCGCACCCCGCGCTAGTCAGCGAAGCCGACTTCATCGCCGCGCAGGACGTCAACGCCTCGCGCGGCCCACTCCCGCGGGATAAGCCGGTGGTCCGCCGCTACCTGCTGGCCGGGCTGCTGGCCTGCGGGGTGTGCGGGCGCCGGATGGAATCAGCCTGGTCCAACGGCAAGCCCGCGTACCGGTGCCGGCACGGCCGCACCAGTGCGATGGCACCGGACCCGTCCCTCCCCAAGAACACCTACATCCGCGAGGACAAGCTCCTGCCGCACCTGCCCGCCCTCCACCTGCTGCTCACCACTCCCGCCGTCCGCGCCAGGCGCCGCACCCGCGCCGGGGCGGACGTCAAAAGTACTGTGAGCCCGGGCGAGGTGATCGGGCACCTGCGCAAACACGAGATCACCCTCACCTGGAACCCGGCCGCAGCCGCCCTGCAGGCACGCGCCACCCAGATTGCCAAGACCATCACCCTGAAAACCAACTAATCCGGCTGCGAAGCCCTAACCAGGAAGGATGATAAAGCTCGGAACACCGATCGCCCGGCGCTAGCGGGAGCATGCGCCCAGGTGACGATCCGGCATGCCCGGAAGCGGGCGTTTATGGGGTCTTTATGTGTCCGAGGGACTTGAACCCCGCTCGTGGTGGTACATCCCCGGATCGGGGATCCATCACCACTCCAAAGTAGCACGCCGCAGATGCCCGGCCCGGCAATTCGCGATGGGAGTTAGCGGGTCGCGGCAGTCTTCGCTACCGGGACCGGAGTCCTGGGAGAATGGCGGGCAGCGGCGAGTGCCGTTCGCTACCCTTTGGCGCTGCGTGCCAGTGCCGTCTGATGATGAGCAGGCTCGTATAGCTCACAGGTGGCACGAGCCGTTGCCAACGGGCCGGGGCGTCGCGTCCTGTCTCCATGCCGCGATGAATGCGGACCACTGGCGGCCGAGTTCCCGCCGCCCGCTCACCGTCAGTCTGGGCAGGCAGTCGGCCAGGACGCCGCATTCTTCGCGGTCGAGGTGTTCAGCGCTGGCCGCGAGGACGGCCCTGACCGGACGCCACCACAGCGCCGAGCCGGCGCGGTGCAGGGACGCCTCCCTGATGGCCTCGCGGATGTCGTCATGGTCGGCGATCGCTTCCCGCCTCCGCTCGGCAGCCTCCGGGCCGGGGCCGAACATGGGCAGGTAGCAGATTTCCTCTTCGGCCTGGGTGTGGGCTTCCAGCAAGTCGGCGAGCCGTTGCCAGGCAGCGGCAAGTATCCAGTCAGGACCGGAATCTCCGCTATAGCGGGCCGCGTCATGCAGCGCTTCGCGAAGGCGGCGGATCCGGCGGTGATCTGCCATGATCAGCTCGATGACGTCGGCCGGCCGGCCGGCCCCTGGCGCGAGGACGGTGCGTGTCTGGCCTGATGGTACGGGGTGTTGCTGTGCCGGTCTGGCCACGGCTGGCTCTCCTCCTGGTCGGCGGCGTGCCGGTGCGCACGGTGCTCGCTGCTTGGTGATCGACCCGGGGTTTCCCCCGGGCCGCAGTCCAGGACTGGAGAGTCGGGCTCGCGACGACGGCGGAGCTTCGCTCACTGTTTTCAGGCCGGCTCCCGCTGTTTTGAGAGCGTGGCCCGCGCGCATGCCGTGCGACCAGCATGTTGCTACCCGGCCCGCGCCGGGCGAAACCGCGCCTGCGGGTGACCTGTGCGCTCTTGATTCCGGCCCCCCGCGGGAGGAGAGCCGTGTCCCGCGGATCGGTCCGCAGGCACGCACATGAGTCCAGTGCTGCCGGGTAGAACGTCCTTCCATGGTGACCGTTACCCGGGAATTCGCCGACCGCATCGCTGACGTCGCTCAGTTGCTGGAAGCAGATGAGGTCCCGGATGAGGCACTGCGTCGGCTGACCGGCATGGGAGTCGAGCTGGTCCCGGGCGGCACCGCTGCGGCGATGACGATCGCCATGACCCAGGGCGCCCTGACCTTCGCCGCCTCCGACCAGCGGCTGGACGAGCTGCACCATCTTCAGTTTGACGGCGGCGATGGCCCGGTCGTGGAGACCCTGCGGCACAATGAGCCGCGCCGGGTGGATGACACCGCGGCCGAGCACCGCTGGCCGGCGTTCTGCCGGGCGGCCGCCGGGGCCGGGTTCGGCAGCTGCCTGGCGCTGCCGCTGCGCACCGACCGGCAGCCGGCCGGAGCGGTTGCGCTCTACGGCCAGGAGCCGAACGTGTTCCGCGGCGCTGCGCATGACATCGCGCTGCTCTTCGCGGCGCAGGGCGGCACCGCCGTGCGGAACGCCTCGCTCTACCGAGCCTGCCGCCGCATGGTCGACAACCTGCACGCCGGGCTGGAATCCAGAGCCGTCATCGAGCAGGCCAAGGGCATTTTGCACGCGGAACTGGGAGTCTCCCCGGCCGAGGCCTTTCACCTGCTGAGCCGCTTCTCCCAGAACACCAACCAGCGGGTCCGGAGGGTCTCCGCCGAGCTTCTCCAGGGACGGATCGCAGCCGCGGAGTTTGGCCCCGCCCCTGGGCCGGGCGGTGACTGACAACGCCTGATCCTGCCTTCTGAGCAGCGGCTGGCGGATCGCGCTACCAGCTCGCCGATGCACAGGGGAGGATCCAGGCGGCCGCAAGACGGTCCCTGCGCTGCGCTGCGACCCAGGCCAGACGCGTGAGAGGAGCGGCAGGACGTGACGCTGGAAGGCGCTGTTGATCACCATGGCCGACGTTCCGTAACCGCGGGGCCGGCGGAAATGATGAGGAAGTATCCGCCGATGTGACCGGCCTCGGCGGGACCGCCGACGTTCGTGACCGCGACCAGGCCGAAGCCGGGGATCAGGGCCACGAGAATCCCGGTGAACTCCAGGTTGACCGCCGTGGCCGCGATGGCCAGGACGAGGGAGATGCAGGCGAAGCAGAAAAGCTCGATACCGAGCAGCAGCCTGGGGCCGGGGCTTGCAGGAACAGCCCGGCGGACTGGAAACAGGTAGTAGGTGGCGATCAGCGTGCTGTTCGCGCCGCAGGCGCAGAACGCGGTGCCGACGAAGGTGTTGCCTTTGCGCAGGGCGGCCTGGCCGCCTATGAACTGGGCGAGGCCGGCGAGCACCAGCACCGGCGCGAGCGCCGCCAGCATGCCGGTCTTGAGCGGGACGAGCCGGGCCAGCGAGATGGCGATGACCAGCGTGCCGACGGCGAAGCCGAACAGGCTGAGTCCGCCGGCTCGCCGGCCGATGCCTCGGCCTGGTCACCGAGTTCCAGGACCCGTGCCTCGGGAATGCCGGAGACGACCCGTCCCGCTTTCGTCCGCCGTTCCGTGCGCGGTGCCCGTGCCGTCCGCGCGCCGCCCGTGCTGGCGGCTTCGCCGGGTCACGCCGTCATCGAAGCTCCTGAAGGATCCGGTCAGAATATTTTTCCCGCAGCTGTCCCGCGCCGCTGCGGATTAGGATCGTAACACGATATTGATGATCTAAATGGCGTTTATCCTGACGCAGGAGGGGAAGATCGTGGACCGATATACCTTGGAATAGGCGGTGCCGTTACGACGGAGGAGAAGGACCGATGTCCTCGCCAGCAGGCCGCAAGCATAGCGCTGCTCGCGTGACCGACTGCGGGTCCCTGGCCGTGGATCTGGCCCGGGCCGTGCGGGGTGAGGTCCGGTTTGACTGCGGTTCCCAGGCCCTGGACGCGAGTGACGCCTCGGTCTACCGGCAGGCCCGGTCGGGGGTCGTCGTCCCCCGCGACGCTGACGATGTGGCGGCCGCCCTGGCGGTGTGCCGTGATCACCAGGTGCCGGTGCTTGGCCCGCGGGTGCGGCACGGGGCTGGCGGGTCAGAGCGTGAACGCGGCGGTGGTATTCGACTTCTCCAAGTACATGCGCGAGTTCGTGGGCCTGGATGCCGCCCCGGGGACGGCGAGGGTCCAGCCGGGCGTGGTCTGCGATCAGCTCCGGGGTGCCGCCCGGCGGCATGGGCTGACGTTTGCCGTCGATTCGGCGACCCATGACCGGTGCACCCTCGGCGAGATGATCGGCAACAACTCCTGCGGCACGCATTCGGTGAGGGCGGCCATACCGTCGACAACGTGCTGGAGCTGGATGTCTTCACCTGTGACGGCACCCCGGATGGTCAAGGACCTGCTCGACGAGTCCTCCTCCGACGCCAGCCCCGCCCACGCCATCCCCGGACCAGTCGGCCAGGCAGCCGTCAAGATCGCCGGCAAGCTCCAGGGCAGCGACCACACTAATCACTGAACCGCTCGGAAGGAAGGCATCATGCCACGCGACGACCGAACTTCACCGCTGCCACCCGGCCCGGCCAGCCCGGAGGACATCATGTCCGCAGAACCACCGGACCAGGACGCCATCTCACCCGACGAGGAGACTTCACTACTGCCACCCGACCCGCCCGGCCGGGAGGACATCATGTCCGCGGAGCAGGGCTCGATGCCGCGCAACAGGGAAACCTCACCGCTGCCACCTGATCCCGCTAAGCGGGAGGACATCATGCAGGCAGAAACCCGGGATCGTACAACCGGCAGCGGCCAGGCTCCCGCCGGACCAGCGCCGGTCAGGCCAGGTTGATGCTCAAGTGACACGCTGCCCGCGCGCTGCGGCAATGATATCTTCGCTTTACGATATAGTGTCGGGCGGAAAACGTACAAGGACGTCAATGCCGTCAGGCAGGCGCGGGAGGCAATGGTGCCCCGGCTCACCCAGCAGGACTTCGAGAGGCTGCTAGAGTTCCGCGTATCCTTGCGCCGCTTTCAGCGCTGGAGTGAAGACCAGGCCCAGGCCGAGGGTCTCACCCACGTTCAGCATCAGCTGCTGGTGGCAATTAAAGGGCACCCGGGGGACAATCCGCCTACTATAGGCGACCTCGCGGACTACCTGCTCCTACGGCCGCACAGCATGGTGGAGCTGGTTGACCGCGCCAAAGCTGCCGGGCTGGTAGAGCGGATACCTGACCAGGATGACGGCCGGGTGGTGCGTGTCCGCCTGACCGGGGAAGGGGAACGCATATTGCAGCAGCTGACCGCGGCTCACCTGGACCGCCTGCATGAGCTTGCGTCCGTCCTGGACGAGCTCGTGACCCGGCACGGCAGCAGCGCTAAATCCCGCACCTAAGGCCAGCCGTATCAACGGCAGCGCGCAGCGGTAACCTTCGGTCGCAGCACCCCCAGCAGCCGTCTGGGCGTCGTCGGCACCTGTTCCCAGCGAGGCTTCGGCTCGCCGGCATTGAAGCTGCTGAAAGCAGCCAGAATCGAGTTCAGGCGGGGATCTGACCGGCCCACCGCCTTGCCGATCATCCTGAGCGTCCGTCTTTCACGCAGGAGAGACACATCACTTCCTCCTCAGCGCGCGAGCACCACGCTAAAGTTTTTATATCGTAACACGAAAGAGGATGGGTTGATGATGGTGGCATGCTCAGGCCCGCACCCGGGCCGTCGCCCCATGGCCCTGCGTTGAGCCGCTCCGCAAGGCTGCGGCCTGCGGAAACTGCCATGCGATGGGCCGAGATCGGTTCGGTTAGGTCCCTAGCGCAAGGCCATTGGGCAGGCGACCAAGCCGGTGGGCAAGGGCTGGAACAACAAGCGCGGCAAGGCGGGAAAGGGGCGCCCATGACGGCCGGGCGGTGTGCTTCGTGACCGGCGAGCCGTCCGGGCTGACGGTCACCCTGCCCAGGGCGCTGAGAAGAACTGAAGAAGGCCGTGCCGCCCGGCGCGAAGATCATGCTCGGATTCGACCGCGGCGGCGCCTACCCGCAGGTGTTTCCGGCACGCCGCGAGCAGGGCGTGCACTGGGTCACCTACCGGCGGGCGCCGCTGGCCGTCCCCGGCCATTACCAGGTCACGGTCGCCGACCGAGGGCGCGAGATCATCTGGGCGGCGGAGAAAGTCCAGCTCAAGGACTACAGGCAGGCCCGGCAGATCACCCTGTTCGAGCATGGCAAGGTGGCCTTGCAGATCCTCGCGTCGGACTTTGATGCCTGCCCGGCGGAGATCCTGGACTGGCTGAAGTCCCGGTGGCGGGAGGAGAACTTCCTGAAGTACGCCAGCGAGAACTACGGTATCGACAAAATCTGCGACTACCTCGCCGGCTTCACCGAGAACACTGTGAGTCTGGATCTGGCCTCCGGGAGGTGGCCGGGTAGGCCAGGCTTGGCGTCGGCAGCATGAGGTGACCCCCGAGAACACTGGCCGCCGCGTGCGGCGTGCCTTTCGTTGGACCTGTCCCTGGTGCCGCTGACGCCGGCCTGGCTCGCTTCTCTCTGGCTTGATCAGGAGCTTGTCCGTCTTCGGACGTGACCCGTCACAGTGCTGCCGCGATTTCGCGGGTGCCTCCCGGCCGCTTGCCCGATGCCGTCCGGAAGGGATAACCATCGTGTCGCTAGCACAGCACTATGACTAAGTCATCGGGGGCGACCCCGACCGGGACACCATCGACCTGGCCGTCGTCGATACCGCAACTGGCGGTGTCCGGGCCCATGTCGCCGGCAGCGCCGCCGGCCCTGGCTATCAGCGTCTGCTGACCTGGGCACGGCAGCAGGCACCCGGCCGGCTGCTGTGGCGCTGGAGGACACCGGCAGCTTCGCCGCCGGCCTGGTCGCCGCGCTCGCCGATGCCGGCGAGGAAGTCGCAGAGGTCCCGGGCGGCAAGCGGACCCGCGGAGCAAAGAACGACCAGCTGGACGCGATCCGCGCCGCCCGGACCGCTCTTGCCAGCAACCGCCAGATCCAGCCCCGTGCAGCCGGACTGCGTGAAGCACTGCGCCAGGTGGCGGCCACCAGCGAGGCTGCGCTGGTCAGCCGGACCAAGGCGATTAACGAGCTCAAGAGCCTGATCGTCATTGCCCCGGACAGTCTCCGCGCGGTCTTGCGCCGCCCGGCCCTGCCCGGCCTCCTTAGCCGCATCGACGAACTCCACGCTCCGCCAGATGCCCCCATCGCGCACCGTGACAATCCTGACCCTGCGCTCAATCACCGCCAGGATCAGATTCCTGACCAGCCAGATCACTGAGCTGGACTCCGAGCTACTCGCCCTGGTCCGCCAGCACCCCGCCGGCCGTTCGGGCCGGTCACAGCACGCTCCTGGCCGGGCTGCCGGCGAACCCGCGGCCTGGCGATCCATCCGTCATGCGCGATGCTGCCGCGCTCGCGCCGCGGGCCTGCCCGCAAGAGTCAGCTAGCTACGGAAAGAAAAATCTATCGTATTACGATTAAACGGCCCTCCCTGGGTACTTCCTCCGTGCGGGAAGCAAGCCGGGCCAGGTCGTCATCGCCGGCACCGAATGAGGAGCGGGAGGTCGCCGATGGAGGGCAGTGGTCACCTGGCGGCCACTATGACGGCGCTGGCCAGCCTGGTTCTCGGCGAGCCCTCCCCGCACGACACCTTGGGGCGCGTCGCGCGGCTGTCGGCGCAGGCCATTCCGGGCGTGGCGGGCGCGGGACTTACCTGGGAACCGGGCACCCGGTCGGCGAGCGTGGATTCCAGTCACGACTTCGCCCGGCGGCTGGACCAGCTGCAGTACCGCCTGGGCGAGGGGCCAGGTCTGCAGGCGTACCACGAGCAGCAGGTTGTCCTGGCCAGGACCGTGGCCGGGTGGCCCCGCTGGCCGCGGTTCAGCGCGGTGGCGCTGGAGGAGGGGGTGCGGACGGTGCTGGCCGTTCCGCTGACCGCCGGCGGCGCCAGGCTGGGCACGCTGAGCCTGTACTCCCAGTCGGCGGATGCCTTCGACGGAACGGCGACCGCCCAGGCGGAGCTGTTCGCTGAGCACGCTGCACACGTCCTGGCCTGCGCGCGGGAACTGGCAGAATCGCGATCCGCCGCCCGGAACCTCCGGGAGGCGCTGGCGTCGCGGGCGCCGATCGAGCAGGCCAAGGGAATCTTGATGGCACGAGAGCACTGCGACCCGCAGCAGGCATTCGATCTGCTGCGGGAGGCTTCTCAGTGCTCGCACGTCAAGCTCAGTGACATCGCGCGCCTCCTCGTTGACGCCGCGTCCCGTAACGGCGCCGACGCTAAGTCGAGCGTTTAAGCAGCACAGCCGGCCTGAGCCGGCGGGAAGAAGGCAAGAATGAGCGAACCGCAGGTTGTCGTGATCACCGGGGCCAGCGCGGGCATCGCGCGGGCCGCGGCGGTGCAGTTCGGTGCGCGTGGCGACAAGGTGGCGCTGCTGGCCCGCGGTCAGGCGGGCCTGGACGGGGCGAGGAAAGAGGTGGAGAACGCCGGCGGCCGGGCGCTGGCGATCTGCGTCGACGTGGCCGACTACCGTCAGGTCGAAGCGGCAGCCGCGCAGGCCGAGGAGGCGTTCGGCCCGATCGACGTGTGGGTAAACGTGGCGTTCACGTCGGTGTTCGCGCCGTTCCTTGAGATCGAGGCGGAGGAGTTCAAGCGGGTCACCGAGGTGTCCTATCTCGGCTTCGTCTACGGGACACGGGCGGCGCTGGCGCGGATGGTCCCGCGGGATCACGGCACGATCGTGCAGGTCGGGTCGGCGCTGGGGGCGCGGAGCATCCCGCTGCAGTCGGCGTACTGCGGGGCCAAGCACGCGATCAACGGCTTCACCTCATCGGTCCGCACCGAGCTGATGCACGCGGGCAGCGGCGTGCGCGTCACGGTGGTGCAGATGCCGGCGGTCAACACCCCGCAGTTCTCCTGGGTGCTGTCCCGGCTACCGAACCATCCGCAGCCGGTCCCGCCGATCTACCAGCCGGAGGTGGCGGCCCGCGGGGTGCTCTACGCGGCGGATCATCCCGGGCGCAAGCAGTACTGGGTCGGCGCGTCGACGGCGGCGACGATCATGGCGAACAAGGTGGCCGCGCCGCTGCTGGACCGTTACCTGGCCCGCACCGGCTTCGCCTCCCAGCAGACCGGGGAGGAGGTCAGCCCGGACCGGCCGAACAACCTGTGGGAGCCCGTCGACGGGACCGCCGGGCACGATCACGGATCGCACGGGGTGTTCGACGATCAGGCGCACGGCCGCGCGCCGCAGCTGTGGGTGTCCCAGCATGCCCGGCTGGTCTCGGCCGCCGCTGCGGGCGGGATCGCGGCGGCGGGGGCGGTGGCTGGCTGGCGGTGGCGGCGGTGAACCGTCTCTCGGTGCTCCGCGGGGCGTACGGCGTCCTGCTCGCCGCTGCGCCGGGACTGGTGG
>JALYVS010000549.1 GCA_030853115.1 Actinomycetota bacterium
GGCCGGCTCCCGCCCGGACATCGGCGCCGCGCTGCGGGTCGTGGTCAAGGTCGGCTCCTCCTCGCTGACCACGGCGGGCGGTGAGATCGCGGGCGAGGCGATCGAGGCCCTGTCGGCCGCCTTGGCCACCCGCGTCCAGGCCGGCACGCAGCTGGTCCTGGTGTCGTCGGGCGCGATCGCCTCGGGGTTGGCCCCGCTCGGGCTGTCCCGGCGGCCCAGCGACCTGGCCACCCAGCAGGCCGCGGCCAGCGTCGGCCAGGGACTGCTGATGGCCCGGTACACGGCGGCCTTCGCCCGCCACGGCATCCGGACCGGCCAGGTGCTGCTGTCCGCCGATGACCTGATGCGGCGCACGCATTACCGCAACGCGCAGCGCACCCTGGACCGGCTGCTCGAGCTTGGCGTCCTGCCGGTGGTTAACGAGAACGACACGGTGGCCACCGAGGAGATCAGGTTCGGCGACAACGACCGGCTCGCCGCCCTGGTCGCGCACGTCACGCGGGCCTCGGCGCTCATCTTGCTCTCCGACGTCGACGGGCTGTACGACGGGGACCCGCGCCAGGGGGCGGCGCAGCGGATCATCGAGGTACGCGACCCGTCGGACCTAGCCGGAGTCAGGCTGGGCCGGGGCATCAAGGCCGGCCAGGGAGCGCAGCACGGCCAGCCGCCGGGCACCGGTGGCATGGCGACCAAGGTGGAAGCCGCGATGATCGCCTCCGCGGCCGGGATCCCGGCCGTGGTCACCGACACGGCCAGCGTGGTGGCCGCGCTGGCCGGCGATGCGGTCGGCACGTACTTCACGGCTCACGGCCGCAGGCCCGCCACCAGGCTGCTCTGGCTCAAGCACGCCGCAGTCGCCCGCGGCAGCCTCAAGCTCGACACGGGCGCGGTCGAAGCCGTGATCACCCGCCGGGCCAGCCTGCTCCCGGCCGGCATCACCGGTGTCGAGGGGACCTTCGACGCCGGTGACCCGGTGAACCTCCGTGACGAGAACGACGGCATCATCGCCCGCGGCCTGGTGAACTACGACGCGGCCGAGATTCCCGGCCTGATGGGCCGGTCCACCCGGTGGCTGGCGAGCAAGCTAGGCCCGGAGTACGAACGCGAGGTCGTGCACCGCGACGATCTCGTCATCCTCTAAGCTGCCCGGCTCCCGGCTCCGGCTCCTAAGCCGCCGGGACTGCGAGGCCCGCTACGCCGTTAGTTGTCCTCGCCGCTGTCGTTGCCGCTGCCGCCGCGGTTGGAGAACCGGTCGAACAGCCCGCTGCCGGCCCGGGCCATGTTGCCGGCCGCGCCCCGGACCATGCCGATGAGCGGGTCTTCGGACCGGTTCCATGACTCCTGGTAGGCCTTCGCGGCGTTCCGCATCTCGTCGGTCACCGAGGCGTTGCGATCGGTGTCCCGGCGCGGGTAATCGCCGCCCAGGATCCGGTCGTACTCCCCGCTGGCGACCCACTGGTCGAGCTCGGCAAACCTGACCACGGCGAACGGGTGCGTGTTGCCCTGGAGCTGGAGCAGCTTGAGGATGCTGTCCCGCAGGTCGGGCGCCGCGTCGTACTCGCGAGCCTGGTCGTGGAAGGCGTCCGCGTTCATCTCCGCGAGCCTGGACCCGCCGGCCAGCTTCATCAGCACCCGCCGGGACGCGTCCACGTCCTGGCCGGCCAGCAGCCCGGCCCGGTCGCAGGACAGCTCGGACTTGCGGTACCACTCCTCCAGGCCCCAGATGATGGCCCGCAGTCCGAGGTAACCGATCGGCATCCAGGCGATCCGCTGGGCCAGCAGGATCAGGTTGTACAGCATGGTCCGGTAGACCGAGTGACCGGACAGGATGTGCCCGAGCTCGTGCCCGATGACCGCCCTGAGCTCCTCGGCGTCCAGCAGGTCGACCAGGCCCGAGTTCAGTACGATGAACGGCGTGTTGGTGCCGAGCGCCATCGCGTTCACCAGGGGAGTCTGCGCGATGAACAGCTCGGGAACCTTGTCCATGTCCAGGACGTAGGCACCGTCGCGCAGCATCTCGTGGATATGCGGGAACTGCCGCTCGGAGACCTTGACTCCGCTGGCGAGGAAACTGAGCCGCATGGCCCGCTCGTTGAACAGGCCATTCAGCAGCTTGAGTAGGGTGTCGAAGCCGGTGAGCTTACGCAGCGCCACCAGCGCCGAACGGTCGGCAGGATGCTCGTAGGCGCGAGAGGAGATACCGGTGAGCCGGACTCGGGCGCGATCTGGCACTGAAGTCATATCTCGATCATAACCCTAGAGTCGGCTGGTTGGGCCGGTACTATACGACGGCATGAGGGGGCATTGACGATGCGACGGATCGGCGTGATGGGCGGCACCTTCGATCCCGTTCACCATGGTCACCTGGTCGCGGCCAGCGAGGTCGCGCACAATTTCGCGCTGGACGAGGTTATTTTCGTGCCGACCGGCCAGCCGTACCAGAAGGATTTCCGTGCCGTCTCACCCGCCGAGGACCGGTACCTGATGACGGTGATCGCCACCGCGTCGAACCCCAGGTTCAGCGTCAGCCGGGTGGACATCGACCGGCCCGGGCCGACCTACACCATCGACACGCTGCGCGACCTGCGCGCCGCCGCCGGGCCGCAGGACAAGCTTTTCTTCATCACCGGCGCCGACGCGCTGGCCATGATGCTCACCTGGCACGACGTGGACGAGCTGTTCACTCTCGCGCATTTCGTCGGCTGCACCCGGCCGGGTCACCGGCTGTCGGGGGCGGGCCTGCCCGACGGGAAGGTGAGCCTGGTGGAGATCCCGGCCCTGTCCATCTCCTCGACCGAGTGCCGGGCCCGGGTCGAGGCGGGCGAGCCGGTCTGGTACCTGGTCCCGGACGGCGTCGTGCAGTACATCGCCAAGCGCGGCCTGTACGCGAAGGAAAGCGACCCTCCGCCGCAGCGGGTAAGTGATGCCCGCGCGTGAGAGGGTAGAAGAGATAGCGAGCCTACTGAAGGAGGCCGGAAAGCACTCGTGACTGCCACCCCGAGGGCCGTCGAGCTCGTGGAAACCGCGGCGCTGGCCGCGGCGGACAAGCTGGCGGACGGCATCATCGCCTACGACGTGAGCGATCAGCTCGTCATCACCGACGCGTTCGTGCTGTGCTCAGCGTCCAACGACCGGCAGGTCCGGTCCATCGTCGACGAGATCGAGCTGCGGATGCGCCAGGCGGGCGCCGGTCTGGTCCGCCGCGAGGGCGAGCGTGAGGGCCGCTGGGTCCTGCTCGACTATCTCGAGGTGGTGATCCACGTACAGCACCAGGAGGAGCGCACGTTCTACTCACTCGAGCGGATCTGGAAGGACTGCCCGCAGGTCCCGCTGCCTGAGCTCGTCTTCGCTCCCTCCGGGGCGCGCCCCCCGCAGACCCCCCCGCCTTGGGGGGACTCTTCCCCGCAGGCCCCCGGCGGGAGGGCACGCTGAGCGACCCGGTGCGGCTGGTCTTGTGGCGGCACGGCCAGACGGCCTGGAACGCCGAGCGCCGGTTCCAGGGCCAAAGCGACATCCCGCTTGATCCCACCGGGCAGGCGCAAGCCGAGCGGGCGGCCCGGCTGCTGGCCGGCCTGCACCCCGACCTGATCATCTCCTCGGATCTGTGCCGGGCGACGGGCACCGCGGCCCCGCTGGCCCGGCTGACCGGGCTTCAGGTGGTCCTCGACAAGGACCTGCGCGAGCGGCACGGCGGCGGCTGGGAAGGCCTGACCGACACGCAGATCCGCGAGCGCTATCCAGCCGAGCACGCGACCTGGACCCCGCCGGACGGCGAGCCGACGACCGTGGTCGCCGACCGGGTCGCGGCCGCGCTGCTCCGCAC
>JALYVS010000550.1 GCA_030853115.1 Actinomycetota bacterium
ATCCTGAACGACGCCGGCCTAGCCCTGATGACCAGGATGATGTCCGTAGCCGCTGCCCCCAGCCAAGCCCAGGTCGCCCGTCTAGTCCCCGGCACCACCCTGGAGCTATAACCGCTACCCATAAGTCCACAATATGCGAGTTTTACCAATTTCCACCATGGGCGCCGTTTATAAAGGTCCGCAGAGTTAATTGGTTATGGCGTGGTCGTGCGTAGTGAGCATTAAAGTTATTGTCTCGGGGCCCCGGATGGGGGCCACGGATGAGTCAGGACACGGAACTGCCACCTGAGTCGCATTATCAAGTTCCGGGCGCGGTACACGAGGCGACGCGTTCCCTGCTCCGGCTGCGCACCGGCGGGGACGCCCGGCGCGTCGCTGAGCACATGGTCCGCGAGCTCGGCGGACGACTGGTCCCGGCCGGGACGGACGACCCGAGCGTGATCCCGGTCGATGTCTCGTTCGGAGACGGCGGGCCGCTGCTGCCCGCCGCTCCGCCCGGCAGCGCGGCCCGTGCTCTCCTCGAACGGTACCTGGCGCCCTTTCTGCTCGACGCCCGGCACATCCTGCAGCTCAGCGGACGCAACGAGCGGCTCGCCGAGTCCGCGTCGACCGACTTGCTGACCGGCCTGCCTAACCGCCGCATGCTCGATCGTGCCCTCGGCAGGCTCGCCGTCGACGACACCGTGATTATGCTGGATCTCGACCACTTCAAGCAGGTCAACGACAGTTTCGGGCACGTCGTCGGCGACGAGGTGCTACGCGTGTTCGGCCGCGTGCTGCGCGGCACCGTCCGAGGGCGCGATACCGTCGGGCGGTTCGGCGGTGAGGAGTTCCTCATCGTGCTGCCTCCTGGCGAGGACGCGGACGCCTTTCTCCAGCGGCTGCGCGCCGGCTGGCTGGCCGAGCGACCGCTTCCGGTCACTTTCTCGGCGGGTATCGTCTTGTCGGCGGGCGATCCCGACGAGACGGTCGGCCTCGCCGACCACGCCCTCTACCAGGCTAAAGAGGCGGGCCGCGACCAGTGGATCTGGGCTTTCGGCCGCCGGCCCGCCCATTACCGGCCGCCCCGCGACTACGTTCAGGCCTACCTTCGCGATGCTGTGCTCGGCAACCGGCGGGCGGGGGTCCGGCTGACGCTTGACCTGCTCGACCGGCGGGTTTCCCGGGAGCAGATTGTCGTGGGCCTGCTGGCCGCAGCTCAGCGGGAGGTCGGCGAGCGCTGGTACCGCAACGAGCTCACCCCGGCCGACGAGCACCTCGCCACCGGTGTCACCACGGCCGCGCTGGACTCGCTCATGGGCGAGACGAGCCAGCCGGCCGGCGACAGCCTCGCCGTGGTCACCTGCGCGGAGGGTGACTTCCACGCGCTGGCCGCGCAGATGTTCGGCGAGTCGCTGCGCGAGCATGGCGTAGACGTCACCGTGCTTGGCGCCTCGACCCCCGCTGACGTGGTGGCTGAGTTTCTCCTCCGTTCTGACGCTCACGCCCTGGCGATTTCGTGCAGCATTCCCATTCACTTCCCGGGCGCCGTGCGCCTAGTCGACGCCGCGCACCGGCAGGGGATTCCTGTCATCGCGGGTGGCCGGGCGTTCGGCAGCGGCCCGCGCCGAGCCGAGCGCCTCGGTGCCGACGGATGGGCGCTCACGGCGGCCGACGCCGCGGCCATCCTCGCGGGCTGGAGGTCACAGCCCCCTGCGGTCAGCCGCGAGCCGATGCTGGTCGACCCGGGAGCACTCCGCCTCGCCGCGCAAGCCGACGCTCTAGGCGGCGCCGCGCTGACCGGCCTCGCCGACCTCTTTCCGCCGGTGGCCGGTTACAGCGAACGCCGGATAGCCCGCACGCGAGAGAATCTCGTGTTGATCGTCCAGTTCCTGACCGCCACGATGCTCGCCGCTGACCAGGCGATCTTCGGCGACTTCCTCGGCTGGCTGCAACACCTGGTGGCCCCGCGCGGCGTGCCGCCGCAGGCCCTGGTGGCCAGCCTCGAGGCCCTCCGGCCGCTGGTCGAGGCGGTCGATCCCGGTGCGGCCCTGCTGCTCGACACCGGCCGCCAGGAACTCCTCGACGGGCTGCCCTACGCGGACCGCGATTAGACGCCGCTCCTGCGGACAGTTATCAGGAACAGCCGCTCCTGCGGACAGTTAGCAGGAACATACGTGAAGGAGCGCCGTCATGACAGACCCCGAAACTGGCTCGCCTGGCCTGACACCAGACGGAGCCGGCCCCCCGGTCCCGCCGACCCCGGGATCTCGCGTACCTGACGTGCCACCCGGCTCAGGCCAAGCCCGCCCCGCCGAGGATCCGGCGCCCTTCACCCCTGAGTTGCCTGAGCCGCCGGCGGATACGTCGGCGGGCCCTCCGGACGTGATCACCGAGGTCCTCGGCGACGACGGCCCGCGCTAAGGCGACGCCCGTTCCGCGATGAAGCCGCGGGGACCGGGCAACCGGTATCGTAAGCCCGTCTCGCCCCCCTCAGGCGCACCCCTAACGAAACCGGCCGCGATCACATGTTCATCGCCGACCTGCACATTCACTCGAAGTACTCGCGCGCCTGCAGCAGAGACTGCGACATCAAGCACCTGTCCTGGTGGGCGCTGCGCAAGGGCCTCACTGTCCTGGGCACCGGCGATTTCACCCATCCGGCGTGGGCCGCGGAACTGCGAGAAACCCTCGTCCCCGCCGAGCCCGGCTTGTTCCGCCTCCGCCCGGACCTGGGAAAACGCCTCGTCCGCGATACCGCGGCCGGGTGCGCGGGCCCGGTCCGCTTTATGCTTTCCGTAGAGATTTCCACCATCTACCGCCGCGACGACCGCACCCGCAAGGTCCACCACCTGCTATACGCCCCGAGCTTCGAAGCCGCCGGCAAGATCACCGAGTCGCTGGCCAAGATCGGCAACCTAGCCTCCGACGGCCGCCCGATCCTCGGCCTGGACTCCCGCGACCTCCTCGAGATCACCCTGGCCGCCGACCCCGGCTGCTACCTGGTCCCCGCGCACGTCTGGACCCCGTGGTTCGCCGTCCTGGGTTCGAAGTCCGGCTTCGACGCGGTGCGCGACTGCTACGCCGACCTGGCCGATCACATCTTCGCGGTGGAGACCGGCCTGTCCTCCGACCCGGCGATGAACTGGTCCTGCTCCTCGCTCGACGGGTACCGGCTGGTCAGCAACTCCGACGCGCACTCTCCGCCGATGCTCGGCCGCGAAGCGACGATTTTCGACACGAACCTGGACTATTTCGCCATGGCCGCGGCCCTGAAAACCGGCGACGGCCTCGACGGCACGATCGAGTTCTTCCCCGAGGAAGGCAAGTACCACCTGGACGGCCACCGCAAGTGCGACACCCGTTTTGATCCCGAACGGACCCGTCAGCTCGACAAGATCTGTCCCGTCTGCGCCAAGCCCTTGACCGTCGGAGTCCTGCACCGCGTCGCTGAGCTCGCCGACCGCCCGCCCGGGTTCCGGCCACCCGGAGCTGCGGGTTTCACCAGCCTGGTCCAGCTGCCCGAGATCATGAGCGAGCTCCTGGGCACCGGCCCGAAGAGCAAGAAGGTCGGCGGCGAAGTCAGCCGCCTGGTCGCCGCCCTGGGCCCCGAGCTGACCATCCTGCGCGACGTACCGCTCGATGACCTGCACCGCGTGGGCGGCGCCCAGTTCAGTGAAGCCATCGCCCGCCTGCGCCGCGGCGAGGTCATCCGAGACGCGGGCTACGACGGTGAATACGGCACCATCCGTCTCTTCCAACCACATGAGCTGGACGAAACCCCCCTCTTCGCTATAACCGACCTCTCAGCCCCGCCCCCGAAAC
>JALYVS010000551.1 GCA_030853115.1 Actinomycetota bacterium
TCGCCGTACCTGGCCGCCCGGACCAGGGCGGGCAGCGCCGCCATCAGGTGGGTTACGTCGCCTTCCAGCGCGGCGCGGTCCCTGACCCCCGTCAGGACCGACGGCAGGGCGTCACCGAGATCGGCTAGCAGGCACCGCTCCACCAGCGCCGTCAGTTCTTCGAGCGCGGCGGCTCCTGAGGCGGTGGACTGGGCCCGCTGCCCGGCGGCGGCCGCGACCGTGCTGCCCCACATGCTCGCCTCGATCAGGGCCAGGTCAAGCTCGGGACGCCAGGTCAGCTGCCAGGTCTCCCGGAACGTCCCGATGTTCCTGGTCCGCCCCCGCTGCGATCGCCCCCAGTCCACGCCGAGCAGGGCCAGCCGGTGCAGCAGGTGGCTCCGGGTCAGGTCGCTGGGCTTGCGCAAGTCCAGGTCATAGTCGCGGGGCGATGCCTCGGGCCGCAGCCGCAGACGGCGCTGCTGGTCGCGCAGATCCTGCTGCAGCGGCACCATCGGGGTCGCGGCCGGCACGGTGCCGAGCCGCTCGCCGACGACCAGCCGCCGCTGGATCAGCTCGGTGCGCAGCTCGCTGCCCTCGCACAACACGGCGCGGGCCGCCTCGGTGACCTCCTCCAGGCCCGCGAGCGGACGCCCGCGCAACGCGGCCAGCGCGTCAGCCAGCCGGACGGACTCGATCACGTGCGCCGACGACACGGCGATCCCCTCGTCGCGCAGCACCGCGGCGGCCCGGGCCAGCCAGCGTTCGACGGGCTGCCCGGGGCAGGAGAACAGATGGTCATACCAGCCGGGAGAACGGATCCCGGCGCCGTAACCCGAGGCGTAGGACAAGCGACCGTAGGTCCAGGGCACCCAGGTGAGGGTGGCCTTGACCTTCGGCAGCCCGCGCAGCAGCCGGTCGTCCGCGGCGGCGGACGGAAGGTCCCGCAGGGCGGGCACGTGCCAGGCGCCGCAGATCACGGCGATCCGCTGGTAGCCGTCCTTGACGGTTTTGCGCAGCACCTTGCGCATGTACGCCTCGCGGACCGCGTCCCGCGGGTCGGGTTCGTCGGCCTGCGCGCGGAGGGTCCCGATGGCCTCGGCCAGGGCCTCGAAGATGGCGGGCCCGGGGACGTGCTCGACCACGTCCTCCCACCAGCGCTCGGGATCGTCGTAGCCGGCCGCGGCCGCCAGCTCGCCGACCGGATCGGTACGGGACCGCGGCCCCGCCCGCCTTCCCGCCCCCCATCCTTGCGCCATGGCGAGCTGATGCGCGGCGGGCAGGTCGCAGAACCGCACCGCAATCCCGGCGCCGGCCGCGTACCGCATCGCCTGCCACTCCGGGGAGAACACCGCGAAGGGCCAGAACGCCGCCGTCTTCGGCTCCCCGGCCACGTATCCCAGCAGCGCCACCGGCGGAGCCATCTCGGGGTTCGCCGCCAGCTCCACCAGCCCGTCCGCCTCCGGCGGCCCCTCGATCAGCACCACGTCCGGCTGCTGCGCGGCGAGTGCGGCCCCTACCGACCGCGCTGACCCCGGCCCGTGATGGCGCACCCCGTACAGCTCAATCACGGTCGATACCCCGAACGAGCCGTAGTGCTCGCGGCCGGTCAGCTCTCACCCGGCGGCCTCGCGGCAGGCGCGGTAGAAGTCGTGCCAGTCGTCGCGCTCCCGGACGACGGCCTCCAGGTATTCCTGCCAGATGGCCCGATCCGAGACGGGGTCCTGGACCACGGCACCGGTGATGCCGCCGGCGATGTCGGCGGGACGCAGCACGCCGTCGCCGAAGTGGGCGGCCAGGGCGAGGCCGCTAGTGATCACCGAGATCGCCTCGGCGGTGGACAGGGTCGCGCTCGGCGACTTCACCTTGGCCCGGCCGTCTTCGGTGACACCCTGGCGCAGCTCACGGAAGATGGTGACCACCCGCCTGATCTCATCGGCTCCGTGCGGCATATCCGGCAGCCCGATCGAGCGGCCGAGTTGCGCGACCCGCCGGGTGACGATGTCCACTTCCTGCTCGGCGGTGGCGGGTACCGGCAGTACGACGGTGTTGAACCGCCGGCGCAGCGCGCTGGACAGCTCGTTCACCCCGCGGTCCCTGTCGTTGGCGGTGGCGATGACGTTGAAACCCCTGACCGCCTGCAGCTCACCGCCGAGCTCGGGGATCGGCAGGGTCTTCTCGGACAAGATCGTGATCAGCGCGTCCTGCACGTCCGAGGGCATCCGGGTCAGCTCCTCGACCCGGGCGATCTGGCCGCCCGCCATCGCCCGCATCACCGGGCTGGGCACCATCGCCCCGCGCGACGGTCCCTCGGCGATGAGCCGCGCGTAGTTCCAGCCGTACCTGACCGCTTCCTCCGCGGTTCCCGCGGTGCCCTGCACCATCAGGGTCGACTCGCCAGAAACCGCCGCGGCCAGATGCTCCGACAGCCAGGTCTTCGCGGTGCCCGGCACGCCGAGCAGCAGCAGGGCCCGGTCCGTGGCCAGCGTGGCCACGGCGATCTCGATAAGACGGCGGGAACCCACGTACTTCGGCGTGATCTCGGTACCGTCGGCCGTCGTGCCGCCCAGCAGGTAAGTGGTCACCGCCCACGGGGACAGCCGCCAGCCGGGCGGCCGGGTGCGGTCGTCGGCGGCGGCCAGCGCGGCCAGCTCGGCCGCGTACTCCTGCTCCGCGTGCGGACGCAGGACGGTTTCCTCCTGAGGACCCTGGCGATCTCCCAGGTCCTTCGCCGTCGCTGTGCTCATCGCCGCAGCTCCTTGCTCATCTCGTAGCGGAACCGCAGGACCGTGATCGTGTCCCTGACGGCTGGCGGCACGCCCGGCTCCGGGTCGGCCAGGGCGTCCGGGGCCCCGAGCGCCGGCTCGGCTCGCCGGGCGAGCTGGCTCAGCGCCCCGTTCTCGGCCGCCGAGCCGGGAGGCCGGCCGGTGACCGCCTCGTTGATCAAGGCCGTCATCCAGTCCTGGTCACGTTGCGCGATCGCAGCTCGTGACCAGCCCGTGAACAGGACGGGCGCCCAGTCACCCGACCGCACGGTGACGATGGCGGCCGGCGGCATCGCGAACGCGTGCGTCCAGGTGCGCAGCGGGGTCCGGGCGACGACCTCGAGCATGAGGCGGGTCCGGTCGGCCAGCTGTGACCGGCCTGCCCCCGGCCCGGGGGCAATCCCGTCCCGGCGCATGGCGGCGTCACATTCGGCGGGCGGGCTGGCGATCAGGCGGGTACCCCGGATGCCCCGTTCGATGCGCAGGCAGCGCAGGGCACGGTCGGTCATCCGCTGCCCGAGGGCGGATCCGGGCAGGGTGCTCAGCAGGTAGGCGGCCCAGCTGCGCACGTCGTCCGCGCGATCGTCCAGAGCGGCCTCGAGCAGCGGTTCATCGGCCCGGGACAGACCCGTCGTACCCGTCATGCCGGCCGGATCCGCGGCCAGGACCGAGAGGAACATAACCCGCTCACCCGCGCCGGCCTTATCCCAGCTCGCGGCGGTCAGGTCCCGGGCGGCGCCCGGATCGGCGGCCCGGAGGGCGGCCAGGTAGCCGCGCCGCTGGCCGGCGTCACCGAGCCGCCACCCGTCCTGGCCGGGCTCACGGGTTCCGGCTGGTCCCGGCTCGGCCGCCGCGAACGTCCAGTCCGGATTGAGTCCGGCTAGCCAGCCGGCGCGCGCCCCGCCGGCCTGCGTCGCCAGCCGCCGCAACTCAGGATCTGCCGGTGAGACCCGCCGGGCCCGGTCGAGCAGCGCGGGCAGCAGCTGCGCGGGAGGCCGCAGGCCGCGGCTCACGGCGGCCGTGAGCCATTCCGTCAGCAGGTCGGGGTGTTCCTCGC
>JALYVS010000552.1 GCA_030853115.1 Actinomycetota bacterium
CTCCTTGGGCGCGCTGGCCTCGGCGGCCTCGGCCGCGGCGAGCTGCTCGGGGCTCGGCCGCGAAACGTCCCGGGCGCGCATCGCGGCGCTGATCGTTATCTTCATCGCTGGCATGGCGCCACCCTTCGCCTCTCCAGGGTCTCAGAAGATGGTCGGGCACCAGGGCGCGGGGTCCCAGGTCATGGCGGCGGAGAGCGGCCGCAAGGCGCCGGGCCGCAGCTCGGATACGAGCCCGGCCCCGGCGAGCGCGCCGAGCCTGGTGCCGCCCAGGTAGGCCGCGCCCAGCTGGGTGATGTCCAGGGCTAGGTCGGCCGCCGAGGAGACCCGGACGCATGATGCCGCCAGCCCCCGCGCCGCGTCGCTCGCGCTGGCGGTGGTGCTCAGCCGCCAGCGCCCGGCGTTCGACGGCAGCAGCTCGTCCCGCACCTCGAGCACGACGTCCACCGGGGCGCTATAGCGGCGCCCGGCCAGCGCGCCGGCCACGTCGACGATCCGCACCCACAGCCCGTCGGCCAGCTGCGGCCGGGCCCGCCGGGGATCGGCGAGCTGAGCCAGCAGCGGATCATCGACCGGCCGCAGCCGGGCGTGGAACTCAGTGGTCAGGTCGCGGCTGAGCAGGTCGGTCCACAGCGCGGCACTGGCCACCGGGTCGGCCGACATCAGCTCGCGCACGGTGAGGACCCCGGCCGGCAGGAATGCGCCGGTGTCCGGCTGCCCGAGGGCCGAGTACAGCGCGTAACCGCGGGGCCCGCTGTCGTCTTCGGCGAGCAGGCAGCGCAGCGGGCTCGCGCCGTGCCGTTCGTCGGCCGGATCGTAGATCGTCCGCTGCCACCACGACTCGCTCCGGCCGAACAGCCCGGGCCGGGACGGCAGCACGGCGTCGTAGACCTTGGCCAGCTCGGGCAGGGCCGCCGACGGCTCGACCAGGCGCAGCACCAGGGCCGGATCGGTCGGCACCGTCTTGGCCAGCGTGCCTTCGCCGCGCATGAAGGTGAAGCCGAGGTGCCAGCTGGCGCGGCCGTAGCCGTACCTGGAATAGATTCCGGCCTCCGACGCCCAGAGCACCGCGAGCGGTTCGCCGCGATCGCGGACGTCGTTCAGCTGGCGGGTCATGATGCTGCTGAGCACGCCGCGCCGCCGGTGGGTGGGCAGCACCGAGACCCAGGTCACCCCGGCCGCCGGCAGGACTTCCTGGCCGGGCACGGTCAGCTGGAAACTGTAGATGGCGGTGACGCCGACGGGCGTGTCGCCGTCCATGGCGGCCAGGCTGCGGTCGTATTCGAAGCGTTCGAGCACCCGCCGCCGGACATCCTCCGGCATCGGTCCGCCGTGAAAGCCGTGCTGGTCGACCAGCTCGAAGCGGTCGAATTCGTCAGGTCCGATCGGCCGGACGGGATACGGGCGACCAGGGGCGCCGCGGGCAGGCTCTGTCATGATGCCTTCGTACCCCGCCCGCCCCGTCGGCGCGACTGGTTTTCACCGTTGGCCTCCCTTTTTTCCCCCGTCCGGGCTTCATCGAATACAGTGCCCGCATCATGGTTTCCCCGCCGCAGCCGACTGCGCCTCAGCCGAGGGTGACCCCGGATCCGTCAGGTTCCGGGAGCCGCCGCCCGGCCCGGCCCGGGGCCAGGCGGCGGCGCGTGGCGCAGGCCATCGGTTCCCTGAAAGCCCAGGTGACCAAGCAGTTCATTACCGTGAACCGCCGGTTTGCCTTCGTGCTCTCGACGGTCACGATCGCCATCTCGGTGGCGGCGGTGCATGTCTCCGAGTGGTGGTTCTCCCCGGGCGTGGTGATCTTGCCGATCCTGGCGGGGGGCCTGCTGCTGTGGCCGCGGGCCCTGCGCATCTACTTCGTCTTCGCGGCCGGAGCGGTCATCTACGACGTGGTGGACTCCAGGGCGGGGGCCGGGATCGTGGCCACCATCGTGCTGACCGCGATCTTCGCCGACGTCCTGGCCCGGACCAGGGAGAAGCTCGGCGTCCAGGGCCTGCGCGGCGACCGGATGCTAGTCGAGCTCAGGGACCGGATCCGGGCCCAGGGCAAGCTGCCCGAACTTGGCGAGGGGTGGGCGTCCTCGCTCGTCCTCAAGCCGGCCGGCGGCTCGTCGTTCGGCGGCGACTTCGTGGTGTCGTTCTGCGACGGCAAGATCCTGGAGGTAGCGCTGGTCGACGTGTCCGGCAAGGGTATCGACGCCGGCACCAGGGCGCTGTTGCTGTCCGGAGCGTTCGGCGGGCTGCTTGGTTCGGTGCCCCGGGACAACTTCCTGCCCGCCTGCAACGCCTACATGCGACGCGGCCCGGGCACCGAGGGGTTCGTCACCGCCGTGCACCTGTCGCTGGACCTGGCGTCGGGTGAGTACATGATCTCGTCGGCCGGGCATCCCCCCGCCGCGCACTACGACGCGGCGGGTGGCCGCTGGCGGCTGACCCGCGCCCATGGCATCGTGCTCGGCGTCGTGACCGACCTGCACGGCGCCGCGACCGAGTCCGAGCGGGGCGTGCTGCAGCGCGGCGACGCGCTCATGCTGTACACGGACGGGCTGGTCGAATCACCCGGGCGCGATATCGACGCGGGTACCGACCGGCTGCTCGGCGAGGCCGAGCGCCTGCTGTCCAGCGGTTTCAAAACCGGAGCCCCGGCCCTGGTCGCAGCCATGCAGCGGGAGATCGGCGGCTCCGACGACTGCGCTCTGATGCTCATCTGGCGAACCTGAGGGCGACGTTTCCGGATCCATAATGCGGTTTAGCCGGTGGTGAGGTGACAACGACGTCCGGTTGATTAACTACCATAATCTTTTCGCTGGTGCAAATTATATTTCACGGATGTAACCTGGGCTTACTCTTGAGTAACCGTGCGCATGGTAGCGAACATGTAGCTCAGCAGGTACCGGCAGGAAGTTAGCCGACGCTGCTGTCATGTGACGCACACGTCATTGTTTGCAATTGTTTGTGCAATACCTGGAAGATAACTTCGTGGCTGGGGGCAGTGGCGAAGCTGACCGGACCGGCGTGCGCGAGCATGTCCGTCCGGGGGTGACTCGTGCCGAAGAGGTGGTGGCCCGCGCGTCCGGGGAGAATTTCCCCGTCGCGCTGCGGCTGCTTCCGGCCGGGTACCGGCGGCACCTGACCAACCTGTACTTCTTCGCTCGGCTGACCGACGACCTCGGCGACGAGGCGCGCGCCGACGACCAGCAGATCCCCGACCGCGAGCTGCGGCTTAAGCTGCTCGACGAGCTGGCCGCCGATGTCACCCGCATCTACGACGGCGGCACGCCGTCCTCGCCGGTGATGCGCGCGATGGCGCAGACGGTGAGCGAATGCGGGGTCCCGGCCCAGCCCCTGCTCGACCTGATCCAAGCCAACCGGCAGGACCAGCTGGTCACGCGCTACCGCACCTTCGCCGAGCTCGAGCAGTATTGCGAGCTGTCCGCGAATCCCGTTGGCCGAATCGTGCTCTACATCTTCGGCGTCGCTACCCCGAAACGCATCGCGCTCTCCGATAGGATCTGCACGGCTCTGCAACTGGCCGAGCACTGGCAGGACGTGGCCGAAGACCTGGGGAACGGCCGTATCTACCTGCCAACGCAGGACATGGAGCGGTACGGCTGCACGGAGGCAGACCTGGCCGCTCCGACGGCGGGACCGGCCGTGCGGAAGCTGATGGTGTTCGAAGTCAACCGGGCGGGATCACTGCTTGACCAAGGCGCGCCGCTGGTCGGTACGCTGCGCGGCGCCGCCCGGCTGGCGGTCGCGGGCTACCTGGCCGGCGGCCGGGCCGCGCTGGCGG
>JALYVS010000553.1 GCA_030853115.1 Actinomycetota bacterium
GCGGCAGGATGGGTGGCTGATAGCCATCCGCGGGATGCGGGACGGGTAGCCCACAGTGTGTTAATCTGCGCTGGTGATAAATCACCGTTTCGGTGATGTACCACCACGAGCGGGGTTCAAGTCCCCTCGGACACGTTAAATCCCCATGAGCGGCCGTTCACGGGCATGGTCGCACGTCACCCGCACTCAGCCTCCGGCCACTGCGGGTGCTCTATTCTCGCTTCCCTAGGCAGTCCTCCTTACCTTGTCCTGGCGTGGGTGACTATCAGCTGCATCCGCGCCTACGGTGAGCGACGGCGCCTCGTGACCGCCGGCGCGCAGGGTCCGGCCACCCGGGTCGTAGGTGAGGACCACGCCATCGGCGCGCAGCTGGTCGATCAGCGCTGCCGTGCCGTCCGGGCCGGTCAGCTGCGCCAGGTCGCAGTCTCCGCGGACGGGCTTCCTGGGGGCGCTTGCGAGCAGGATGGCGAGGGCGGCCAGGTGCGGCAGGACCAGATCCTCCCGTACGCAGGTGTTCTTCGGCCGTGCGGGATCGGGGGCGGTCGCGCTGGAATACCCGTGGCGGCACCGGTACGCCGGTTTGCCATTCGACCAGCACGATTCGAGGCGGCGCCCGCACTGCCCGCACGCGATCAGTCCGGCCAGCAGGTACCGGCGGGCAGCTGGCCCGGCCGGGCCGCGTGGCGCGGTAATGTCCTGGGCGGCGATGAAGTCGGCTTCGCTGACCAGCGCGGCGTGCGCGGGATGCTTGGAGATGACCCAGCCTTCGGGCAGGTTCCACCGCTGCACCTGCTTGTGCCCGAGCCCGGTGTTGGCAGGGTCGACCAGGACAGCCTCAGACGGCTGCCGGTTCCACACCTGCCGCCCCGTGTACCGCGGGTTGGCCAGGATCGCTGCGACCGTCCGGAGCGTCCACCCGGTCCTGGTTCGGTGCGGGTTCCGTCCTGGGTCCGCCGCCGACGGGCACGGCACCCCGGCATCATTTAGCGCCCGGGTAATCCGCGCGGCGCTGTGCCCGGCTAGCCGCTGGCCGAACATCCACATGACGACCGGCGCGGTCGCGGGATCGGGTTCCAGCTTGTGCGCCCGCCGTCCCCACGCCGCGTGCGCCTTGTTCGGGTGCGGCCCGGCATCCGCGAGCCGGTACCCGTATGGCGGGCGCCCGCCGAGGTACCGGCCCTGCTCCAGCGTCTGCGCCGCCATCGCGGTCCGCACCCGGACCCGCGTCCGGGTGATCTTCCGCTTCGACGACAACCCCAGCGCCACCATGGTCTGCTCGTGATCCTCGGCGTGCCAGTCCACCCGCCCGCCCACCTCAGGCATCCACAGCGAGACCCCGTGGTGCTCAAACAAAGGGGCCATTGACGCGTACTGGCTGCCGTAGAACGCCCGCTCGTACTCCCCGATCACGATCGCGTCCCAGCCCCGCTCCGGATCCGCTAGCGCCGCTACCAGAGCGGCCGATTGCGGCTGCCGCGCCCACGGCAGCTCGCGGGACTCCCCGATATCGAAGAACTCCGCCACAATAATCCCGGCCCCGGCAACCAGCATCATCGCCTGCTGCAGCTGCCGCGCATGCGACGTCACCGGATCCTGCCAGTCCTCGGTCGAGACCCGCCCGTAGAACGCGAACCGCAGGACTCCGCCTCCGCGCCGGCCCGGGCGGCTGCGGCTCAGGCCCTCTGCCCACTGTGCCAGCATGCCGGGGACAGGTCGCTGTGCGTCGGCCAGCACCACGTGGGCCGCGAGTATCCCCATTCCGGCCGCCTTCCCGCAATCGTCAGGACTATCGCCCTTTCATATTCCTTTAATACACGCCACAAAGCCAGCACCCATAAGGAGAAAATGAAGCAGCAATCCCGAATATGAATTACCTCGATATAGAAGGAAATTTTGCACGATAACGGTATTCACGATATTTCATAAGGGGCCCGCCGTCGAGCCTCGCCGCCCGCGAGCAGACCGTGATCCGCTCCCGCCGCCGGATCCCCATCGAGCCCTTCATCTGGGTGACCGGCACGCTCACCAGGCCGCCGTGAACGTGCCCGCATCGACCTTCCTGCCGCGTATTCACCGTGCCCCCGCTGGCACCGATGGCGCTGGGTCAGCGGATCTCCGCATCGCGCACCTTCCCTTCACCAGGCGTCGAGCATCTCGCGTAGCTGCCCGGCCGAAGGCACTCCCTGTGCCTGTCCGTCGGGGCCGCGGTAGAGGCGGCACGACAGGCTCGCGGGGGTTCCCGGCGCGGCGAACGGGTCACACCCGTCGACCAGGACGGTGGGCGAGCCGTGCATCCCGTAGCGCTCGGCCTCCGCCAGCGTCGCAACCACCCGGCGCTCCAGGATCACGTCCCGTCGCCCGGCCAGGGCCTCAGCAAGCCGCCGCTCGGCCAACGGGCCGTTCGGGCAGTCCGGGACCGTCAGCACCTCGATCCGCATCCTTGCCACCTCCCCGCGTCTTTACATCTCTCCATCGTGAACGGTAAACCTTCCAGCGAACCGGAATGTTAAGGCGCGTAACGTGACGGGCCTGCGCATTGTGGCGCTCGCCGCCGCATGCGGCCCGCCACCGCCAGGATGATCTGCTGCTACGACCAGGCGGGGCTGCTGAGCCGGAAATCCCGGTCACGGCTGCGAGCATCCGGGTGCCATCAGCCCGAAGCCAGCCCGAAGCCGCTGTGCGTCAGCGCCAGGATCAGGACCAGGGCGGAGAGGGGCGCCTGCGTCGCCGCCCCGACCATGGCGGCCGCGCCGATCATCGCGAACGCCCTGGACGGCGAACCGGGCCAGGCCAGGCTCCAGGCCATCCCAGGGCCCCGCCGAGTACGGCCCCGGTGCTCATGGTGGGCGCGAACAGTCGGGCCTCTGGCCTGGGCGCAGCGCAGCGCAGGAGTAGTCTTGTGGCTTTGGGAAGCGCATGAGACTTCTGGGTGACGCGGGGAGCGTGAAGGTCTTGGCCGGCGAGCACTGGACTGACCAGCCGGAAGCGCAGGACTTCCCGGCCGCCGCGTCGTATCTTTCCCTGCTCCTCGGGCCTGCCAAGGCAGCCAAGCTGGCCAAGGCCATCCGCGCAGAGCAAACGCTGCGGCACTTCGCAGCCAAGGACATCCTGCGGTCCGCGGGCCTGCCGTTGCTGGGCCCGGAGGACTCAGAGGTGGCCGCGGACCTCCGGAAGGTCAAGCTGGGCAGGAAACTATCGCCCGTGCTGCTGGTCCACGGGATTCCGCTATGGGTCGCTGACGGCTACCACCGGGTGTGCGCGAGCTACCACCTCGACGAGAAGACCCTGGTGCCATGCCGGATGGTCGCCCGCAAGCCCAAGAGCTGACCGGCTGGCCAGCCGGGAAGCGGAAACACCCTGGGCGTTCCTGGGTCGTTTTCGTCAAGCCCGATCGAGTGTGCGCCGGGCCGGGCAGGCATGGTGTCATCCCGGTGCGCTGGGGCGGGTTGGCTGATCCTGGTGGCCAGAAGATGGCCCGGTTCCCGGCTGACGAGCCTGCGGGTGATGCTGACGGTGAAGACGGGACCGCTGCAACGAGCAGGCAGAGTGATGGGTGCCGGGAGCGACGCTGACAGCGGGATGGTCGCCCGTCGATGAGCAGCGGGCCCGGGCGCTGGCGCGGCGAGCCGGCCACGGCTGCTCTATCCGCATCGTGCCGTGGTTGCCGCATGTGGCGATGCGACTGGCGGCCGCGACGAGACTGGATCTTGCTCTGCAGCGGAGTCAGCGGTGGCCTGTCCGGCGCGATCACCGCCCCGGCTCGTGAGCGCGACGGGGGTCATTGCC
>JALYVS010000554.1 GCA_030853115.1 Actinomycetota bacterium
GGAACCACGCTGACCGCTCTGGAAGGGATCGGGCCGTCCGGCGCTGCCCGGCTCCTGGCCGAAGCCGGCGACATCACCAGGTTCCCCGCGAAAGGTCACTTCGCCTCCTGGAACGGGACCGCGCCGACCGGCGCGTCCTCCGGCGACCATGTCCGCCACCAGCTGTCCCGCGCGGGAAACCGGCAGATCAACCGCGTCCTGCACATCATGGCGGTAGTCCAGCTCCGCCACGCCACCAAGGGCCGCGCCTGCTACGACCGCAAGGTCGCCGCCGGGAAAACCCCGATGGAGGCCATGCGCGCGCTCAAACGCAAACTCTCCGACGTGGTGTTCCGGCAGATGAGAGCGGACGCCCGCAGGCTGCGGACGGGCCCGGGAGGACACACGGGGGCGGCTGCTGGCTCCAGCGCGGCCGGCTCAGACCCCAACGCCGGCACTTCGGAGAAGTCACTTCCCGGACCCGCCACATGTGACCTTACGCCAGCAGACCACTCCGTTCTCCGGGCTGCTCCCGCCGCCTCAGATCCGGCCGGCCCGCAGTCGCGGTCAAGCGGTCTGTGCTTGACGGCGAGGAGGACCGGCTCACGCTGAAAAGGCGGGAACAACCACCCTCTTGACACAGAGGGGAGCCTACTTATGAAGGCGGAGGCGCAGGTGCTCAAGGGCCACCTGGACACGCTGCTGCTGGCCAGCCTGGCGAACGGGCCCCTTCACGGGTACGCGGTAAGGGAGGCGCTCCGGGCGGGCAGCTGCGCCCGGTTCGATCTGCCTACCGGCACGATCTACCCGGCCTTGCGGCGGCTCGAGGCGGCCGGGCTGGTCCGGGGAACCTGGTCGGAAGCAGGCGGCCGCCGGCGCCGCACCTATGAACTCACCCCAGCCGGGCGCCAGCGGCTCAGCCGGGACCGGGCCGCCTGGCGGGATTTCGCCGCCGCGATGAACACGATCCTGGAGCCGGCCCGATGACCAGTCCGCTGATCGCCGGCTACGTGGCCAGCCTGCACCAAAGGCTCCCCGCCGCCATCGCCGAGGAAGCCGCGGACGGCCTGATCGAGACCTACGAGCACCACCTCGCCTCCGGAGCCGGTCAGCAGGCATCCGCGACCGCCGCCGTAGCCGACTTCGGGGACCTGGAGACGGTGATCGGCGAGTTCACGCGGCAGGCCCCCGGCCGGCGGGCGGCCCGGATCCTGCTGGCGACCGGGCCCGTGGCCGGCGCCTGCTGGGCGGCGGCCCTGATCCTCGGCCACGCCTGGACCTGGCCGGTTCCAGCCGTCCTCCGGCTCAGCTTCGGCGCTGTCCTGCTGCTGGCGGTCCTGGCGCTGGCCGTTGCCGCAACCAGCCGGCACAGCTACCAGCGGACCAGGCTCGCCGTCGCCGCCAGCCCTGTCCTCCTTGCCCTAGACGCCACGGCAGTCGCAGCCGTCACGCTCGCCGTACCGGCCCGGACGGCGACGCTGGGCATCGCGGCGGCCGTCAGCCTCAGCAGGATCGCCTTCACCGCCTGGACGCTGCCCCGCCTCGCCGCCCGCTGAGACCAGCCTGTACCCGGTGACGCCCGGGCACCGGGCGTCACCGGCGTGCAGAACCTGGCGGCCTGCTCTGGTCGCGGTCGCGCCGCCTACCTGACGGCAGGCATCGCCGTCGTCCGGGCCAGTGAGAAGATCACCAAGACCCGCGGCACCCCGCTAGCCTCAATGCGGCGATCGGGGTGGCCTCGGCCCTCACCGCCGTCTCCGGCATCCTCGCCTGGACGTTCATAAGGGAAACCCACCCGAGGTCAGCCGCAGACGGCGGATCGGCGTGGGCTACCGGCCGGTGAGGCCGCACGGCACGTGAACGGAGGCACGACCTGATGGAACCCCTGTCCCTGTCCCCGCAGACCCTGGCGGCGCAGGCACTAGGCGAGACGGACCCGGTTACGGGCGCCCTGGCCCCGGTGATCACCATGTCCACCAACTACGAGCAGCAGCCGGACGGCAACTACCCGCAGAGCCGGGCCTACACCCGGGCCGACAATCCCACCTCCGAGCACGCGGAACGGCTGCTGGCCGCGCTGGAAGGCGGCGAGTGCGCGCTGTTCGGCTCGGGGATGGCGGCCGTCACCGCGGTGTTTCAGTCGCTGCTGCCCGGCGACCACGTGCTGGTCTCCCGCGTCCTGTACTGGGGGGTGCGCAAGTGGCTGGCCGAGTTCGGGCTCACTTAGGCCCTAGACCTGGAGTTCACCGACACCACCGATCCGGGCACGGTGGGCGCCGCGATCCGGCCTGGCCGGACCCGGCTGCTGTGGCTGGAGACCCCGGCGAACCCGATGTGGGAGATCACTGACCTGACGGCCGTCTGCGAGGTGGCGCACGCAGCCGGGGTCCGGGTGGCGGTGGACAACACGGTGGCCACGCCGGTGCTGACCCGGCCGTTCGAGTTCGGCGCCGACCTGGTGGTGCACTCGGCCAGCAAGTACCTGAACGGGCACGGCGACGTGCTGGCCGGCGCGGTGCTATCCGCCCGCCGGGACCCATTCTAGGAGCGGATCCGGTCCTGGCGCCGAAACGCCGGGGCAATGCCCGGCCCGTTCGAGGCCTGGCTGCTGCAGCGCGGCATGCGCACCCTGTTCCTGCGCGTGCGGCAGGCCTCGGACACCGCGCTGGCGATCGCCACGCACTTCGCCGGGCACCCGGCCCTGTCCGCCGTCCTGTACCCCGGGCTGCCCGGTCATCCGGGGCATGCCATCGCGGCCCGGCAGATGGACGGCGGGTTCGGCGGGATGCTGTCGATCCGGCTGGCCGGCGGGGCCGGGCCCGCCTTCGCTGTCCTGGGCCAGGTCCGCGTGTTCAAGCGCGCCACGTCGCTCGGCGGGGTGGAGAGCCTGATCGAGCACCGGCGCAGCGGTGAGGGCCCCTCCTCCCCGGTTCCCGATGACCTGCTCCGCATCTCGGCGGGCATCGAGTCACCCGCGGACCTGATCGCCGACCTCGAAGCCGCGCTCGAGAAGAGCCAGCCCCGGTGAGCGATCTCGCCGCGGAAGTCACCGCCGCCCTGGCCCGCAGCATCTTGCCCTCGGTCATCGCCCGCGGCGCCACCGGCATCCGCGTCACCCGCCGCCGGCGACGACGGCGTGATCACGCTAGAGGTCGACGGGTCCCCTGGGGCGGTAATCCCGATCCTGGGCCGGATCGAGGCGCAGATCCGCGCCGCCGTGCCCGCCGTCGCCGCGGTCAGGCTGGCCGGCACCGGGGCGGCACCACAGTCGCCGGAGGCCGGGGACCTTGGTGGCGCGGCCCAGCGGGTCCTAGACGCCGAGGTGAACCCGTCGATCGCGGCGCACCGCGAGCACGTCACCGTCGCCAGCGCCGACGGCGGCTGGGTCCGCGTCCGCCTCGAGGGCGGCTGCCAGGGGCTGCAGCCTGGCCGAGGTCACCATCCGGCAGGGCATCGAGCCGCTGCTGCGTGCCCGGCTGCCTGGCCTGACCGGCGTATCCGACGCCACCGATCACGAGGCAGGCATGGACCCGTTCTTCTCCCCGGAGAAACGGTGACCACGGCACGCCGCGTGCTGCTGCTGGCGCCCGCCCGCAGCTACCGCACGGCGGACTTCATGCTCGCGGCCGCCAAGATGGGCCTGGACCTGACCGTGGCCAGCGACGGCGCCCTGCCGGTCGGACCCCGCCCGGCCATCCCGGTCCGCCCGGGCCTGCCAGAGCACGCCGCCGAGTGGATCGTCTCCCGCTGCGGCCCGGCGGACGCGGTCGTCGCCGCTGATGCCCCGATGCTCCTGCTCGGCGCCGC
>JALYVS010000127.1 GCA_030853115.1 Actinomycetota bacterium
GGCCCGCCCCGGCCCGGCCGAGGCGGGGCCGGCTGAGGCGGGCCCGGCTGAGGCGGCGAGTTCGATGGCCACCGTGAGCAGGCTCTGGCCAGCACGGCCGATCCCGGTCTCGGCCCTGGCCCGCTTGCCGGTCCGCAGCGCGAGCCGGCCAAGTTCGGATAGGACCCGGCCCACGGTGCCGTGGTCGCCGGCCACCTTGAGCGCCGAACGGACCTGGCCGAGGATCTGTCCCTCGCCGACCACCATCGAGTCCAGCCCGCAGGCCACGGACATCAGGTGGCTGACCGCGCGGTCCTCGTAGTGCACGTAAAGGTGCGTGGTGAGCTCGTGGGCCGGGACTCCGCAGTACCGGGCGAGCATCTCGCAGATCGCCGTCACGCCTGCGTGGAAGCGGTCCACGTCGGCGTAGACCTCGACCCGGTTGCAGGTGGAGATGACAAAGACCTCAGCGACCGGTTCGGCCTGGGCTAGATCCCTGAGCAGCTTGCCGAGCGTGTCACCGCTCACGGCGGCACGCTCCAGGATCGACACCGGGGCACTGTTGTGGCTGAGGCCGACTACCAGGACGCTCACCTGTCCACCACCTGGCCCTGAGCCGCTAGCTCAGGCGGCCCGGACCTCGGGCTGCCGTTGACTTTGCGCGGACCCGCGGGCCGGGGCTCCGGCCTGGCCGCAGACCTGCGCTGGGCGTGGAAGGCGAGGATCTGCAGCTCGATCGACAGGTCGACCTTCCGCACGTCTACCCCTTCCGGCACGCTGAGCACGAGCGGCGCAAAGTTGAGGATGCTCGTGACGCCCGCCGCGACCAGCCGGTCACAGACTTGCTGAGCGGAGCCGGCTGGCGTAGCGATCACGCCGATCGACACTTTGTGCCTGGTCACCAGCGCCTCAAGTTCGTCGACGTGACGAACGAGCAGCCTCGCGATCCTGCTGCCCACGATAGTGGGGTCGGAGTCGAGCATGGCCGAGATCGTGAAGCCGCGGGAAACGAAACCGCCGTAGTTCGCCAGGGCGCGCCCGAGGTTTCCCGCGCCGACGATGACCACCGGCCAGTCCTGGGTCAGGCCTAGCGTCCTGGATACCTGGTAGACGAGATAGTCGACGTCGTACCCGACCCCCCTGATCCCGTACGAGCCAAGGTGAGACAGGTCCTTGCGCAGCTTGGCTGAGTTGACCCCGGCCGCGGCCGCGAGTTCCTCGCTGGCGACCGTGCTGATCCCCTTCTCCGCCAGGCCGTACAGCGCGCGGAGGTAGACCGGCAACCGCGCCACGGTCGCTTCTGGTATCCCGTCGGGACGGCCGTTAGCCCCGGCCTGCTCGCTGGCCTCAACCTGACCGTTGGACCCAGCGTTACCATGCATCGCTGCAGCGCTCCTGGGGTCGGGCTCCAGGGATGGGGATCAAGGCGGCGGTAGGAGCCCGCGTCAGCCGACGTCCTATTCACGGTACGCCTTTGTGCATCCATTCACAAAGTCGGCACTGCGGGCCCCCGGTGAACCGGCTGGCCCTGGCGCCGGGGGCCGGCCTGCGCCGACGGCTGTGGCGGCTAGCCAAGCGCCGCCCGCAGCCGGGCCTCGCTCACCCGCCAGAAGTCGATCTGCACGCCGTCGACGAACGTCACGGGGATCTTGTCCCAGTAATCTCGGGTGTCCTGGGGCGAGGCGGTAATGTCGCGTTCTTCCCAGCCAACGCCAAGATCGGCGGCCACCCGCTCGATCACGGCGCGCGCATCATCGCATAGGTGGCAGCCTGGCTTAGCCAGCAGCGTGATCCGTTCGCGAGCTGGCACGCTAGCCATTCCCGTCACGCCTGGCCGCCGAGGGCAGCTGACTTGGCCAGTCCGGCCGCGCTCCGGGTAGGGGCTGGCGGCCGTGCGGCGGCTGAGGCAGGTTCGCCGGCCGCGGCGGCCACGGTCCAGCCGACGGCCATGCGGCCGGGGGCGGCCCGGCCGGGGGCGCCGCGTTAACGGGCTGCGGGGCCGGGAGCGGCGCGATCTTGGCGTGCGTGAGCCTGAGCTCGATGACATTGGTCGCGAGCACGCACGCTCTGCGATCGGCCACGAAACGCCTCATATACGGCTGGTCCTCATGGCGGTCGAAAGCCGCCTGGTCACGGTAAATCTCGTAGAAGATCCGCTGCAACGGCGCGTTCGGCACGAGGTGAATGACATAAACCAGGGTACCGGGCTCCGCGGTCCTGACCCGTTCCGCGGCGTGCCCGGCGAGTCGGTCAAAATCGGCCACCCGGTCGTCGTGCAGCGTGAAGATCAGGATCCGGCCGTACGGTCTCGCGGACGCTGGCCCTGGCCCTGGTCCTAGCCCTGGCGCGGACGTTGCGTCCCTGGCGTAGCCGCGCCCAACCCGGTGAGCGTCGTCAACAGCCCAGTCAGGCAGGTCGGGCCCGGGGTCGCCAGGCCCCGGGTGGCTAGCCTCCGGCAGGTCCGGGATCCTGGTCGCACCGGACCAGGCCAGCGCCGCCGCGATCAAGCTGAGCAGCGGATACCCGGATCGGCCCGGCAGCGAAAGGCGCAATGCGACGGTCACCAGCACGGCCAGGCCGAGGAGGGCGACCGCCAGCCGGGCCGGACGCCAGCTCGGATCGTTCCTGGCCCGCGCGAACGCGAGGCCAACGCACACCACCACCGCGGTGACTGCCACGACCTGCGCCGCGTCCAGAGCGTAACGCGAGAACGGCTGCGAATACGCGCCGGCGGACGGCCAGGACTTGCTAAAGGGCTGCGCGGGGAGCGGGTCGGTGGCCAGGATCACCGTGGCCACCACGATCAGCGCGCTGGACACCAGCCGTACGCCGAACCTGGCGGCCCCGCTCTGCGCGACGAACTCAACCAGGCCCCAGGCCAGCGCCAGCGGCGCGAGCAGCAGGGCGCAGAGCTCGACCGCGCGAAACGTGGCCGGACCAAAACCGCTGGCAAAACCCAGGCTCTGCGCCGCGAGCGCCACCGTGAGTCCAAGCGTCGCAACCGTCCACAAAATCCCGTCGGCGCGCGGCTGGCGGACGCACCGCCCGGCGAGCAAGCCCGTGGCTACGGCCGCGACCAGCACGCCCGCAAACCCGGTCAGGACAGGAAGAGACATAGACCCCTATGGTGCATGATGCCCGGCTTCGCCGGGACCATGACGAGGGAGTCGTTACTTCTTGTTCCGGCGCTGGATGCGCGTCTTCTTAAGCAGCTTGCGGTGCTTCTTCTTGGCCATGCGCTTGCGGCGCTTCTTGATAACAGACCCCACGAGACCACCCTTCCTTGGCACTGCGGATGACGGGCACGCCAATGCGCTCGCCCGGAAGGGCGGCTGGACATACACCCAACGCTAGAGAGTACCCCGGATACGGGGTGCTGGGGTGGCCGGCCGCCGCCATCCGCCTGGCCTCGGGTTCGCCCGCGTGCTAGCCGGACCCCCGCAGCGCAGGGATCCGGCATGGTCGAGCGGTCCGGAGCCGACTAGCTCAACCGGTGCCGACGAAGGCAGCCCTGAGGTACTGGTTGACGGCCGACTCGGGGACCCGGAAGGAACGACCGACGCGGATCGCCTCCAGTTCACCGGAGTGCACCAGGCGATACACGGTCATTTTTGACACGCGCATGATCAAGGCCACTTCGGCCACGGTGAGAAATCTTACGTCGCTAAGGGGGGTTTCACTTGCCATCGAGTTGCCTCCTCCGTACGAAGCCGAGCACTTGACGGGATTCGGCGCACCAGTCACGTACGTCTCCAGAGTAAGTCCCGCGCAGAAAAGAGCAACCCCGTCCATAGCTTCATTGTTGTTACTGTTTGGGCGCACTGATCGCGCCAGCCCCGGCAAAATCTCCTTGCCCGGCCGCTGAGCTGCGCCTTTCGAGCAACGCCTTTCACCTGTGATCTGCCGGCATCAACCGTCGCGAGGCTGACATTCAGCGAAACCGATCCGGGCTGGGCGGGCCGTAAGGCTAATTGGATCTTTGTCACATCAGGGCCGACAGCCCGCGGGCGGGTAAATGCAGCACGGCGCGCGTTCATGATCATGACGCCACGGGATCATCGTGCTGAGCTACGCGCCGGCCGCAATACGGCGGGCGCGCTGACCTGCCGCCATCCGGGCCGCCGCGCTCTCACCAGCGGGCGGGAGCCCGCACGCTGGTGACTATGACCGTCACTCGAGGCGTGCCTCTCCTGGGGTGCCCGGCGCCCCCGGATCGGCACCGAGCTCCCGGCCCCGGTCCCGGGCGGCCTCGATGGCGGCGAGAAAGGCGGCCCGCACCCCGTGCTTCTCAAGCTCCCGGATGGCCGAGATCGTGGTTCCTCCGGGCGAGGTGACCGCCTCGCGCAAGATCACCGGATGCTCACCTGATTCACGCAGCATGGTGGCCGCGCCGTAAACCGCCTGGGTCACCATCTCCAGCGCGGTCCCGCGCGCCATGCCGAGCAGGATGGCGGCGTCGACCATGGACTCGACTAGGTAGTACACGTACGCCGGACCGCTACCCGATAGCGCGGTCGCGGCGTCCTGCTGGGACTCGGGGATGCGGAGCACCTTGCCGACCGGGCGGAGCAGGTCCTCGGCCAGTCGCAAATGCTCCTCGCCGGCGTAGGCTCCGGCCGAGATCACGCTCATGGCTTCATCGACCAGGACCGGCGTGTTCGACATCACCCGGACGACCGGGATATCGCCGGACAGCCGCCGCCCGATGAACGCGGTGGTGATCCCGGCCGCGACCGAGATCACCAGCTTGCCGGGCAAGAGGACCGGCGCTATCTCCTCGAGCAGCCTGCCCATGTCCTGCGGTTTGACCGCGAGCACCACGGTGTCCGCCATCTTCGCGGCCGACGCGGCGTCACTGACCTGCACCCCGTAGCGCCCGTGCAGCTCCGCGCCGCGGTCCTCGCGGCGGACCGCGGCGACCACAGCCGCCGGGGGCCTGCCCGCGCGCAGCAGCCCGGACAGCAGCGCTTCGCCCATCTTGCCGGTACCGAGAATCGCGATCACGAGGGAAGCACCTACGTTTCCGAACGCAGGGAGCGCAGGAAGAACGCAAGGTTTCCCGGCCGTTCCGCGAGCCTGCGCACGAGGTAGGCGTACCAGTCGCCGCCGTAGGGGACGTACACCCGCATCCGCGCGCCGGTGTCGGCCAGCCGCCGCTGCTCGACCGGGCGGATGCCGTGCAGCATCTGGTACTCGAAACTGTCGGGGGCCCGCCCGGTCAGCAGGGCCAGCGACCCGGTGATTTCGACCAGCCGCGGGTCATGGGTGGCCACCATCGGGTAGCCCGGGCCGTTCATCAGCACCCGCAGGCAGCGCGCGTAGGAGGTGTCCACGTCACGCCGGGAGGTGAAGGCGACGCTCTCCGGCTCGCTGTAAGCGCCTTTGCAGAGCCTGACCCGCTGGCCGTGTCCCGCCAGCGAGCGGCAGTCGGCCTCGCTGCGCCGCAGGCACGCCTGGATGACACTGCCCAGGTCGGGGTATTCCGCCCGCAGCTGGGCCGCGATCTGCAGCGTCGGCTCGATCGCCGCGAATTCCTCGGCGTCGAGCGTCACCGTGGTGCCCGCCTCCCGCGCCGCCGCGCAGATCCTGGCGATGTTCTCCTTCGCCATCCGGGTGCCGAGGAACAGGCCCACCGCGGTCGGTTTCACCGAGACCTCCGCGGCCGCGCCGTGGGTCAGCCCCTCCGCGCCGAGCTTGCCGACCAGCTCGATGTACTCGTCGGTGACGGCCGCGGCCTGAGCCGGGTCCCTGGTGTCCTCGCCTAGATAATCCAAGGTGACGAGCAAGCCCGCCGCGCGCAGCGCCCGGGTTACCCGGACCGCGTCGTCGGCGGTTTCGCCCGCGACGTAAGAATCCACGATGGCGCGCGTCTGCGGCGCGTTCGTGATGAGCCGGCGCAGCCGAGAACTGGCTGACGCCGCGAGCAGAGCCCTGCGCAGCACGGCGGACTAACCTCCCGTTTGGTGAATGAAGATCTCAGATGACCTGGCGGCGACGCAGTGTGACCTGCACGTTGGCACCAGCATCCGGCGCCACGATAACCTCCTGCGCCGCGGCCACGCCCCCGGCGAGCAGGGTCGCCTCCACCGGCACGGTGCGTTTGACCAGGGCGAGCCCGATCGGGCCGAGCTCGTAGTGCCGCGCCGCCGATCCGGTAGTGCCGATCACTGTCCTACCGACCACTGGGCTACCGGGCGCTGCGCCGCCGGGCGCTGCGCCGCCGATCTCCGGGCCGCCGGCCGCTGGGCCGCTAAGCTCGACCGGGTCGCCGGGGGCGGGCAGCCGGTCAACGCTGCCGTCCAGGTGCAGGAACACCAGCCGCCGCGGCGGGTGGCCGAGGTTGTGCACCCGGGCCACCGTCTCCTGGCCCCGGTAACATCCCTTGTTCAGGTGCACGGCGGTCTCGATCCAGCCGACCTCGTGCGGGATGGTCCGATGGTCGGTGTCCAGGCCAAGCCTGGGCACCCGGGCGGCGATCCGCAGCGCCTCGAACGCCCACATGCCGGCCGGCACCGCCCCGCGCCTGACCAGCTCCCCGGCCACCTCAGACAGCCTGTCCCGGGCCACGATCAAGTCAATAGTTCCGAACGGACCAGGGTTGACCTGGCCAAGCACCCCGTCGAGTCCGGTCGCGATCTCGGCACCGGCCGGGCCGAGCACGGTCAGCACCGCGCAGTCCCCGCTCAGGTCCTCGACGTCGACCCGCAGCATGAACTTCATGGACTCCAGGAACCCGGCGAGAACCGGCCCGGTCCTTGGTTCCACGTGAACCCATACCGAGGTGCCGTCGTCGCTGAGCGTCAGGTGATGCTCGAGATGCCCGGTCGGACTAAGGATGAGAGCCTGGGCGCTCTGGCCGACCGTCAGCCCCTGCAGGTGCTGGGTAGTGAGGCTGTGCAGCCAGCTCAGCCGGTCCGGGCCGGTGATCTTCAGCACGCCGCGATTGGACCGGTCGACCAGCCCGGCGGGGGCGTCACTGGCACCGTCGAGCGCACGCTGCTCGCGCATCGGATCCCCGTAGTGTGCGGCGACCCCCTCGTCCGGCCAGCTCGCCCGCACCGCCCCCGGCAGTGCTAGCAGCGGGCTCTGCTTTTCGCTCACCAGGCCCTTTGGCTCGCTCATTTTTTGCTCCTCGGTCCGGGGTGCGCGGCGGCCTTCGGCTCGCTCATCATGCTCAGCTATCGGCGGCGGCGCGGCATTCCGCGCAGCGGCCGAAGACGGTGAGGTGGCCGACGTCGGTCTCGAAGCCGTGGCGCTCGTCCAAGCCGGTGATCAGCGGGCGGATCGCGTCCGGGCCGATCTCGGTGACCCGGCCGCAGTCGCGGCAGACCAGGTGAACGTGGTCGGCATCGGTAGCCAGGTGGTAGGTGGGCGCACCGTGCCCGAGGTGGGTATGGGAGACCATGCCGATCTGCTCGAGCAATTCCAGCGTGCGGTAAATAGTCGAGATGTTGACGCCGCGTGCGGTCTGCTGGACCTGAATGCCGATTTCCTCCGGGGTGGCGTGATCCAGCAGCGCCACCGCCTCTAGGACGAGCTGACGCTGCGGAGTCACCCGGTAGCCGCGGGCGCGCAGCTGTTCATCCCACCCGCGTACGGGCAGGCTCGGGGACGGTGCGTTGGCCTCCATGGCCTCATATTAGATCCGCTGATGTGATTCGGCGCACGGCAAAATCCTCTTGCCTGCGCGGCCGCTTCGCGGCTAGCGTGAAGGTACGCGGGAAAGGAGGTGGTCCAACAGCATGCATAGACAACGGACTCGTGAGGTGGCTGTCAGCTAGCCGCTACCCGCCGGCATGACGTCCAGCGAGGCGGCGGCCGGCTAATTTCTGGCAGACACCGAGTTCCCGGGCTGGCCGACCTTGTCCAGTCGTCCCCCTCACGGCGGCAATCCGTCGTGACGGAGTCGCCCGGGAACTTACTTATTTCCCTCAAGCTTCATGCCTCAGCGCTATATCCCTAGCCCAGCGCTATAGTTGCGATCTTTAGCCCGGCGCTTAGGTAAGCAACCGGTGCGCTCGGGTCATCCGCTCGAGCTGACTCGCTTGAGCTGGGCGGAAAGGTGCGGCTGGAGCTGCTGGCCCATCGCGGCCATATCGTAGGCATACGCGAGATCTTGACTAGCAGGCCCGGCCGCCCCGGTCAGTCCGTAAAGCCGGTGCCCGGCCGTCACTTCCTTGGCCGTGGCGGTGTGGGCGACCACATCGGTGGCCATCTCGATCCTGGTGCCCGACACCTCGCCCAGGTAGATCTCGACGATCCCGGTGGGATGCGCGAGCATCACCTCGACCTGGTTCTCCGGCCGAGGACGCCAGTAGCCGGTTTCGGTGCCGAGCGGCAAGCCGATCCGCCCTTCCTCATCCAGCCGCCAGGTTCGGCTGGCGTAGATAAGAAATGGCTTGCCGTTGTGGCTGAAGCTGATTTCCTGGCCGAACCTGAACGACTCGATGGTCGGGTACCCGCCGATCCCGGCGCCTTCCCAGCGCCCGAGCAGGAACTCCAGCGGCGCGAGATCAGGATGCACCGGCGGGGCTCCGGCCAGCTCAACCGTTTCACCGTCACCGGTCGCTCCGCTGGTCATGAGCCGTCCTGTCCTGTCGTCTCGGCCTGGCCTGACCAGGCCCATGCTGACCCGGCCTGTCCTGAGGAGGCCTGCCCCGGGAAGGCCTGCCCTGGGAAGGCCTGCCCTGGCCCGGCGGCCCGGCCAGGGCGAGTCCCGGCCAGGTACACCCGTACGGCTACGTACAGACAGGCGGCGGCGGTCACCGCGAACGCACCGATCACAATCGCCGCACTCAGCATGCCGTGCATAACCCGCAGTGTACGGCGGAAGCACACCGGCCAGGCGCAGACCCGCCGGACTCCGGGCCGGCGGGCGCCCTGTCCGCCGCCGGGCATGGCGGGCTAGAGTTCTGCCATGCCCGAGCGTTCTCTGGTCGTCAAGGTCACCGCAGGCAAGGATGATCCGGAGCGCTGCAATCAGGCCTTCACGGTCGCCGCGACCGCGACTGCGTGCGGGGTCCCTATCTCCTTGTGGCTCACCGGCGAAGCCGCCTGGTTCGGATTGCCCGGCCGCGCTGAGGATTTCTCGCTTCCGCATGCCGCCCCGCTCGTCGACCTGCTGGCCGGGGTGCTGGCGGCGGGCTCGGTGACGGTCTGCACCCAGTGCGCCGCGCGACGGGACATCACCCCCGAGGACCTGATCAGCGGGATCCGGATCGCCGGGGCGGCCACCTTCATCGCCGAGATCATGGCCGACGGCGCCCAAGCCTTGGTCTACTGAGCCCCGGTCGCCAGGGCGCCGGCTTCAGCACCCTACCGGGCCGACCCGCCCACGGCCGCTAGGCGCTCACCGCGCAGCTTCAGCACCAGGTCTTCCTGTCCGGGGTCAAGAGCAGGCAGCGGGCCCGCCACCCAGCGCAGCAGCAGATCAGCGAGGCTGGGGTTGCGGACAAGCGCGGGGCCGTGCAGATAGGTGCCGACCACCCGCCCGTAGTGCGCGCCCTCGGTTCCGTCTCCGTTGCCGACGCCGGTGAGCACGGTGGCCAGCGGCTTCACCTCGGGACCGCGGACGGTCACGCCCTGGTGGTTCTCGAAACCGGTGAGCCGTTCCACGCCGAGCGCCGGATCGACGTCGGCCGTGACCTCACCTACCCCGCGCCGCTCACCCCGGCTGCTGCGGATGTCGATCAGGCCCAGCCCGGGCACCGGTTCACCTTCCGCGCCGCCGAACTCGGCTCCGATGATCTGGTAGCCGGCGCACACCGCGAAGATCACCGCGCCGCGATCCGCGGCCGCCGACAGGCCGCCACCGGCGCGCAGCCGGCGCGCGGCGAGCACCTGCGGCAAGTCCTCGCCGCCGCCGAGCAGGTAGATGTCGCCGTCCACGGGGACCTGCTGGTCAGAATTGACCTCGGCGATCTCGACACCGATGCCACGCAGCCTGGCCCGGCGAGCGATCATCAGCAGGTTGCCGCGATCACCGTAGGTGCTAAGCAGATCCGGGTAGACCCACACCAGCCGGATAGCCGAAGGTCCCTGCGGACCAGAGCTGGGCTCCGGGCGGACGGGTCCGCGAGATCTTCGCGGCGCCTGAGGCTCCTGCGGCACCCTGGGGCCCATCCGATGCCGCCCATGGCCTTCGCTCATCGTTCCTCCCGCCGGTACGCCGGTGCTGTCCGCGCGGCAAGCCGGTCCTGTCCGCGTGCCGGGGGTGGTTTCAGTCCGTGCGTCCGAGGACCGCACGGATGTGCTGGAACGCTGTGTAGTTCGCGATTACTTCCATGGACGGGCTGCGGCTCGCGTCCACCGCCTCATCGACGGTAGCGACAAGGCGGAAGGCTACCTCGTCGGCCTCCAGCCTGACCGCCAGGTCGGTCTTGCGCTCCCCGGTCACGAAGACCTGGCGTCCGCGCAGCCTGCGGTAGTCCACATCCCAGAGCCACGAGGTGTCCCGTCCGTCCGGCACCTGTGCGTTCACGGCCAGCAGGACGGGCGGCGGCGGCGGTGCCAGGATGTCGAGGGCCTCCAGCCAGCCGGCCGGGTTCTTGGCCAGCAGCAGCCTGAGCGTGGTGCCCCGGCGATCGATCTGGGTGTACCGGCCGGCCACCGAACGCACCTGCTTGACCGCGTCCATCGCCTGCGTGACGCCGACGCCGAAGACGTCTGCCACCGAGAGGGCGACCACGGCGTTCGCCCGGTTGGCCCGGCCGGGCAGGATCAGGTCGAGTGGCCAGGATCTCCCGGTCGGATCGATCACCTCGTCAGCGGCCAGTACCCAGCTGACCGGAGGCCGCCGGTTCGTGCACTCGCCGCACTGCCAGTCCTCGCCGTCCCGCTGCAGGTGCGATCCGCACCGCGGGCAGCACCACGAGTCGTCGTGCCAGCGCTGGCCAGCCGCCACCCAGGTGACGTGGCGGGCCTCCCCGGCCGCCCAGGCCACCAGCGGGTCGTCGGCGTTCGCGATGACCCGGCAGTCCGGGGCCGCCGCCAGCGCCACCCGCCAGCGGCGCGCGAGCATCCAGATCTCGGCCGCCCGGTCCATCTGGTCGCGGCTCAGGTTCAGCAGCACCATGACCCGCGCGTTTGTCGCCGCCAGCATGACCGGCAGATAACTCTCGTCGACCTCAAGCACGGCCAGGGTGGCGTCAGGTGCCTTGGCCAGCGCGGCGACCAGGCCTGCCTCCATGTTGGCGCCGAACGCATTGGACGCGATCTGCTGGCCGAGCGTGCCGAGCGCGGCCGTGATCAGCCTGGTCGTGGTGGTCTTGCCGTTGGTTCCGGTCACCAGGATGACCTGCCGGCCGCGGGCGAGCAGGGACAGCAGGTCGGGTTTGAGTCGCAGGCCGATGACCCCGCCGATCACTGATCCGTCGCCGCGACCAGCCAGCCGGGACACCCGGCCGGCCGCACCGCCGACCGTGGTGGCCATCCGCGCGCGGAGGGGAAGGCTGATGCGCCGGGACGGCGGGCTGCTAGTGCTCATCTCGGCCCCGATGCTATCCGGTCGCGGTCCGCGCACGTCGGAGTTCAGGCGGCCCTGATGATCCGGTCCGGCCAGGACAGCACCACCTCGAGCCAGCCCGGCTCCTGGCCGCGGGTGTCCGTGCCCATCATCTCGGCGGCGTGCCGCAGCCGCTGCCGCGGGCTCAGCCCCAAGCCCGTGATCGCCAGGTCAGCGTCGAGGCCGCACCCGGCGTCGTCGCCGAGCAGCGCGACGCCGGCCCGCTCCCGGTTACGCCGCGATTCCATCGACAGCGGGTGCCGCCGCAACCCGCCAAGCCGGTCCCTGACCCGGATACCGGGCCAGTCCGACAGCCCGGTCAGGCCGAAGTCAAGCGGCGGCGCGATGTCGTCCAGACGGACTCCGCCCTGGCCCAGCGGGTTGGCCCGCTCGATCTCATGCAGCCAGCGCAGCTGCGGGATAACCCAGACGGGCCCGGCGCGGAACGGCGTCGCGGAGCACGGCAGGACAGGGCCCGCGGCCAGCGGCTGGTCACCGCCCCCGGCAGCCTCCAGCATCCTGGCCGCGACCAGCGCGATGACCGAGGTCAGGCGGCGCGGGTCATAACTTGGCCGCAGCGCCGCGGCCCGGGCCGTTACCGCGCCGTCGACCACGGTCGCCAGCAGGCAGTCGCGGCGCCGCGGGCTGAGCAGCGGCCAGGTCCCGCACAGCGGCCGCGGCACTCGCGGTACCGGATGGCCGGTGAGAAAGGCCAGCACCAGCGTCTGGACCCAGAGCCTCAGCCAGGCCTGTCCCTCGTCGCGGGCCAGCAATCCGGCCGCGTGCAGCTCGTACCCGTCGCACGGCTGGCGTCGGCAGCGCTCGCCGCACGCCGCCGATCTGCGCCCGAGCAAGACCGGCACGGAGCTCCCAGCTCGGTCAGCCCGCCCATGCCGCTCCGCGCCTGCGGCCCCTGCAGGCTCTTCAGCCCTTTCATCCGGTGTCACACCCCTTGAGGCCACTTCCAGCCCCATGGCTGCTTGATCGCCTGTGTGCTCTTTACCCCCTTCGGCACCGCGGGCCCGGCTCACACGCCGGGTCGTTTCTGCCTGCTGAGGATGGCCGGCCACGACGACGCCCGTACCGCACGAGCGAATATCTTCGAGCAGCCGGCTGAACCAGAGGGCCGCCTGGAGCGGGGCCGACGGCGCGGCCAGGTGACCGTTTACGTAGGCCGCAGACCCGATGACGACGACCCCGGCCGAGCCCACCGACGCCGCGCCCACCGGCTCGAGGCCCACCGTCCTGGGCCGGCCGTGGCCGGGCCGTCCGTGGCCGGGCCGGCGGGCCGGGCGCAGCTGCTCGGCCAGCCTGATCAGCAGCACGCCGGTCAGGAACGAGGCGGCCTCATCGTCGGTTAGGTCACTGCTGATCACGAGGGTGTTCGCCCGCAGCAGGCGGGCGGCGTCGACCGGGTGACCGCCCTCCAGGAAACGCCCGGCGGGTCCCCCCCACAAGGGGTCCAGCCGGGATCGCAGGAAGGCGTGCACGTCTGCCCGCATGCCGGGGCTGTAGCCGAGGTCTTCCGCGACGGCCATGACCGTGGTCCGCAGCTGCCGGTACAGCGGTACGGCGGGCGGTGTGACCGTTCCAGGGGCTACCGTGCCGGTGACCATATCCCAGCCGCAATCCTGGTAGATCCGGCGCAGCCCCGCCCGGACGGCCGCCGCGACCGGCCCGGTGAGCCCGAACGCCGCCTCGAACAGGCCCGCCACCCGCTCGGCGTGCGCCTGGACCGGGTACCCGGGCGCGGGTTCGAGCGGATTGACGGTGACCGGCACCGCGTGCGGGTCCGCTATATCGAGGATGGTCGCGTTCCCGGCGCTCATCGACCGCTGGCCCGGTCCGGCGGCCGCGGCCATGTCGATCCCGAGCCAGGGCACCCCGGCCGCGCTGAGCTCGCCGAGCCACGTACTGGCGGGACGCGCACTGGTGGGCTCCGCCCTGGCTGGGCGCGCACTGGCGGCCTGCGCGATACTCACCTTTAGTGAATATCAGATCACCTTCAGCTATGTCACCGTTATCAGCTAGTCGGGGCACCGGGCTTACGTCAGGACGGGACTGCAGTTCAAGATTGTGCGGGCTTGGCCGTCAGGATCATCTCTTGCGCCAGTCCAGGCGCGGCGGCGGCGGCCCGAGATTGGGTGACGGCTGGTCGCCGCCCGAACGCCAGCTCGGCGGCGCGGCCTGCCCGCCCGGTTCGCGGCCAGACGGCGGCCCGGCCGGTGGC
>JALYVS010000555.1 GCA_030853115.1 Actinomycetota bacterium
ACCGGTCGCGGACTTCGAACTCCTCGCTGCCGAAGGTGTGGCAGATGGAGTTGATCGCCCAGGTGACGTGGTGCAACAGCGCGACGCGGACCAGGCTGGCCCAGAAGAAGGCGGTAATGGCGCCGTGGAAGGACATCCCCCACAGGCCGCCGATTAGCGCCGGGAGCAGCAGCGTGACCGCGACGAGCCCGGGGAACCACGCGTCTACCTTCTTGATGCGCCGGTCGGCGAGCAGGTCCGGGGAGAACCGCTCCTTCGAGGTCTTGTTGGGGTCGAACAGCCATCCGATGTGCGCGTAAGCCAGGCCCTTGGACAGCGCCTTCCAGTCATCTCCGTATCGCCACGGGGAGTGCGGGTCGCCTTCCTTATCGCTGTACTTGTGGTGCCGGCGGTGGTCAGAGACCCAGGTAATAGGCGGTCCCTCGATGGCGAGGCTGCCCGCGATCGCCATCGCGACCCGCAGGCCGGTCTTGGCCTTGAACGATCCGTGGGTGAAGTAACGGTGGTAGCCAACCGTGATGCCGAGGCCCGATACCCAGTAAAAGACCAGCGCGATGGCGACATCGTGCCAGCCCAGACCCCAGCCCCACAGCAGCGGGATGGCGGCGACCAGCGCCAGGAACGGGACGGCGACGAAGACGCCGACGAGGAACTGCTGAAAGTTCGAGGTCGGTTCGTCCTCGATTTCAGCCCGGATCTGGCGCGGCTGGCTACTGGGGGTTCCCCCGGTCGTTAGCGAGGTCGGCGGCACGGTCGGGGTCGTGGCGGTGGCGGCCAGCGGCGGCGGCGGGGTCGCGGCGTCGGCCGCCTTGACGGTGTCGGGAGATGTGGTCATCGTGCTCCTCGAGATGCGGGACGTAGTGGGCAGGAGCGTCTGTACGCTTACGTAACCGTAGCCTACGAAACCGTAAGCTGGACAATCTGGTAGATGAATTTTCGCAAATAGAGCTATGAATTCCATATGATCCGCGTCATACAGCTCGTTCAGGCGAGGTTTTTGCGGCTCTGCGTGCAGTTTTCGTTACGCATCGTTGTCATTGACTTTCCCCGGCTGTCTTCGACGACGACGCTCTAGCGGATTGGGCAACGAGCCGTGCGACACCGCCGGGGCCAAGGACCGCTGGGCTGCCGGCAGCTCGGCTGCATCCTGAGGGCAGGTTCCGGGTAAAGTGTGCGGCGGGATGATCCCGGGTCGTCTAGCCAGGCAGGACGACGGTCTTTGGCACCGCTAACGAAGGTTCGAATCCTTCCCCGGGAGCACAAGCAGGTTCGACGCCTGGTCGCTTCAGTGTCAGCCTCCGCTCGTGATCGCTTCGGCCCAGCCTTCGATCTTGCGGTAAAGCCCGCTGCCGCGGTTGACCTCGATCCGGAGGCAGCCGTGATAGTTCTCGCCGACATTCAGCCGCCCGGTCTTCGGGTGGTGGCGCTTCAGCGCAGGAGGGTGGAATTGCTCCGGCTTCGCGCCGGTGACCTCGAGCCAGAAAAGCTCGGCTGACCTCGCGTCAGCGTTCTCGTGAATGTAGACCCGGAAAGCCAGGTCCTCCGGAGCGGTCGCGGTTTCCGCCAGGAAGCGCAGGAAAAACCGGATCAAGGACGGATCGCTGTTCATGAAGACCACGCGGTCGCTGCGGCGGTGCGGCTTGTTCTTGGTGCCCTCGCACCAGTAGGCGATGGCGCCGGCGATGAGGATCTCGCGATCGGATAGGTCGCCGATCTGGGCCGCGGCGGCTTCTCGGGCCGCCGTCCGGCGGGCCTCACGGGCGGGCCGCTCGGCGGCCCAGTAACGCTCTACGCCCGCAGCTGAGCGTTTCCGGCATTCGGCGGAGCTGAGTCTGGCCGGCCGGGGCAGGTCCCGGACCCACAGCGACACCGAGCTCTTGGCCACGCCGAGAGCAGAGGCGATCTGTTCATAGTCCTGGCCCTGCGCGCGCAGCCTGCGAGCCCGCGCTCGCAGCGCATCCTTGGCGTTAGGGCGCCGGGTCCAGTCGGGTGGCGGCACACCACGGAGGGCCTCGTGCAGGGTGGCGTTGCTCAGCGGACCCATGATCTGCTTGATCTGGGAGAGGCCCCGCGGCCGCGAGCTGTCACCCGCGGTTATCGGGTTAGCCAGAAAAGCCCGGATGAAACCGCGAAGGGTGCCGGCCGGCCGTAGGCTGAAAGTGAATCCCGCTAGGCACGATGGTCCCGGCCGTCCCGAACCTGCCATCCGATCATGGCAACCGGGCGGTATCCTGCGGATGAGGGGTGGGTAAACGAATCCGCCGGCGCGTCCCGGAGCCTGCAGGGTCCCGGGATTCACGTGCCGGCGGCAGTACCCCTGTAGGCCCCGGAAACCCGCAGATATATCGGCGCGCTACCCGAGGAGACTTGCCGCGTGAGCGAACCTCGCCCGGTCGCTGTCATTGTCCTTGCCGCAGGCGAGGGCACCAGGATGAAATCGCGGATCCCCAAGGTGCTGCATAGCCTGTGCGGCCGCAGCATGCTCGGGCACGCGCTCGCGGCGGCCAGCGAGCTCGCGCCGCAGCGCCTCGTCGTGGTCGCCGGTCATGGCCGGGACCAGGTCGGCGAGGAGGCTGCGCGGCTGGCACCTGACGTGTGCCTGGTGGTGCAGGAACGGCTGGCCGGCACCGGCCATGCGGTGCGTATGGTGACCGAGGCGCTCGGCGTCCTTTCCGGCACGGTCGTCGTGACGTACGGTGACATGCCGCTGCTCCAGGCGCAGACGCTGCGGGCGCTTGTCCAGGAGCACGCGGCCGCGGGAAACGCCGTGACCGTGCTCACCGCGCGGGTGGCCGACCCGGTCGGCTACGGGCGGATCATCCGAGATCATGCCGGGGCTCTCGCCGAGATCGTCGAGGACGCCGACGCGACCGCGGAGCAGCGGGCGGTCACCGAGATAAATTCCGGCTGCTACGCCTTCGACGGGGCTCTTCTCGCCGACGCGGTGAAGCGGGTCGCCACCAGCAATGCGCAGGGCCAGGAGTACCTCACCGATGTGGTGGCGATCATGCGCGGTGACGGCCACCTGGCCGGGACGTTGCTCGCCGCCGATCCGGCCGAAATCCAGGGCGTGAACGACCAGGTTCAGCTCGCGCAGGTACGCCGCGCGTTCAACGGCCGGCTGCTCGAGGCGTGGATGCGAGCCGGGGTCACGATCATGGACCCGGCGTCCACCTGGATCGACGTCGGCGTCACCCTGGCCCCGGACGCGGAGCTCCTACCCGGAACGCACCTGGAGGGCAGCACCTCGATCGGGCCGGGGGCCAGGATCGGTCCCGGCTGCCTGCTCAGGGACACCTCGGTCGGGCCGGACGCGACGGTAACGTACGCGGTCTGCGAGTCCGCCGAGGTCGCCAGCGGGGCCAGTGTCGGGCCGTTCGCCCGGCTGCGCCCGGGCACCCGGATCGGGCCGGGCGCACACATCGGCAGCTACGTCGAGCTGAAGAACGCGTCGGTGGGCGACAGCGCCAAGGTGCCGCACCTGACCTACGTGGGCGACGCGGACATCGGGGAACACTCGAACATCGGCGCGGCCACGATCTTCGTGAACTACGACGGTGTGGCCAAGCATCACACCACGGTGGGCAGCCACGTACGGATCGGCTCCGACACCATGCTGGTGGCGCCGGTGAACGTCGGGGACGGTGCCTTCACCGCCGCTGGGTCGGTGATCACCGAAGACGTGCCGGCCGGCGCGCTCGGCATCGCCCGCGGTAAACAGCACAACTCGGACGGATGGGTCGAGCGGCGGCATCCCGGGTC
>JALYVS010000128.1 GCA_030853115.1 Actinomycetota bacterium
ACCCCCAGCACCACCCGGACCCGGCTGGTCAGCCGGGTGGCCAGCAGCGAATGACCCCCCAGGTCGAAGAAACTGTCCTCCGCCCCGACCTGGTCGATGCCCAGGATCTGGGCGAACACCTCGCACAGCGCGTGTTCGCGGGCGGTGGCCGGACCCCGGCCGCCACCCGCGGCGGCGTACTCCGGGGCGGGCAGCGCCCGCCGGTCCAGCTTCCCGCTCCCGGTCAGCGGCAGCCGGTCCAGCACCACCACCGCCGCCGGGACCATGTAACCCGGCAAGGCCAGGGCCGCGGCCGCGCGCAGCCCGGCCGGGTCCAGCTGGCGGCCGGGTGCTGGCACAGCGTAGGCGACCAGCCTGCCATCTCCCGGACGGTCCTCCCGCACCGCTACCGCGGCCTGCGCCACTCCCGGCAGGACCGCGAGCGCCGCTTCGATCTCGCCGAGCTCGATCCGGAACCCGCGGATCTTCACCTGATCATCGACCCGCCCCAGGTACTCCAGCTCGCCGCCGGTGTTCCACCGGGCCAGGTCCCCGGTCCGGTACATCCGCTCCCCCGCCGCCCCGAACGGGCACGCCACGAACCGCTCCGCGGTCAGCCCCGGACGCCCCAGGTACCCGCGCGCCAGCTGCATGCCCGCCAGGTACAGCTCCCCGGTCACCCCCACCGGGACCGGCCCTAGCCCGTCGCCCAGCACGTACGCCCGCGTATTCCAGACCGGCCGGCCGATCGGCGGAGCACCCCCGGCGGCGGCGCTCGCCGACGGCCCGGCCGCCTCCGGGGCGCGCCACGCCGTGGCGTAGACAGTCACCTCAGTCGGCCCGTAAATATTACGGACCGAGACACCGGGCAGCGCGGCCCCGATGGCCGCGACAGCACGAGCGGTCAGCGCCTCGCCTGCCAGGACTACCGTCCCGGCCCGGGCCGTCGCCCCGGGCACGCTTAGCACCTCCGAGAGCCCCGAGGGCACCGCGCTGATCAGGCTCCCGCGCCAGGGTTCCCCCCCGCCGCTGCTATCGGCCAGCGCCAGCAGATCCCGGACAATCTCGATGCTTCCCCCCGAGACCAGCGGCGCGAAGATCTCGAACACCGACACGTCGAAACTCAGCGACGTCGACGCCAGCACCCGCGACAGCTCACCCCCGCCGAACTCCGCCGACGCCCAGCACAGCAGGCTTACGACGCTGCGGTGCTCCACCACCACGCCCTTCGGCCGCCCCGTCGACCCCGACGTGTAAATCACGTACGCCGGATGCGCCGGCAGCAGCGGTACGGCACGGTCCTCATCGCCCGGCGAACTGCCCGGCAATCCCGCCACCGCCGCCATCGTCACCTGGTCATCAACGACCACTCGCGGGATGTCAGCCTCCGGCAGCCCGGCCGCCGTGACCTGATCGCAGACCAGCAGCACCGGCCGGGCATCGCCGAGCACGAACCCGATCCGTTCCGCCGGGTACCCCGGATCAATCGGCAGATACGCGGCGCCGGACTTCAGCACCCCCAGCAGCGCCACCACCAGGTCCGCTGACCGCTCACACGCCACCGCCACCAGCCGCCCCGGGCCCGCACCCCGGCCGATCACCAGCCGCGCGAGCCGGTTCGCCCGCTGGTTGAGCTCGGCGTAGGAAAGCGTGGCACCGCCGAAGACCACCGCCGGCGCCTGGGGGGTCCGCACCGCCTGCGCCTGGAACAGCTCCGGCAACGTCACCTCAGGGATCTGCCGCGCGGCGCCGTTCCAGTCCTCCAGGACCCGTCGTCGCTCCGCCGGGGTCAGCGCCTGCGCGACGCGCGACCCGGGCGAACCTCGCCGAGGGCGGTTAGCCATGTGATCCTCATTCCGATAGACGATGGGGTCGCGGAGCAGACCGAACAGGGCTCGCGTCGTTCTCGGCGCAGGTTAAACGGGTCAGCCGGGCCTCCCTGATGAACGCCACCCGCCTGGCAGCCTCGCAGGCACGCCGCACGCCCGCACCTCCGACATTGCGTGCGGGGCACGGCCAGCTAACCTCGACGGGAGACCGGGGTGACGTCATGGGAGAACGGACGGCGAACATCGAGGCGGCCGAGGCGCTGGCCGCGGCGGCCGGCGGCGGGCCGTTCTTCACTATCGAGCCATGGGCCCGGGGCGCGGGCTGGCGGCCGGCGAGCCTGCTCCGCGATCCGGCGGTGCTGGCCCGGCGGGTCGCTCACGCCCGGACCGTCATCGCGGGCCGGGCTGGCGTCGCGGCGGCTGAGGTGGCCGAGCGGGTCGCCGCCTCGATCGTGTTCCTGGGACTGGCATCACGTCTGGTGTCACCGTCGCTGGGCGCGGCGGTGCTCGGCGGCGTGGTCCCGTATCTGACCCTGGACAACCTGTGGTGGCGCCCGGCTGACGGTGATCCGGTGCCGCTGGCGGCCGGCCCGGTCACCGGGTGGCAGACCGGCGACGCAGCAGACTCAGGCCAGCTTGACGAGGCGGCCGCGCTCCTGTCAGAACACTGCGTGCAGGGTATGGCCGTCCCGGTAGCCAGTGTGTTCCAGGCCACCTTCCAGCTCTCGCCGCTGGTGCTGCGGGGCAATATCGCGTCCGCGCTGGCGGCCGCGGCCGGGATGCTGGCCACGAGCTACCCGGGCCGGGCGGAGACGGCCGGCCAGCTGACGGCCAGGATGCTGGCGCTCGAACCGCTGCGGGGGACCGGGGAACTCGTGCAGCCGGACGCCGCGCAGCCGCGGCGTTTCCTGGTCCGCCGCAGCTGCTGCCTGTATTACCGGGTGCCGGGCGGCGGCACTTGCGGGGACTGCGTGCTGACGCCGGCGCACGTCAGGCACCAGCAGTGGCGGGCCGTCTAGAGCAGGAGCCGTACCGGGTGCTGGATCAGCGAGACGAATGCTCTCATCCACTCAGCCGCCGTGGTCCCGTCCACGGCCCGGTGATCGACGGAGAGCGTCACCTCCATGACCGAGCCGACCGCGAGCTTGCCTTTCTTCACCACGGGCGCGCTGTGGACGGCGCTCACCGCGAGGATGGAGGACTGCGGCGGGTTGATGATGGCGGTGAACCTCTCGGTGCCGAACATGCCCAGGTTGGTCACGGTGGTGGTGCCGCCTTCCAGCTCGCGTTGCTGCAGACGGCCGGAGCCGGCTCGTTCCACCAGGTCGCTGACGGCCCCGGCTATCGCCGCGATGCCGCTGCGGTCCACCGAGCGCAGCATCGGCGTCACCAGGCCGCGCGGGCTGGCGATAGCGATCCCGATGTCCACCGAGGCAAATGACCGGACCGCGTCCGGCGTCCAGATCACGTTCATGGCCGGCACCAGCTGATGAGCGTGCGCCACCGCCTTGATGACAAGATCGTTCAGCGAAATGCGGGGCGGGCTGCTTGCTTCGTTGAGTTCCGCGCGCAGCCGCAGCAGTTTGCCGGCCTGGGCGCTGCCGCTGAGGTAAAAGTGCGGGACGGTTTGCTTGCTCTCGGTCAGCCTGCTGGCGATCGCCCGCCGGACCCGGCTGTGCGGCACCTCGGTGTACGTGGCCGCCAGCCCGGACGCGGCGGCTGTGGCCGGCGTCTCGGGCCGGATCTCGGCCGGCGTCTCGGGCCGGATCTCGGCCGGCGTCTCGGGCCGGGTCCCGGGCGGGGTCCCGGCCGGCGTTCCCAGCGGGGCCGGGGCTCGGCCGGCGGCCCCCGCGCGGACCTCCCGCTCGATATCGCGACGCAGTATCCGGCCGTTCGGCCCGGTCCCTGAGATATCACGTAGATCCAGGTCAGCCGTGCGGGCCAGCCGCCGTGCGAGCGGGCTCACGAAGATGCGCTCCGAACCCGGTGCCGCGGGAGCCGGCCTGGCGGGACCTGGCGTGGCGTCTGCTTCCCCTGACGTGGCGTCTGCTTCCCCTGACGTGGCGTCTGCTTCCCCTGGCGTAGCTGGCGTGATCCCCTGGGCGCGGAGGGCTTCCTCGATGCTGTCCGCCGACTCGCCGGGCACGCCGATGAGCGCGATGGGCTGCCCGACGGCGACGTCGGCGCCTTCGGGTACCAGGCGACGCAGGATCACGCCGTTTTCCTCGGCCTCGATGTCGATCACCGCCTTGGCGGTTTCCACGGTGGCGATCACATCGGTGGCCGAGTACGGGCTGTTCTCCTCGACCGGCCAGGTCGTGAGCACCGCTTCGGTGGTGCCGGCCGAGATCTCGGGCACACGCAGCAGATGGGCCATGGTCAGGCCTTCGCGATCTCGATCAGGGCGACGGCCACCTCTTCGGTGCGCGCGATGGCCGCGCGCTCCAGGACCTTGCTGATGGTGGGTGACGCCTCGCCGCCGGTCACCCGCTGGACGGGGTGGTCAAGCCAGTCGAAGAAGCGCCGCTGGATCTCGTCGGCCAGCCAGCCGCCGTAGGAGGTACCGAGCGCGCCCTGCTCGGCGATCAGGACCCTGTTGGTTTTCCTGATGCTCTCACCGATCGTGTCCCAGTCGACACTGGCGCGATCAAGCCAGCGCAGGTCGATCACCTCGGCGTCCACGGTGCCGACGCTGGTGACGGCATCCAGGACGTATCCGGTCATGGCCAGGTAGCTCAGGACCGTCACGTCCGAGCCCGGACGCCGCACCGCGGCCCGGCCGACGGGCAGGCAGAAGTCCCACTCCCCCGCCGGTACCTCGCCGGCGGACGGGTACAGGTCGACGTGCTCGAGCACCACCACCGGGTCCCGGCACTGCAGCGCGGTGTTCATCAGGCCGATGTAGTCGAACGGAGTCGACGGCGCCACGATGCGCCAGCCCGGCGCGGTGGCGAAGATACCCGCGGGATCCATCGAGTGCTGTGAGCCGTATCCGGTGCCGGTCGCGACCTTGCTGCGGAGCACGATGGGGACGTCGTTGCCGCCGCCGTACATGTGGCGCGCCTTCGCGATCTGGTTGAAGAGCTGGTCCGCCGCTACCCACATGAAGTCGGCGTACATGAATTCGACCACCGGGATGAACCGGCCATCCAGGGCGATGCCGCCCGCCAGGCCGGTAAAGCCGTTCTCGCTGATCGGCGTGCCGAGCACCCGGCCGGGGTAGGCCTGGGCGAGGCCCTTGGTGGCGCCATTGGTGCCCCCGTTGAGCCGGTGGATGTCCTCGCCCATGATGACGATCCGTTCGTCCTGGCTCATCCGCCGGGCCATCACCCCGGCTACGGCGTCGATGAACTTGATCTCCTCACCCGGCCCGCGGAAGTCAGCGCGGTCGGCGATCGGGGCGCCGGCGAACTCGGTCAGGTCACCGCGGACGCCCACGTCCACGAAGGCCGGGTCGGGCCACTCGGCCGCCTTGATCCGCCGCTCGTCCGGTTTGCCCCCCGGCACCGGTTCCAGCAGCACCGACCCGACCTCGGTCATCAGCTCGGCGGCCTGCTCGCGGGCCGCGTCAATCGCCGGTGAGGTCAAGATGCCGCGGCGCACCAGGTGCCCGGCGATCTGGGTGAGCGGATCGCGGGCCCGCCACTGGGCTTCCTCCTCCCGGGTGCGGTACCTGAAGGCGCTGCCGGGGAAGGGGCCGTTCTGGTGGAAGAAGCGATAGACGTCCGCCTCGATCACGGCCGGGCCCATCCCGGCCCGCATGTGCGCGGCGGCCTCGGTCATGGCGACGTGCACGGCCAGCGGGTCCATGCCGTCGACCTTCCAGCTGGCGATGCCGAAGCCGGGGCCGCGTGCGGACAGCCGCGGCTCGCCGGTCGCCTCCTGCACCCCGGTCGACACCGCGTAGCGGTTGTTCTCGATGAAGAAGCACAGCGGCAGCTTCCAGGCCGCGGCCAGGTTGAGCGATTCCAGGGTGGAGCCGATGTTGATCGCGCCATCGCCGAAGTAGGTGACGGCGACCGCGCCGGTCGCGGCGTGCCGATGCGCCCACGCCGAGCCGGCCGCCTGCGGTACCCCGCCGCCGACAATGGCGTTGGTGCCGATCGCGCCAGCCTGCTTCCACTGCAGGTGCATCGAACCGCCGCGGCCGTGACTGAAGCCGCGCTCCAGGCCGCAGACCTCCGCCAGGGCGCGCAGCATGAGCGCCCGGACCTCCTCGGAGTACGGTCGCTCCGGGTCGATGCCCTGGGGCGCCACGTAGGCCAGCGTCTTGGCCAGGAACTGGTGGTGACCGCGGTGCGAGCCGTTGACCGTATCTCCGGGACGCAGCGCGAGCACGGAGCCGACGGCCCCGCCCTCCTGCCCGATGCTGGAGTGGGCCGGACCGTGGATCAGGCCGGCCGACGCCAGCCCGAGCACGAACTCCTCGAACGCGCGGATCAGGCTGAGCTGAGCGAAGGCGCTGGTCAGCAGCTGCGGGTCGGCCGCGTCCCAGTCGGAGGAGGTGACGACGACCTCGACCCATGGCGCGGACATCTCGAGCTGGTTGTGCTCCGGCATGGTGCTCCTTATCTGGGCTGGCTATCTGGGCTGGCTATCTTGATGATCGAAGGCCTTGCCTCCCGGGTAACAGACCAGCTCGAACTGCATGCCCCACGGGGCCAGGAAGTAGACCCAGCGCTGGCCCTGGCTCGGGCCGCTGCTCGCGGTGGGAGCGCCGAGGACCGTGATGCCCTCGGCGCGCAGGTAGTCCACCGCGGCGTCGATATCCTCGACGTAAAAGGCGACGTGATGCCCGCCGTGGTCGCTGTTCCGGGGAAAGGCCTGATTCTGGCCGGGTGAGGCGTACTGGAACACCTCGAATATCGCCTGGCCGCCGCAGCGGAAGAAATGCAGCTGCTGCATCACGGCGCGGGGGTGCACGTTGAGGTGCTCGGTCATCCAGCCGTCGTCGTGCACGAACGGGCCGAGGGAGTACATGTACTCACAGCCGAGCACATTGACCAGGAACTCGCTGGCTTCGGTCAGGTCGGGCACCGTGATCCCGATGTGGTCCACGCGGGTGAGTCCAGGGACGGGCACGATAACCTCACCAGCTGAGTGCGAGATAGAGCGATTCGGTGTAGTCGAGCACGCCCTCGTGGCCGCCCTCACGTCCGATGCCGCTCTGCTTGGTTCCGCCGAAGGGAGCGGCTGGATCGCTGACCAGGCCGCGGTTCAGCCCGACCATGCCGGCATCGATGCGTTCGCTGACCCGCAGGCCGCGGGCGAGGTCACCGGTATAGACGTAAGCGACCAGCCCGTACTCGGTGTCGTTAGCCAGCGCGATGGCCTCGTCCTCCGTCGTGAACGACACCATGGGTGCGACCGGGCCGAAGATCTCCTCGCGCAGGATCGCCGAGCCCGGCTGCACGCCGGTCAGCACGGTCGGGTCGTAATAGCAGCCCTCCCGCTGGGGCCGCGAGCCGCCGGTGACCACCGTCGCTCCGGCCTTGACCGCCTCGGCAACCAGCGCGTCCACCTTGTCCACCGCCTCGTTGTTCACCAGCGGGCCCACCTCGGTGGACTCCTCGGTGCCCGGGCCGACCCGGAGCGCGGCCATCCGCTCGGCCAGCCGGCGGGAGAATTCGGCGGCCACCGGCGCCTCGACGTAAAACCGGTTGGCGGCCGTGCAAGCCTCACCGCCGTTCCGCATCTTGGCGATCATCGCGCCGTCCAGGGCCGCGTCGAGGTCGGCGTCGGCGAAGACGACGAAGGGCGCGTTGCCGCCCAGTTCCATCGAGGTGTTGACGATGTTGTCCGCGCACTCCCTGAGCAGAATGCGCCCGACCTCGGTCGAGCCGGTGAAGCTGAGCTTGCGGACCCGGGGGTCGTGCAGCATGGCCGACACGATCGGCCCGGAACGCCGGCCCGGCAGGACGTTCACCACACCCGGCGGCACGCCGGCCGCCGCCAGCAGCCGGCCGATGGCCAGCGCGGTCAGCGGGGTGTCGCTCGCGGGCTTGAGGATCATCGTGCATCCGGCGGCCAGCGCCGGGCCGATCTTGCGGGTCGCCATGGCCGCCGGGAAGTTCCAGGGCGTGACCAGCACGCAGGTGCCCACCGGCCGGCGGGTGACCATGATCCGGTTGCTGCCCGAGGGAGCGTAACCGACCATGCCGTCGATGCGCACCGCCTCCTCGGCGTACCAGCGGAAGAACTCCGCCGCGTACGTCACCTCGGAGCGCGCGTCCACCAGGGCCTTGCCGTTCTCCAGCGCGATCAGCGTGGCCAGCTCCTCACGCTGGGCGCTCATCAGCTCGAACGCCGCGCGCAGGATCTCCGCGCGGGCCCGCGGCGCGGTGGCCGCCCAGGATGGGCCGGCCTCGCCGGCGGCCGCGACGGCAGCCATCGCGTCCTCGATGCCGCCGTCGGCGACCGATGCGATCACCGTCCCGGTGGCCGGGTCGAGCACGTCGAACCGCCCGCCCCCGGCGGCCGGGATCGCCTTGCCCCCGATGTAGAGATCGGTGAGCAGGCCGCTGACGATCTGGTCTACCTGCGTCATGACGAGGGCCCCTCCGGCGGTGGGTTTCAGTACGGTTTAAGTACGGGGGTTCAGTACGGGGTTTAGTACGGGTTCGCGACGATGAGGTCCTGCGCGGGGAAGAGGGTGAGAATGCGGGGGCCGTCTTCGGTGACCACGACCTCCTCCTCGATCCGCGCCGCCGAGAACCCGTCGGAGGCCGGGCAGTATGTCTCGAGGGCAAACACCATCCCCGGCTGGATCTCGACGGGGTGCTCCAAGCTGTTCAGACGGCTGATGATCGGTCGTTCATGCAGGCCGAGGCCAAGACCGTGGCCGAACTGCAGGCCGAACGCCGCCATCTCATCGGCGAACCCGAAGTCGGTCGCCGCGGGCCACAGCCGCGCGATGTCGTCGGTGCCCGCGCCCGGCTTGACCGCACCGATGGCCACGTCCATCCACTCCCGCGCCTTGGTGTAGGCGTCGCGCTGTGAGGTCGTCGCGCGGCCCACGCTGAAAGTGCGGTAGTAACAGGTCCGGTAGCCGTTGTAGCTCTGGATGATGTCGAAGAAGGCCTGGTCCCCAGGCCGGATGATGCGGTCGGAGAAGTTGTGCGGGTGCGGGTTGCAGCGCTCGCCGGACACGGCGTTGATCGCCTCGACCTGCTCGGAGCCCATGTCGTAAAGCCGCTTATTCGCCAGGGCCACGATCTCGTTCTCCCGGACGCCGGGCTTGAGAGCTTCGACGATGTCGGTGTAAACGCCGTCGACCATGGCGGCGGCCTGGGTCAGCAGCATGATCTCGTCGGCGGACTTGATCTGCCGCGCGTCGAGCATCAGCTGCTGAGCGTCGACTACGGTCAGGCCCTGACGCTGCATCTCGGCCAGGAAGGGCAGTTCGATGATGTCCACGCCGACCGGCTGGCCGTCCAGGCCCTCGGCCGCGAGTCGTTGCTTGATCTCGCGGACCGCGGAGGTCATCAGGCCCACCTCAGGCGCAATCGCGCCGCGCAGGCCGAGCATGCCCGCCTTGCAGTTCTCCGGCACCAGCCACGGGCAGTAGAGCTGATGGTGCTTGGCGGCCGACCCGAAGTCCCAGAGCACCGGCTCGCCGCTGCGTGTCAGCAGGGCGTACCGCGTCATCTTGTCGCCGAGGGCACCGCCGATCCACGTCTGGGTGCTGTACCGGATGTTGTAGAAGTCGAAGAGCAGGAACGCGCCGCATTCACTGGCCTCTAGCGCCGCGAGCGAGCGGTCGAGACGGTAGCGCCGTAGCCGGTCGAAGTCGACGCGGGCCTCGAAGTCGACGCCGCCGTGTCCAGGGGCCCGAAGCGGGCGAACGCTGGTCATGACGCCTCCAGCCCGTCGTCGACCTTGACGTTCTCAGCGGTCAGGGTTATGCCCGAGCGCCTCGCCTGCTCCAGGATGAGTGTCGCGAAATCCTCGGTCCGGTAGCCGGCGCCCAGCGCGGAGGCCACCATGGCCGCGGCGGCCGAGGCAACCGGCATCGGCGCCTGAAGATCATGCGCCGCGGCCAGCCCGAGATCGAAGTCCTTCAGCAGCAGCGGGTTGGTGAACGTGGGGGTGAAATCCAGGTTGACCAGTGCCGGTGACTTGTACCTGGTGAACATGGACCCCAGCACCGAGTAGTTGATGAACTCCAGGAATGCGGCCCGGCTGGTGCCGCCCTTCTCGGCCAGCACGGTGACCTCGGACAGGGCCTGGATCACCACGCCGAGCAGCACGTTGTGACAGATCTTGACCAGCCGTGCCACCTCACCCTCGCCGACGTAGGTGACCCGCGCGCCGAACAGCGCCAGCAGCGGCTCGGCTGCCGCGAACGTGTCCTGGTCACCCGATACCGCCAGGGAGAGCTGGCCGGCGCTCACGACTTTGGGGTTACCGCTGACCGGCGCGGCCAGCACCTCGGTACCGAGTTCGGCGGCGGCGGCGCGGACCGCCGCGGACGCCTCCATCGAGACCGTGGAAAAGTCCACCAGGAGCTTAGGCGAACGATCAGGATCGGTCAGTACCCCGTGCGCGCCTGTCGTCACCTGCAGCAGGTCATCGGAGCCTGACACCATGGTGAACACGACGTCGCGGCCGGCCAGGTCCGCCGGGGAGTCCACGGCGACGGCTCCGCGGCTGACCATCGGCGCCGCCTTGGACGCGGTCCGGTTGTAGACGGCCACGTCGTACCCCGCGTCGAGGAGCCTGGAGGCCATTTGCAGGCCCATCCTGCCCGCCCCGATCCAGCCGACCCTAGGCTGCTCCAGCGCACGGTATGCCATCACGACGTCCCTCCTGCATAGCCCTACCGCAGTGACCGCCGCACTAGCGCCGATCACTCGGCTGAGATTATCACAATCGTTTGCATTCTAGTAGCGCGGCGACCAGCACTGGGATCCGCGGGCAGCTGCGAAGGTTATCCGCCCCGACCGGTGCGGCCGCTTAGCCAACGGGCGGTCCGATGGTCCTGGCCTGCGCCATCAGCGCCGCCAGCGGCGGTTCCGGTGTCAGCACGTACAGGGCGCCGCCGATCCGGTCGGTGACCCAGAGCAAACCGCCCTCGTCCACGAACAGGTCGTTGATCTGCGGCACCGGCTGGCCCGCGGGCGGCTCCGGCACCCAGTGCGCGATCTCGGCCGGGCGGCCCGGGTCGGCCAGGTCGTAGACGCGCACCCCCGCGCTGAAGTAGGTGGCGAACACGAGCCGCTCGCTGCGGTAGGCGCCGGGTGAGTTCTCGTGCAGGTTGTGGGCACCGAAGCGGAGCGGAAGATCGTCGAAGCCGTCCGGGTGCGGGCAGAGGGCCAGCACCCGCGGCTGGCGGCCGGCCACGTCGATCACCCTGATCGCCCGCCGCGGTGCCCGCGGCCCGTCGTGAACCTGTTCGTCAGTGGCGACGACCAGCCCCCGGCCGGGCAGCGGCAGGCAGGTGTGCGTAGACCCGCCGTCCCAGCCCAGCTGGCCGACCAGGCGTGGCCTGGTCAGATCCGAGACGTCCAGGATGGCCAGGCCCGCGTCGTCGTAGCCGAGGTAGGCCCGGTGGCCGGCGATGAGGGCGTGGTGGGCGGCGTAGCGCTCGCCGGGCGGCCAGCCTGGCTGCTCGTCCGCCCGCTGACCGGGCCACCACCACCGGGCCGCCTCGGCAGGCCGGGCGGGGTCGGCCAGGTCGACGACCACCCAGATCCGGTCACGGAACCCGTCAGGGGTGGCGGACAGGTGCGCGTAGCGGCCGCCGGTCCATACGATCCGGTGCACGCCGAGGCCGCCGCTGGGCCAGAACCCGATCTGGCGCGGGCGCATCGGGTCGGTCAGCTCGTAGATCGCCAGGCCCGCCGAGAACGGCTCGGACATCTGCGCCCGGTACGGGAACTTCTCGTGGTTGACCAGCAGCAGGCCGTCGGCGGCCTGGACTTTATGCGTGTGCGAGCGAGGAGGCGCGGGCCATTGACGGACCAGGACGGGTCGCGCCGGATCGGCGACGTCAAGCACCGAGGTGCCCATCCCGGTGGTACCGGTGTGTCCCACGTACAGCGCGTCGCCGCTACGTACCACCTGCATGCCGTCGCCGTGGCCGCCGAGATCATGGCGGGCCAGCAACCTCAAGCCCGATGAGCTCGCGGCGCCTGCTGGCCCCGCCATCAGCTGGCCGCTGCGCGCTTCACCGACCCGCCGAGCTGCTCGGCGGCCCAGTCGGCGGTGGCCTGCCGGTGGAACGATGCCAGATTCGCGCAGCCGTGGTTGCCCTCTTCGAGCAGCAGCAACTGGGCCGGGCCGGCCGCCTCCTCCACCAGCCGCTGCGCGTGCTGCCAGGGGATGAGCCGGTCGAGCTTGCCCATCACCACCAGCAGCGGGCAGGTGATCAGCTCCGCCCGGCCGGCCATGGTCAGCTCCTGCGCCCGGCGGCGGGCGGCTTCCATGTCCGGGGTTTTGGACCGGACCCGGAACGCCTCGCGGGTCAAGATGGGGCGGCTGTCCCAGCCGTCATCGAAGGAGTACGGTCCGGCCAGCGCGATGCACGCTTTTATCCGCGGGTCGCCGCTCGCCACCCGCGGCGCGTAGTATCCACCGAGGCTGACGCCCCAGATCCCGATCCGGTCCGGGTCGAGCCCGTCCTCGATGCTCAGCTGGTCGATGATGGCGGCGCCCGGCACCTCCCAGTCACCCCGGATGGCCAGGTCGTACTCGGCCTCTCCCTGGCCGGGGCCGTCCACGCTGAAGGTCGCGATACCGCGCTCCAGGAAGAGGTCTTCGGTGCTGCGGAGTTCTTCTTTGGCCGAATCCAGCCCGGAGATCATGATCATGACCGGATGAGGACCTGGCCCGGCCGGCTGGCGCAGGACGCCGGCCATCCGCGATCCTTCGAACGGGATCTCGATCCGGCGGCCGGGCGGATCCAGGTAGGGCAGCGCATCGGTCAGGCAGGTCACCGCCCGCTCATGAGCGGCCCGCATCTGGTCCAGGTCGCTGACGAACAGGAACTTGGCGAAGTGGAAGTACACGGCGGCCTGCGAAAGATGCTCGCCGGCCGAGATGGTCCGGCCCGCTTTCAGCGCGTCCCGGCCGAGCTGCTCGTGTTCGGCGGCGACCGCGCTCCAGGCCGAGCACCACTCGTCCCACGACGGTAGATCTTTCGTGATCCGCTCGAAGTCCGCCGCGGTCACGCCGTTGGTCGTGAACCGCGGCGCCCAGTGCGAGATAGCCATGGCTAGCCTGTCATCCATGTCACGGTCCCTCCGGTCATCACTTTTAGGGTCTCTGCAAACGAATGCATACTCTTGTGCAAGGCTCTGGTCAACACCGTGACCGATCCGCCCTTGCGGCCCGCACCCCGCGCGGGCCCGCCCCCGGCCTGTGAGGGAGATCATGGAGACGGAACAATTCCTTCTGGTCGTCAATGGTGCCGAGCGCACCGTCAGCTGCGAGCCGGACACGCCGCTGCTGGACGTCCTGCGGCACGACTTCGGCCTGGCCGGGCCGGGTTTCGGCTGCGGGCTTGGCCTGTGCGGCGCGTGCTTCGTGCTGATCAACGGCCGCGCCCGGTCGTCCTGCGACCTGCCGGTCTCGGCCACGGACGGCCCGGTCACGACCGTGGAGGGGCTGTCGTCCGAGGGCCGGCTTCATCCGGTCCAGCAGGCGTTCCTGGACGAGCAGGCCGCGCAGTGCGGCTACTGCACCGCGGGCATGGTCATGACGGCGGTGGACCTGCTGCGGGACCAGCCGGCCCCGGCCGAGCAAGACGTCAGGGCGGCCATGGACGGCAATCTGTGCCGCTGCGGTACCCACGGCCGGATCGTTCGCGCGGTGCTGCGGGCGGCCGGTCAGGCGCCCGGGCCGCCGAGCGCGCCGGAGCAGGCCGTGTTGCGATGAAGA
>JALYVS010000129.1 GCA_030853115.1 Actinomycetota bacterium
GCAGCAGCTGCTCGCCGTCCTCGCCGCGTCCTTGCACCCGGTAGCCGCCGAAGGCGTTGACCGACTGCGGGGTAAGGCCGAGATGGGCCATCACCGGAATGCCGGCCGCGACGAGTTCCTCGACCTGGTGGGCGACCCGCTGGCCGCCCTCGAGCTTGACCGCGTGCGCGCCGGTCTCCTTCAGGAACCGGGTCGCGGCGTGCAGCGCCGCACCGGGAGAAGCCTGGTAGGAGCCGAACGGCAGGTCGGCTACGACCAGGGCCCGGCTGGTGCCGCGCACCACGGCGGCGGTGAGCGGGATCAGGTCATCGACGGTAACCGGGATCGTGGTTTCGTGGCCGTAGACCACCATCGCGGCGGAGTCTCCGACCAGCAGGACCGGAATCCCGGCCCGGTCGAAGATCCCGGCGGTGAGCGCGTCGTAGGCGGTGAGCATGGGCCATTTCTCGCCGCGTGCCTTCGCCGCGGCGATATCGCGTACGGTGACCCGGCGCCCGGTGCCTGACCCGCCGTAAAGGGTCTCGGCCATAAACGTGCCTGCGTCCTGTGACATCTTGTCGGCCTCCGTCTCGTGTCGCCCCAGTGGCGTACCCGGACCCTTAAATGATTGCACGACAACCGGGCTGAGCGGTATAGCCAGTCTGTTCTGAAAGACTGGGGCGATGGCGGACTTCGCGACGGCAGACACCCTGGCGGCGGCCTATCACCAGCGCGGCGGGCAACCTGGGCTGGCGTACGGGATCGTGATCGACGGCGAGCTCGTGCACGCCGCGGGGCTCGGTGAACGGGACCTGGGCGGGCCGGCGCCTGACGCCGGTACTGTCTTCCGGATCGCCTCGATGACCAAGAGCTTTACCGCGTCGGCGGTGCTCGCGCTGCGCGACGACGGCGCGCTGCGGCTGGACGACCCAGCCGAAGCCTACGTACCCGAACTGCGCGGCTGGCCGCCGGTAAGCCCGGACGCCGCCCGGATCTCGATCAGGCACCTGCTGACCATGACGGCTGGGTTCCCGACCGATGACCCGTGGGGTGACCGGCAGCAGGGACTGCCGCTGGCGGAGTTCGCGGCCTTCCTGGCCCGCGGCGTCCGCTTCAACTGGGCGCCCGGCACCCAGTTTGAGTACTCCAACCTCGGGTTCGCCATCCTCGGCCGGGTCATCACGGAGGTGACCGGCGCCCCCTACCCGGATCACATCCGCGACCGGCTGCTGCGCCCGCTCGGCATGACCCGTACCGGCTATCAGGCGGCGGAGTTCGGGCCCACGGCGGCGGAGCCTGGCTCCGGCGGCCTGGCCCGTGGCTACCGGCGCGCGCCCGGCGGCTGGTCCGATGTGCCATTCGAGCCGTGCGGCGCGTTCGCCCCGATGGGCGGCATCTTCAGCTGCGTGCAGGATCTCAGCCGCTGGGTGGCCGGTTTCGCGGCTGCTTTCCCGCCCGGGGACTCCGACGCCGGCGGTCCGCATCCGGTCCGGCGTGCCACCCGCCGGGAGATGCAGCTGCCCCAGGTCGTAACCGGCTGGGATGCCTCACCGCGCTTCCCCGGGGACGGGGCCGCCCCGCCTCCCGGCAGCTACGGCTTCGGGTTGTTCGTGACCGAGCATCCCGCTCTGGGCCGGATCGTCAGCCACAGCGGCGGATACCCGGGTTTCGGCAGCAACATGTGCTGGCACCTGGCCAGCCGGACCGGCGTGATCGCACTCGGCAATAGCACCTACGCGGCGATGGGAACCCTCGCTGCCCGGCTGCTCGAAGCCGTGCTGCGGCGCAGTGAAGCGCCGTCGCCCGGGTACGGCGTGACGCTCAGCCCGGAACCGTCCGGCCCGTGGCCGGAGACGCTGGCGGCGCGGGACGCGGTCGGGCAGCTGCTGCGATCCTGGGATCAAGCCGCGGCCGAGCGCCTGTTCTCCCCTAACGTGGCCCAGGATGCCCCGTTCGCCGAACGTCAGCGCCGGATCGCCCTGGTCCGCGAGCGCATCGGGGATTTCCAGGCCGCCGGACGGGCCGCCGAGTTCGACACGCCCGCGCACTGCCGGTGGTGGCTCGCGGGGGAGCGCGGCACCGTTCAGGTGCAGATCCAGCTCACCCCCGAACGGCCGCCCCGGGTTCAGTCGCTGTCGCTCGCCGTCCCCCCCGCCATGGGCTCGCCGCTGGGTGACACGCTGGACGGCGTGGTCGCCTGGCTGAACGGTACCGACCGCGAGTGGCCCGCCTCCGTCCCGGCCGCCGGATCGCTGGACACCGGCCTGCTGGCCCGCCGCCTGCGGATGGCCGCCGTCTGGGCCGGGAACTGCCGCGTCGGCGCCTGCCGCGCGGGTGACGGATCCGCCGCGGTGGCGGTCGAGCTAACCGGGGCGCACGGCACACTGGCCCTGGCCCTGGTTATCGATCCGGACACCGGGCTGCTTCAGGTCGCCGACGTCACGCCGGAGCCCTGACTCAGGACACGCGCCAGGGCCCGTTCGGCACTATCCGGAGGAGCACCGGGAGCGGAGCCTGCCGGGAATAACGGGCCTCAAGCCTGATGTGACCTGGATCACAGACACTCTTGGTAACTCCCGGAAATAGATTCCGATACGAGACCGTTTCGTATCGATGACTGCGGTATCCGGGCCTGCTGTTCATGGCAACACACAACCAGGCCAGCACCTTCCCGGTTCCGCGCGCAGAGCTTCAAGTAATCCGGAAGGGACACATGGACACGCAGACCACCTACCGTCGGCGCTGGCTGATTCTCAGCGTGCTGATCGTCGGACTGCTCGCCATCGTCATCGACAACACGGTCCTGAACGTCGCGCTGAAGACTATCGCCGAGCCTCACGGGGGCCTGGGCGCGAGTCAGAGCCAGCTCGAATGGGCCATCAACTCCTACACGCTGGTATTCGCCGGGCTGCTCTTCACCTTCGGCGTCGTCGGCGACAAGATCGGCCGCAAGCGCATGCTCATGATCGGGCTTGTGCTCTTCGGCATCGCCTCGCTGCTCTCGGCCTACTCACGCTCACCCGAGCAGCTGATCTTCGCGCGGGCTGCGATGGGGCTGGGCGGGGCCGCGGTCATGCCGCAGACCCTCTCGATCATCTCCAACGTCTTCGAACCTGCCGAACGGCCCAAGGCGATCGGCCTATGGGCCATGGCGGTCGGCCTCGGCATCGCGACCGGCCCGGTCCTCGGCGGCATCCTGCTCGACCACTTCTGGTGGGGCTCGGTGTTCCTGATCAACGTGCCCGTCACCGTCATCGGCGCCGTCCTGGCCGCGATCCTGGTACCAGAGTCACGCAACCCCGCGGCCGGCCGGATCGACTACGTCGGCGTGCTGCTGTCCATCGCGGGCCTGGTCTCGCTGGTGTACGGCATCGTCCAGGGCGGCGACGGCTACCCGTGGCTGAGCCCGGGAGTGCTCGGCCCGATCGCGGGCGGCCTGGCTATCCTCGCGGCCTTCGCCTGGTACGAGTCCCGCATCGCGCACCCGTCACTGGACGTCCGGCTGTTCCGCGACCGGCGGCTTTCCGCCTCGATCGCGGCGCTCGGGCTGGTGTTCTTCGGCATGGGCGGCGTCTACTTCTTCACCAGCTTCTACCTGCAGAACGTCCGGGGTTACAGCCCGCTGGACGCCGGGCTGCTGACCGTGCCGTTCGCGATCGGGCAACTGCTGCTCGCGCCGCGCAGCGCCGCCCTGGTCCGCCGCTACGGCGCCAAGGCCGTGGGCGCGACGGGGTTGTTCGTCATGGGCGTCGACCTCATCGGGTACGCCACGCTCGGCGTCACCACGCCGATCTGGGTCCTCATCGCGCTGTACCTGGTCCAGGGCGCGGCCATCGGGGTCAGCATGCCAGCCGCCACCTCCGCGGTCATGGACGTGCTGCCGCGGGAGCGGGCCGGCGCGGGCTCCGCGCTGACCAACACGGCCCGGCAGGTCGCGGTGGCACTCAGCGTCGCCATCCTCGGCTCGATCCTGGCGGTGTTCTACCGCAACGCGCTCAGCCCGTCGCTGACCCACCTGCCAGCCGCCGCGCGGAACGCCGCGTCCTCCTCGATCACCGCCACCCAGGCGGTCGCGCAGCAGCTCGGCACGGCCGGGCGCTCGCTGCTGGTGCCCGCGAACGACGCGTTCGTGCACGCCATGCACTTCACCTCGCTGGTCGCGGCGCTGCTCGCGCTCGCGGGCGGGTTCGTGGTGCTGCGCTGGATGCCCGGCCTGCCGGCCAAGGCCGCGCCCGCCGTGCCTGCCGGTGATAGCAATTACGAGGACGAGCTTGCGATACTAGAAGAAACCGTCATGCTCGACAGCGCAGAGCGAGAGGGATAACCAGTCATGGAGCCCGTGATCATCGTCGATCAGGGGCCCGGCACTGACACTGACGTGGCAGCCGGGCTGGCCGGGACGGCGAACCGTCGTCCCGGCCAGCGCGGCCGTCCGCGTAGCGAGCAGGCCGAGCAGGCGATCATCGAGGCGACCCTCGACCTGTTCGCCGAGCAAGGCCTCGAAGGCGTCTGCGTCGAGGCCGTCGCGGCCCGGGCCGGAGTCGGCAAGGCCACCATCTACCGCCGCTGGCCGAACAAGCAGGAGCTGCTGCTCGCCGCCCTCGGCTCCATCAAGTCGCCGTTCCCTGAGCCCGGCGGGGTCAGCGTCCGGGACGACCTGCTCGCGGTGGTCAAGGTGATGTGCGCGGACAAGGCCGACCCGCGCAAGGCGCGCCGTTACGCGTTGCTGCTCGGTGAGGGCGAGAAGTACCCGCGGCTGATGGCGCGGTACAAGGAGACCGTGGTCAAGCCGCGCCACGAGTCCATCCGCGCGGTCATCCGCCGGGGCATCGAGACCGGCGAGCTGCGGCCCGACATTGACGTCGAGGTCGCGCTGCTCGCGCTGACCGGCGTGGTGCTGGCCAAGGAGAAGACCGCGGCCGGGGACCCGGATGCTCTCAACGACGCGTTCGCGGCCCGCGTGGTGGACGGCGTCCTGCTCGGCCTGGCCGCCCGCTGAGTCCACTGATGCTGGCCGCCGGGTACCGGGCGGCCAGCGGCCCGGAGCCCGGACCAGCCCCGGCCGCGTGCGCCGTCCTGCGGCTCAGCGAGGCCTGGGCTCCCGCCACCGGCTGGTGATGGGCAGACGGCGGTCCCGGCCGAAGTTCTTCTGGCTGATTTTCGGGCCCGGGGGGTACTGGCGGCGCTTGTACTCGGCCGCGTCGACCATCCGGACCACCCGCTCGACCAGCGCCGGGTCGTGCCCGGCCGCGATCAGCTCCGCGGTCCCCATGTCCTTTTCCACGTAATCGTCGAGCAACGCGTCGAGCACGTCGTAGGGCGGCAGCGAGTCAGTGTCCATCTGCCCGGGCGCGAGCTCGGCGCTCGGCGGCTTGGTGATGGAGTTCTCCGGGATCGGGGGCGTCGCACCCCGGCGCGAAGCCTCCGCGTTGCGCCACCGGGACAGCTCCCAGACCAGCGTCTTGGGCACGTCCTTGATCGGCCCGAACCCGCCCGCCGAATCTCCGTACAGCGTCGAGTAGCCGGTCGCCAGCTCGCTTTTGTTGCCGGTGGTGAGCACCAGGTGCCCGGCCGCGTTGGACAGCCCCATCAGCACCACCCCGCGCACCCGGGCCTGCAGGTTCTCCGGCGGCAGCCCGGTCTCGGGGAACCCGGCCGGGGTGAGCGCGGCGCCGAACGCGTCGACCATCGCGGCGATAGGGATGGTCATCGCGTGCAGCCCCTGCCGCTTGACCAGGTCCTCGGCGTCGCTAACCGAATGATCGGAGGAGTAACGGCTGGGCATCAGCACCACGTGCACGTTCTCCGGGCCGATCGCGTCCGCGGCGATCGTGGCGGTCAGCGCGGAGTCGATGCCGCCCGACAGCGCCAGGATCGCCGAACGGAACCTGTTCTTGCGCACATAATCCCTGACCCCGGTGACCAGCGCCGCGTACACCTCAGCCGGATCGGACAGCCGCGGCCAGAACAGCCCGGATCCCTCAGGCCGGTCAAGCTCCCGAACCCCCGCCGCCTCCGTGGCCTCCTGGGGCCCTTCCGGCTCGGTGCCCGCGACTGCGCCAGGTGACGGGGGCAGCGTCACCCGCCGGATCGTGATCATCGTCCCGTCGCCCGCGTCCACAGGCTGATCCGTCGCCTCCTGATCCGTCGCCTCCTGGTCCGGTGTCTCCTGGTCCGGTCCCGCCGCCGGCAGGTCCAGGTCGGCGACGACCAGCGCCTCGTCGAACTGCGGCCCGCGGGCGATCAGCGCGCCGTCCGCGGCCACCAGGATCGAGTCGCCGTCGAAGACCAGCTCGTCCTGGCCGCCGATCATGTTGGCGTAGGCCAGCGCGGCCCCCGCCTCGCGGGCCCGCCGGACGCACAGGTCGAGCCGCACGTCATCCTTGCCGCGCTCGTAGGGCGAGGCGTTCGGCACCACCAGCAGGCCTGCCCCGGCGTGCCGGCAGGCCGCCACCGGGCCGCCCTCCTGCCATAGGTCCTCGCAGATCGCGATCGCGACGTCGACCTGCTCGCCGTCGCCGGCCGGCAGCCGGAACACCGGCAGCGTGTCGCCGGGCACGAAGTAGCGGAACTCGTCGAAGACCCCGTAGTTCGGCAGGTGGTGCTTGGCGGAGGTGATGACGACGCGGCCGCCGTACAGCAGCGCCGCGGCGTCCTGCGGTGCGCCGATCGGCAGCCCGGTCCGCGGGGCCAGGTCAGAGCGCCGGTCCAGGTAGCCGGCCACGACGGCGATCCCGCCGAGCCCCTCGGCGGCCAGCCGGGCCGCCAGGCCGTGCAGCGTCGCGATGGACGCCTCCACGAACGAGACTCGCAGCGCGAGATCCTCCACCGGGTAACCGGTCAGCATCATCTCGGGGAACACCACGACCCGGGCCCCGCGGCCCGCGGCGCGGCGTGTCCACTCAACGATCAGCTCGGCGTTTCCGTCCAGGTCTCCGACCGTGGCATTGACCTGAGCCAGCGCAATCCGCAGCATTGTCACGCCTTCAGCCTAGGCCGTAGGCGCACCGGCCAGCTCCCCACCTGCGCCGCCCTGACCCGCAAGCCCTGACGGGCCGCAGGTCGCTGTAACCGCGAGGAAACACCGGACGGGCACACTCGGGTCAGGCGTCAGGCGCCCGGTAAAGCTTTTCTAGGTCAAGATCGCTGAGGGCTGGTCAAGCGATGGGGAACGTCTAAGGTGATTACCGTGGACAGGCAGGAAGAGTTCGTGCTGCGCACGCTCGAAGAACGCGACATCCGGTTTGTCCGGCTGTGGTTCACCGACGTCCTCGGCACGCTAAAATCAGTCGCCGTCGCGCCCGCCGAACTCGAGGGCGCGTTCGCGGACGGGATCGGCTTTGACGGCTCGGCGATCGAAGGGTTCGCGCGGGTCTACGAGGCGGACATGATCGCCCGGCCGGATCCCTCGACCTTCCAGCTGCTGCCGTGGCGAGGTGAATACCCGGGGGTAGCGCGGATGTTCTGCGACATTTTGCTGCCGGACGGGTCGCCGTCCTACGCGGACCCGCGCTGGGTGCTCAAGCGCAACCTCAGCCGTGCCTCCGACCTCGGGTTCACCTTCTACGCGCACCCGGAGATCGAGTTCTTCCTGTTGCGGGAGCGGCCCGAGCCAGGCGACAAGCCACGGCCGATCGACACCGGCGGCTACTACGATCACACGCCGCACAGCATCGCGCATGATTTCCGCCGTACGGCGATCACCATGCTGGAGTCCATGGGCATCTCCGTGGAGTACAGCCACCACGAGGGCGCGCCGGGGCAGCAGGAGATCGACCTGCGCTACGCCGACGCGCTGACTACGGCCGACAACATCATGTCGTTCCGGCTGGTGATGAAGGAAGTGGCGATCGAGCAGGGCGTCTACGCGACGTTCATGCCCAAGCCGTTCACTGACCATCCCGGTTCCGGCATGCATACCCACGTGTCGCTGTTCGAAGGCGACAAGAACGCGTTCTACGAGGCCGGGGCGGAATTCCAGCTGTCCAAGACCGGCCGGGCGTTTATCGCCGGGCTGCTGCGGCACGCGGCGGAGATCACCGCGGTGTGTAACCAGTGGGTGAACTCTTACAAGCGGCTGTGGGGCGCGGCCGAACGCACCGCCGGCGCCGGCGGCGAGGCCCCCGCGTACGTGTGCTGGGGTCACAACAACCGCTCGGCCCTGGTCCGGGTGCCGATGTACAAGCCGCAGAAGGGCAATGCGACGCGGGTCGAGTTCCGGTCGGTGGATGCTGCCTGCAACCCGTACCTGGCCTTGGCCGTGATCCTGGCGGCCGGCCTGAAGGGCATCGAGAACGACTACGAGCTGCCGCCGGGCGCCGAGGACGACGTGTGGGCACTGACCTCCGCCGAGCGCCGCGCGCTCGGCATCAGGCCGCTGCCTCAGGACCTGGACCAGGCCATCAAGGTCATGCAGGACAGTGAGCTGGTGGCCGAGACGCTTGGCGAGCATGTCTTCGACTTCTTCCTGCGCAACAAGCGCGAGGAATGGCAGGATTACCGCCGCCAGGTCACCGAATACGAGCTGGGCCGTTACCTTCCGATGCTCTGACCGCCCGGCGCCCTACTCCTCGAAACGGCCGCCCAGGTACCTGGCCAGGAACCGCTCGGCCGCGGCGTAGAACTTCAGCCGGTTAGCCGGCTTGGCGAAGCCGTGGCCCTCGTCGGGGAAGAGCATGTACTCGTGCTCGATCCCGGCCTGCTCCAGCGCGGCGACGATCTGCTCGGACTCGGCCTGCTTGACCCGGGGGTCGTTGGCGCCCTGGGCGATCAGCAGCGGGATCCGGATGTCGGCGGCCCGGGACAGCGGCGAGCGCGACCACAGGAACTCCTGGTCCGTTTCCGGGTTGCCGACCCGCTTGTACAGCGCGGCCGCCATCGGCTTCCAGTACGGCGGGATCGTGTCGAGCAGCGTCTGCAGGTTCGACGGGCCGACGATGTCCACGGCGCAGCAGAACGTGTCCGGCGTGAACGCCGCGCCGACCAGCGCCGCGTACCCGCCGTAGGAGCCGCCGTAGATCGCGACCTTCGCCGGATCGGCCCAGCCCTGGTCCACCGTGAAGGCCACCGCGTCGAGCAGGTCGTCGTGCATCTTGCCGCCCCACTCGCGGTCCCCGGCCGCCACGAAGGACTTGCCGTAGCCGGTCGAGCCGCGGTAGTTCACCTGCACGCAGAGGTAGCCCCGGTTAGCCAGCCATTGCGCCTCGGGATCCCAGCCCCAGGTGTCGCGTACCTGCGGGCCGCCGTGCACGTTAAGCACCGCCGGCAGGCCCGAGCGACCGCCGTCCGGCGGGAAGGTGCAGTAGCCGTGGATGGTCAGCCCGTCCCGGGCCTGGAACGAGAACGGCTCCATCGGGGCCAGGGTGTACCCAGACAGCTCGGGACGGCTGTCGAACAAGAAGCTGCCGGTGCGGCTGGGCCGGTCGTAGGAGAAGTACTGGACCGGCCCGGCGTCGTCGGTGAACGCGATCAGCCAGGTGTTGTCGGCCTCGTCCCGGCCGACCGGCTGCGGGTCGCCGTGGTGCAGGGCCCGGATGGCTTTGAAGTCGGGCTCCACCGCCGGGTCGAGCACGTGGTATTCGATGCGGTCCTTGAGTACCTCGACGATCTGCGGTTCCCGGGTGTCCGGATGCAGTATCGCGCCCGCGACGTCCGCTTCGGGATCCTCCAGGAGCACCTCGGTGGCGCCGGTGGCCAGGTCGACCCGGGTGAGCCGGCCGGTGTCGGTGCCGATCGAGCTGATGGTCAGCAAGGAGGTCCCGTCGGCGCTGAACGACAGCGCGTCGCTGGCCGCGGCGTCATCGGCCGGGATGGTCATCAGCGTCCGCCAGCCGTCCTGCTCGCTGTCCCGCACGAGCAGGTCGAACCCGCCGTCCGGCAACGGCGAGACCGCGGCGCGGACCACCATGTCTTCGTCCGCCAGCCACCCGGCGTAGCCAGGGTTCTCGATCAGCTTGGTCAGGTCCCCGGTCGTCAGATCGAGCCGGAACACGTCATGCAGCTGCGGGTTCTCCCGGTTCATCCCGACGAGCACCTCATTGCGGTGTCGCTTGCTGGTCGCGATGATCCGCGCCTGGATGCCGTCGAACGGCGTCAGGTCGCGTCGCGCCATCGTCTCGGTGTCGACGTCGTACAACCGCCAGTTCTCGTCCCCGCCGGTGTCCTGCAAGTACAGCAGGTGCCTGCCGTCCCGCGCCCAGGCGAACGTCCGGATGCCGCGGTCGGTGTCGTCGGTGACGACCGTCGCGGCGTTCCAGTCGACACCGGACGGGCCCGAGGCGCCGATCGGTGCGACCCAGACGTTGAGCACGCCGTCGCGCGGCGCGATCCAGGCCAGCTGAGTGCCGTCGGGCGAGATATGCGGGCTGACGCGCTCCGGGTTTCCGAAGAGAACGTCGCGAGGGATGAGATCGGCCATGACCTCATACCTACCACACCGGGCCGGCAACTCCGCCTTAGCCCGAAATTACCGCAACCCCGGCTCAGCCGGAGAACCAGCGCGCGGGCGCGGGGCTGGTGTTGTGATAGATGTGCTTCTTCTCCTGGTATTCCTCCAGGCCAGAGGGCCCGAGCTCGCGGCCGATGCCGGACTGGCCGAAGCCGCCCCATTCCGCCTGCGGCAAGTAGGGGTGGTAGTCATTGATCCACACCGTGCCGTGGCGCAGTGCGCCGGCCACCCGCTCGGCCTGGCCCGCGTCCGACGTCCACACCGCGCCGGCCAGGCCGTAGCTCGTGTCGTTCCCGAGCCGGATCGCCTCGTCCTCGGTGCTGAACCGCTCTACCGTCACCACCGGCCCGAACACCTCCTCCCGCACCACCGTCATGTCCCGGTGGCAGCCGCTGAGCACCGTCGGCCGCAGGAAGAACCCCTCCGCCAGCCCGGCCTGCGCCGGGCGGCTGCCCCCGGCCAGCAGCTCCGCGCCCTGCGCCTGGCCCAGAGAGATGTACCCCTCCACCTTGGCCCGCTGCGCGGCGGAGATCAGCGGCCCGCATTCGGTGTCCGGGTCCAGGCCGCTGCCGAGCCGGATCCGGTCCGCCCGGGCGGCCAGTTCCGCGACGAAGCTGTCATGCAGCGAGTCCTGCACGATCAGCCGCGCGCCCGCCGAGCACACCTGGCCGGAGTGCAGGAACGCGGCCGTCAGTGCGTTGTCGACGACGGTGTCGAAGTCGGTGCCGTCGAAGACGATGTTCGGGTTCTTGCCGCCGAGCTCGAGCGCGACCCGGCGCACCCCGCGCGCCGCCGCCGCCATGATCGCCTCGCCCGTGGCCAGCCCGCCGGTGAATGAGATCAGGTCTACGCCACGATGTGCCACCAGCGCCTGGCCGACGGTGGTACCCCGGCCGAGCAGCAGGTTCACCACGCCCGGTGGCACCTCGGCTTCCTCGAACAGCCCGGTCAGCGCCACCGTGGACAACGGGGTCAGCTCGCTGGGCTTGAGCACCGCGGTGTTGCCCGCGGCCAGGGCCGGCGCAAGCTTCCAGGAAATCTGCAGCAGCGGGTAGTTCCAGGGCGCGATGAGTGCGCAGACACCGACCGGCTCGTGCGTGATCCGGCTGGTCACGTGGGCCCGGCCAGGATCGACCACCCGTCCCGCATCGGAGCCCGCGATGCCCGCGTAGTAGCGGAAGACGGCCGTCGTGTCGTCCACGTCGGCGCGCGCCTCGTTCAGCGTCTTGCCGGTGTCCAGGCTCTCCGTGCGGGCCAGCTCCTCGCGATCCCGCTGCAGCAGGTCGGCGATCTTGGCGAGCAGGGCGGACCGGTCGGTGACCGTAGACCGGCGCCACGGGCCGTCGTCGAACGCCTCGCGGGCGGCCGTGACCGCCGCGTCCACGTCCGCCGCGGACGCCTCGGCCAGGGTGTCCAGCGCAGTGGCGTCAAACGGGTTAATGGTCTGCGAAGTGCCGTCATCGGCAGCCGGGGCCCACTTTCCCGCAATGAAGAGATATTTCACGCCGGCTCCCAGAGATCAGTGTGACGTCGTCACCCTATCTTTATCGCCTCCGGGCGACTAAGGGTAAACATTCAGCCCGTGCACGTGCGGTGATGGGTAGCGCGGATTTCGGCGGGTGTTACGGGGAGAGCGCCTGTGCCGGGGGCCGCCAGGGCCTGCCGAGCATGAGGTCGTGCAGGACGTCCATGGCGTTCTTGCCGTGTTTGCGGGCGGTGTCGATGTAGCCGCGGATATCGAGGCGGTCCTGGGTGACGTCGTCGCTGGCCAGGCGGCCGGATATCTTCTGCTGGGTTTTCAGCGGGCGGACGCCGCGCTCCGAGATATTATTCGTGGGCCAGATGCTGGTGTCCTCGGTAAAGATCAGCACGTCGCTGCGGCGGTCGCGGCAGAATTCCAGCAGTTCGCGGCCGGGCTTCTGCTTCGTGCTGTTCTTCGGCCCCAGGACGCGGGGCACACTGGCCAGCCCGGCTAGGACCGCGTGCCGGAACTCGTGCTCCAGCGGTTCCCGCACGCCGGCGGGGATGGCGTCCAGGCCCTGCTCGCGGGCGGCGTGCCAGGCATGGATCAGGCCGCGCAGCGCCCGCTGCGCCTGCACCGGCCAGACCGCGGCCGGGTAGCTCTCAGCGCAGTCCTCATAGTCCCGCAGCAGGTGAGACAGGCACGCCTGGTTCCCGGCGATGTGCTCCCACCTGGGGTGGAAATAATTCTGGTAGCGGTCAGAGACCACGATCCCGGCGAAACCGGGGAGGATCCCGGCCTGTTCCATGGTGTCCAGGCTGCGGGTGCCCAGCCAGAACGCGGAGTACCGTTCAGTGAACGCGCCGTGGACGTACTTCTTCTCCCCGGCCGGCCCGGACCGCAGCGTGGTTTCATCGAAACCGGCCACGGCAGAGGCGGTGATCAGGGTGCGGATCAGCGCCACCACCTCGTCGGCCAGGGATGCCGCCTTCGCCAGGCACGAGTGGATGAACCCCTCGGACACGGCGGCGCCGGCCACGTCCGCGATCAGCTGCCGGCACCGCTCCACCGGGACGTGCTGGAAAACCACCAGGTACACCGCCAGCGCCCGCAGCCTGGGGCCGATGGACAGCGCGGAATCCGGCACGCCCGCCGGGCGCGGCGCGACGTGTGTCTTCCCGCAGGCGCATTTCGCGCTGTGCAGGTCGTGCTGCACCCGCTCCGCCGCTGCGGCCGGGATCTCCTCCTGCTGATACGAGCGGGTAACTCCCAGGTCAGCGGCATCGGCCAGGTCCCGGCCGCACGAGCACGCGCCCTCGGGATAGGAGTCCTCGGTCCGGTCCGGGACCTCCCACCGCATCGCAGCGCCCGGGCTGCCCGGCTGCTTGCCCCGCTTCTTCTTCTCCGCCCGCTCCGCGGCACGCCGCTGCTTCCTGGGCGGCTTGCGCCCCGGCAGGTCATCCGAGCTCGGCGGCATCGAGGAGTTCCCGCTGTTCCGCGACCCCGACCGCTCCGCCGCCGCCAGCTGCTCCCGCAGGTCAGCGACCACTGCCTCCAGCGCCTCGAGCTGCGCCGCCTGCGCCTCGAGCTGCGCCGCCTGCGTCCGGATCAGCGCGTCACGCGGATCCGCGGGCGGCTCCTCCGGCGGCACATCGGTCACGGCCCGAAATCATCCCCGAAACCACTCCCAGCCACCCCGGCAACACCCCGCCCGCTGCCAAAACGTAACCACGATCACCCACCGCAACACCAAGCCCAGGGCCTGAATGTTTAC
>JALYVS010000556.1 GCA_030853115.1 Actinomycetota bacterium
ATCAGGACCAGGGCGACGCCGACCGCGACGGCCCGCCGGAGGGCGAGCCGGTTGCCGTGCTGCGTCGCGGCAGCCGGCTCGCGCGGCCCGTGGGCGGTGATCAAGCGGGCTCTGACTCCGGGCCGGAGTGCCCGCCGGCGCCTTCGGCGGCCGAGGCTGCTAGCAGCTCACTGACCGTCACGAACTGGTATCCGTCGCTGGTCAGGGATCCCGTCAGCCGGTCAAGTTGCTTCATCAAGCTGGCGTTGGGCTGCGGTCCGCCGTCGTGCAGGAGCACGATGCTCCCGGGTGAGACCTGCTGCAAGATCTCGTCGACGTTGTACCGCGCGTTGACGCCGGTAATGCCGTGCGACCACAGCGTCACGCCGTAGCGCAGGCCGGCGCAGACCGCCAATCCGACGCTGTCGATGCGGCCGTAGGGCGGCCGGCACAGCGTCGGCGCCTGACCGGTCAGCTTCGTCAGGAGTTCTTGGGTGCGTTCCAGGCTGTCGCGGCCGAAATTCTCGTCATGCTGGGTCAGATCGGAGTGCGCCCAGGTGTGATTACCCTGTTCGTGACCGGCATCCGCCGTCTGCACCACCAGGTCAGGAGCGGCCTGCGACCGCTCGCCGACCCTGAAGAATGTCGCCTTCGCGTCGTACCGCCGCAAAATGTCCAGCACCTGCGGCGTCCATTCCCGGGTCGGGCCGTCATCGATCGTGAGCGCGATGAGCTTGGCCGACGGCTGGGTACGAAAGGTCGCCGTCGCCACATAAGGCGCAGGCCCCGGCGGGCGCGCAGTCCGTGCGGTTGGTCCCTCCTTGGTCAAATCCGGCTCGGCCGACCACCCGGCAGCGGCCCCAGCCGCGCCGCCGACAGTAAGCAGGCCGGCCCGGGCGATGAATCCGCGGCGATCCATGGAGCCAGTCTTTCCTGTTTGCCTGCCCGTGTCGACCGCCGGTGAATCACGAAACCGGCGCCATCTCATCCAGCCGCGATCGGCCGGGTGGGTCAGCCAGGCATCGCGCGCGGGGTAACGGGCGGATCGGGGGCGGGCATCGGCCGCAGGGGAAGGCAGACCGTGAACGTGCTTCCGCGGCCTTCGTCGCTCTCAACGGTGATCGTGCCATGGTGTGCTTCCACGATGGCCTTGGTGATGGTCAGCCCCAGCCCGGTGCCCGGGATAGCCTGCCGCCGGGCGATCGCGGTGCGGTAGAAGCGCTCGAAGATCCGCTCCCGGTCGGCCGCGGGGATACCGATACCCGTATCGGCGACCGCCAGCGCGACCTGGCCTTCTTCCCCCCCGAGCCGGACCTCGACCCGCCCGCCATCCGGGGTGAACTTCACGGCATTGGACAGCAGGTTGCCCAGTAGCTGGGCGATGCGCGCCGGGTCGACCAGGAGGCGGGGAATGGCGGTGGCGCAGAGCGCCAGGTCGATCTGCTTGCGCTGAGCCTCGGGCCGCAGCTCTTCCACCGCGCAGGCGGCGATCTCGGCGAGGTCTGCGCTGCGGAACTCCATCGCCATCTTCCCCGACTGGATCTGGGACAGCAATTGCAGGTCCCCGACCAGGCACAAGATGCGCTCCGCGTTCCTTTCGATCACCCCGACGCAGTGGCTGGCGTCCGGCCCGCTCACGCCCTCCTCCCTGAGCATCTCGACGTAACCGAGGATCGACGCCAGCGGCGTCCGCAGCTCATGTGAGATCAAGCCGATGAACTCGTCCTTGAGCCGGTCCAGCTCGCGCAGCCGGTCGTTCTGGGTTCTCAGCTGGAGAGCTTGCTGGGCCAGCGTGTTCTCGGCCCTGATCTGCGCGGTGACGTCGCGGGAGATGCCGAAAGTGCCGGTGATCCGGCCGCGTTCGTCCCGCAACGGCATCTTCGTGGTCGATACCCAGGTGTCCGTCCGGCCGCCGTAGGTCTCCAGCTCCACCTTTCCTACGATTGGCTCGCCGGTGCGGATAACCTGCTGCTCGTCCTGGAGGGCAGCGGCGGCGTGCTCGCCGCTGAAGATATCGAAGTCCGTCTTCCCAATCAGCTCCCCGGCGGCGCGGTCCGGGGCGTAAGCCTCGATCCAGCCCTCGCTGACCAGCAGGAACCGGCTCAGCAGGTCCTTGAAGTACACCCGCTCACCGGTAGCGGACAGCAGGTTGCTCATGCAGGTAAGTTCGAGTTCGCGCTGTGGCTCGCTCCTCCCCCGCCTCTGTGCGGGCAGCTCGACCCCGACCATCGCACCCCCTGAAAGATTTCAAGCGTCTGCTAGCCGCTGGACTTGAGAGGTTGGCACGGCCTGACCTGCATTACCTTACTATGGGTAATGCTATTATCACGCATAGCTCTGAGCCGAGGGGGATGAAGATGGCCACGATCCTGCTCGCCGAAGACGACGCCGACATCCGGCTGCTGGTGACCTTGAAGCTCAGGCAGGCCGGTTATCAGGTCAGGGAGTTCGGGGACGGCTTGTCCGCCGTGGCCGACGCGCGTGAGCATCCGCCTGACCTGGCGATCCTTGACATCATGATGCCGGGCATGTCCGGCCTGGAGGTGTGCCAGGAACTTCGCAAGGACCTGGCCACGGCGAAAATACCCGTCATCCTCCTGACCGCCTTCGCGCAGGAGGCTGACATTACGGCCGGATTGGCCGCGGGAGCCGACGACTACATCGTCAAGCCGTTCAGCCCCCGCGATTTCGCGAGCCGCGTCGATGCGGTGCTGGCCCGGGTCCCAGGCCAGCGTGCCGCCCCTTAGCTCAGGCCGGCCCCGGTCACGACACCAGCGCCAGCCCCAGCCCCAGCCCAGCACCGCGTCCGGGACGGGGCGTGTCGCGGGAGGAACTCCGGCCGGCTTCATAGGTCGATGACCGTCCCCTCCGCGGCCACGATCACGTGCGGGTCGGCCCGGAAGCGCGCGGCGAGAAGGTCGAGCGCCTGGTCGGTGCGGTCCGGCTTGTGGTGGGCCAGGACGACCCGGCGGGCCCCGGCCAGCCGGCTCAGGCCGACGGCGTAATCCGCCGCCGCGTGTCCCAGCGCGGCCTCGGCCGCCACCTCGTGCGGAAACAGGAACGCGTCGTGGATGAGCGCGTCCGCCCCGGTCGCCAAGGCCAGCGCGGCCGGGTGGTACTCGCCCCAGCCCTGCGGCCCGGGCCCCAGCTCGGTGGGGCAGTGATCGGGCAGGTAAGCCAGCACCGAATGCCCGTCGCTGACCCGGTACCCGAAGGTCCGGCCGCCCTTGTGCGGGATCTCGGCCGCCTCTACCGTGAAGCCCCCGGCCTTGGCCTCGCCCGGCGCCAGGAAGCCGAAGGACCACTGGCCCCGCAGCTCGCCCGGCGTGATCGGGAAGTGCGGCGGGGACATCCCCCGGGCCAGCACGTCCTCGGCGCTCGGCGCTCCGCCGCGAGCAGGGCCAGCACTACCAGCGACACCCAGTGCCGCCGCAGCTCCAGCCGCAGCCAGGTCAGCACGATACGCACGCCCGCCCCCTTTTTCCGCAGCTTAGCGACCACACAGCCACATCGCGGCAGTGGTTCCGGTCGATCGCGTTATCAGTAAAACGGCGCGCCGGGTAAAGCCGCAAGAGTGCTAGCGGGGTCCGCTTCCGGGAAGCCGGCCTCCCCCTGCCGGGCGTGCTGTCACAGGTACCGGCTGCGCCCCCGGGCGGGGCCGCGGCGTGCGGGTGTTCAGTCCGGCCGGTGCCGGCGGATCCGTACCGGGCCGCGGGCGGCGGCGATGTCGACCACGCGGCCGCCCTGGGTGACGTCCACC
>JALYVS010000557.1 GCA_030853115.1 Actinomycetota bacterium
ATCGACTACCGGTGACACGCCGACTCATTCCTGACTACACGCTGAAGCCGTCGACAGGCTCGCGTGCCTGGTCAGGCACGAGATTCCCGCTCGGATGCCCCGTAACTTCGGGCTAGCCAGGCAAAGCCGGGCCATTTAGGCGCGCCGATACTTCGCGTGCCTTTCCGGCGAATTAACCCCTTGGAGGCCAGCGCCTCCTGGCCGCCGGCCGCCGCCACCGGTTCACGCTCATCCGCGAGACCCGGAACCGCTTCGCGACCTTCGGGTCACTGGCCCCGGCCTCGATCATCTCCGCGGCGGCCAGCCGCACCCCCTCCCGGCGGGCCCGCTCCGCCGCGTCCAGACCACCGTCATCGGGATACCTCATGCCTCCGGCATAGCTCACCAGACGCCAGATGGCTAGACCCGGGTAACCCCCGCCTAAAGATCGTTAGGTCGTGCTCGTTCCCATCGTCGCTGTCTTTAGCGGAGCGCCGGTAGCGGCGCGGACCTGATCCTCACTGACCCCGGGCGCGGTCTCGACGAGAATAAGACCGTCGGCGCTTACGTCGATAACGGCGAGGTCGGTGATGATGCGGTCGACCACCCGCAGCCCGGTGTAGGGAAGGGTGTTCTCGCGCATGATCTTCGGGGATCCGTCCTTCGCAGTGTGCTCCATGAGCACGATGACCCGCCGGGCTCCATGCACGAGGTCCATCGCCCCGCCCATTCCCTTGACCATCTTGCCGGGCACCGCCCAGTTCGAGAGGTCGCCGCGTTCGGAGACCTGCATCGCGCCGAGTATCGCCACATCAAGGTGGCCGCCGCGGATGATCCCGAACGACAGGGCGGAGTCGAAGAACGACGCACCGGGACGGACAGTAACGGTCTCCTTGCCTGCATTGATCAGGTCCGGGTCGACGGCGTCCGGTGCGGGGTAGGGGCCAGTGCCGAGGATCCCGTTCTCGCTGTGCAGCACCACGTCCACGTCGTCGGGCAGAAAGCTCGGGATCAATGTCGGCAGGCCAATGCCAAGGTTGACGTACTCGCCGTCGCGCAGCTCGACGGCGGCGCGGGCGGCCATCTGTTGACGGGACAAGCTCATCGGGTCACCTCCGCGGACGGGTCGGTGACGGTAATTTTCTCGATGCGTTTCTGCACGTCGGGAGCATGGACGATGTATTGGACGAAGACGCCGGGCAGGTGCACCTGAGCCGGGTCAAGCTCGCCGGGTTCGACCAATTCGGCGACCTCGACGATGGTGATCCGGCCGGCCATGGCGCACAGTGGGTTGAAGTTCTGGGCGCTCTTTTCGAACACGAGGTTCCCGTGCCGGTCACCCTTGGCCGCCGCGACGAGGGCGAAATCTGTGACGATGGCTTCCTCCAGGACGTGCGCGACTCCACCGAACTCGCGGATCTCTTTCGCGGGGGAAGCGACGGCCACAGCCCCGTCCCGCGCATAGCGCCAGGGCAGGCCGCCGTCGGCAATCTGGCTGCCCACCCCTGCGGGAGTAAAGAAAGCCGGGATTCCGCAGCCCCCGGCGCGCAGTCGCTCAGCGAGGGTGCCCTGAGGGCACAGCTCGACCTCGAGCTCACCGGAGAGGTACTGGCGGGCGAACTCCTTGTTCTCGCCGACGTAGGAGCCCGTGACGCGGCTGATCCGCCGGTCGGACAGCAGGACGCCCAGCCCCCAGTCGTCCACCCCGCAGTTGTTCGAGACGACCTTCAGATCGGTCGCACCAGAACGGTGCAGGGTGTCGATAAGGGTGGCCGGGATGCCGCAGAGCCCGAAACCACCGACCGCGAGGGTCGCGCCGTCTCCGATGCCGCTTATTGCCTGCTCGGCGGTAAGCACTTTGTCCATGTCGGTCCTTCTGCTCCGAGCGCGTCAGCCCGCGAGTGCGGTGACGGTTCTGGACGGGCTGGGGCGACCAAGCTGCTTGGCCAGCCAGACGCTTGTGTCGACCATCTTCTGCAGGTCAATGCCGGTCACGACGCCCAGGCCGTGCAGTTGCCAGAGCAGGTCCTCGGTGGCAAGGTTACCTGTGGCGCTACGGGCGTAGGGGCAACCACCTAGGCCGCCCGCGGAGGTGTCGAACGTCGTGATCCCGCGGCGCAGTGCGGTGAGTGCGTTGGCCAGAGCTTGACCGTAGGTGTCGTGGAAATGCACGGCGATGGAGTCATCCGGAATGCCAGAGGCGATCAGCGCGTCGAGCACGGCGGTGACCTGACCGGGGGTGGCGACGCCGATGGTGTCGCCGATGCTGAGCTCTGTGCAACCCAGAGCCATCATCCGGGTCGCGACGTCGAGGACGCGCAGCACTGAGACCTTGCCCTCCCACGGGTCGCCGAAGCACATCGATAGATAGCCACGCACCTGCATGCCCGCTTCGCGTGCCTGCGCGACGACAGGAGCCAACATCGTCAGCTGCTCGTCGACGGTTCGATTCAGGTTTCGCCGCGCAAAGGACTCGGTCACACTCCCGAAGACCGCGATGTCGGACACGCCGAAATCAATTGCTCGGTTCAGGTCGCGTTCGTTGGGCACTAGCACGGGGTAGCGCACGCCTGGAACGGTGGCTACCTTTCGCAGCACCTCCTCGGCGTCGGCGAGCTGCGGCACCCACTCCGGGTGCACGAAGCTCGTGGTCTCGACGACAATGTTGCCTGCGTCGACAAGTCGCTCGACGAACTCGGCCTTGATGTCGGCCGGGAGCACGGTGGCCTCGTTCTGCAGACCGTCTCGTGGCCCGACCTCGCAGATCGTGACACTCGTCGGCAGTGGCAGCCCGTCAAAAGGGGTAACGCCGAAGTCCACGTCAGGCACTCCTGGTACCGGCAGAGCTGGCTGCGGCGACGATCTCTGCGTCTCGCACGGGCTTCTCCTGAGATGAACGAAACGGCTGCGAGCAGCGGCGCGCAACGTAATCTTAAGTGACGTCCAGCATATGCTGGAGTAGGCACTGGGCTAGTTACGATAGACGCCGCGGGTGTTCCCGGCATCGTTCCGCACGACAGCCGAAGGTAACTTCCTGCGTACCAGAAGGTGGGCGCAGGAAGGCTCACCGTACTATTCAAGTATCCACGAGGCAATCATCGGCCCGCGGCTTCTGGGCTGCTGCCTGGCCAGATTGTCCCCGGCCAGACCGTTTCCGGCCTGGGTGAGGTGGTGGTCCGCCAGGCCGGCATAAAGCGCGGTCGCCGCCGCCATCACCCGGCCGGGCCGCAGAACTGGCTGCCCGCCCTGGTCCCGTGCCGGAGCGGGCGGCTGGGCTGCGGCCGGCTCGGGGGGAAGGCCGGCGGTGACTGCGGCCAGCTCGCGTAGGTCCGGGACGCGAACGCCTGGCTTGCTCGCAGGTCGAATTCGTCCTTGGCCAGCACGCCGCGCGCGAACGCGGCCTTGAGAGTGCCGATCACCTGCTCGCGGTCAGCATCTGATGCCCGCAGGCCGGCGCGGCCCGCCGCGGACACTGCCAGCTCATCTTCCGGCCCTGTTACCAGCGCCGCCCCCTACAATCACAATCCAGGGCAAGCGTAACGCGGCACCGCCCTGGCGTCATCCTCGCAGCTGCCGTGATCGGGGAGAGCCGGCGGATGCCAGCCGGCGAAGCCATTACGGCACGCCGCAGGAAGCCTCACCGCACCGTGCCGGCCGGACAACACGACGGCTGGGAAGACAACACGGCCCGGCTGCGGGCAGCGAGGCGCTTGAGCGTCCTTGATCCCACTCTCGTGCAGGC
>JALYVS010000558.1 GCA_030853115.1 Actinomycetota bacterium
CGGCTAGGCCGGTGCCCGCGCCCAGGTCGAGAACCAGCGCGCCGGGCAGAGGCACTGGCGCCGCGGCCACCAAGGCCTGAGCCAGCCGCGCGTATACCGGGCCGGGACCGTCCGCCCAATTCTGCGCGGCGACGTCATAGCCGGCCCGCAGGTCGGCGGTCAGCTCAGCAGTGCCGCCGCCGCTACGGCGTGCCTCTCCCACCATCCGAGCTCCTCGTCGTAGCCGCCGAAGGCCTTCTCCCAGCCGAACTGGACCAGAGCGCCAAGTAGGCACAAGGCTAGCTGGCGTTCCCACCAGGGTCCGGTGTCGATGCCGCAAGACTCAAGAGCCTCCCGGTAAGACGCGATCGAGGCCTCCTTGGCCTGCGGCAAGCGGCGGCAGTTGATCGCGAGGTACCAGGCCAGGTCGGACAGCGGCGCACCGCATCCCGGCTGCTCCCAGTCCAGCAGCACCGTCCGCCCCGTGTCGTCGGTGCCGAGGTTGTCGAGCTTCCAGTTGCTGTGCACGAACGTTTGCGGTGTCGCGGCCAGGGCCTGCACCAGCGGACCTGGGTCGTAGGCCAGCCGGGTGACCACCGCGGCCGCGGCCGGGGCGACCTGGGCCAGCAGCGGCCAGCCCTTCGCGACCAGCTGGGGCACCAGATGCGCCGAGCCGATGGACGCCTCCGCGTCGGCCGTCCATGGCGAGAGCTCCAGGTAGCGGTGCATCACGGGGACCACGTCAAACTCGGCGCCACAATCCCAGAACTGTGCGTGCAAGGCGGCCATGTGCCGCAGGAAGCGCGCGTGCTGATCCAGCGTGATCGGCGCGTCGGTGGCGGGGACCAGCCACGGCGTGACGTCGCGCATCAGCAGGGTACAACCGCCCAAGGGGCTGGGACCGAGGGGGCTGGGACCGAGGGGGCTGGGACCGAGGGGGCTGGCGGCCAGGGAGGTGGGACGGAGCGGGGCGGCGGCCACGATCGGCTGGTTGAAGCATTTCGGCAGTCGGGACAAGATGCCTCGCTCCCAGAGCACCAGGGGCGCGCCCCGCAGGCAGCCCGAGGCCCGCATGGTCCAGTCCTCGGCCAGGTCAAGGTGCTTGAGCACGTAAGGCTGGTCGCCGATCACTAGCCGCTCCAAGGTGGCCCCCGACTTACCCGGCGCGTCGGGCAGGACCGTCCGCGCCGTCGCGGCGGCCAGCAGTTCGGCGAGCGGGACGGGGGGTCGCGGGACGGGGGGTCGCGGGACGGGGGGTCGCGGATCAGGCACCGGCGGCCTCCATTTCGCCGGCGGCCTCCATCTCGGCCAGCAGGGTGGCCGGCCAGCGGCCGCCGCAGAAAACGGTGTCGGCGACGATGCGGTCAGCGCGCACGGTCAGCAGGTGCAGGTGATGCGCTGCGTGCGGCACGCCATTCTCGGACCAGCTGAGGGTGTACTCGACCACTTCGCCGGTCCCGCCGTCGATCGGATGGCGGCGCAGTTCGTCAAAGCGGGCCGGGTCGGCGAACCAGCGGGCGTACTCGGCCCGGATCGCGCCGGCGCCGACCGCGTGCAGCCGCCAGTTGGGCACTGTCGCGTCCAGCGTCGCGTCCGCGGTCCACACGTCGCAGCCGGGAATCGTCGCGTTCTGGATCGCCTGCAAGAATCTGTCACCACCGGGCTACTGGCCATGGTCGCCTCCTGACGGGCCGGATTTTGCTGCTATCGTCCCGGTCCCGGTTTGCAGTCAGGTTGCAGCTGGAGCGGGCGAGCTCAGTCCAGGGCGCCCCGTTCGTCGGAAGGGAAAAGCTCACCGCGCTCGGCTCGCTTGGCCAGGCGGCGGGCTTCCTTGAGCGACTGACCGCGGGCCTGCGGCGGGAGGCGGTATACCGACGCGCCGCCCATCAGGGTGTAGATGCGGAGCCGGATCACCGGGGCGCCCGGGCGCGGACGGAGCGCGCGGCCGATCTGCTCGTGCCCGCCCATCAGCGAGAAGCCGCCCACCTCGAGGTCGACGGAGTCGGGGACGTAGATGTTCGAACCGCCCATGACCGCGATCAGGTTCAGGGTGAGCTCGCCGCCTTCGATCTCGGCCTCGCGCAGATCGATCTCGTCGCCACCCATGATCGCCACGGCGTTGATGCTGCCGACCGCGCGGAACCGGCCGCGCCGGTGCGAACCGCCCATGATGGCCACCATCCAGCGCACCGGCTTCTTCGCCCTGGCCTGCACCGGCAGCTGCTGCCCCGCTGCTTCGGGCAGGTCGCTGGTCAGCGCCGCGAGCTCACCCCGGGTCTTGGCCACCAGCGCCTGGCCGGCCCGGTCCTCCAGCTCATCGAGGGTCAGCCGGCCGACGGCGGCGTGATCGCCGAGCACCCGCAGCGTGACGTCACGCTCGGCGTCGGAGACCCGGAGGGATTCGTCGGGTTCGCTCACCACATGTCCCTTGCAGAGTTGGCGTACCGGGCCGTAAGAGTACGCCCCGGCCTGGTGGCCGCGAAAACTGCCGCGGCCCGCTGGGCGATGCTGCTCACCGGTCGACGTTCTGGTTGAGCCAGGACGTGAGAGGCAGGGCCGTTCGGAAAAAAGAAACCAGGTGGTCCTTGGCCGAAGCCGTTCCCAGCCAGGGCTCGACCGGCCATTGCCGCCAGGCGGTGAGGCCTTTGTTGCGGAGCAGGCCGATGCGGGGGTGGTCGGCCGGGTAGCCGCGGGGCGCGGACTTGAGCACGCCGTGCCCGTGCACCTGGTGGCCTTCTTTCTCGATCATGGCGACGATCTGCTCGAGCCCGGGTCCGAGCCGGTCGCTGACGACCGCCGCACGGTAGCGGGCGAGCCGCTCCGGGTCCATCTGCCACATGCCGGCCCCCGCGGCCAGGCCCTCGGCGGACAGCTGGATGTAGCCGGTACCCGCCGAGCACCGTCCCGATATGCGTCTTGTACGGGGTCTTGTCCGCGCTGAACCGGACGTCCCGGTAAGGCCGGAAGATCTTCGGCTCGCCGAACTCCGCGGCCAGTTCCTCGGCGAGCTCGGTCATCGGGCCCAGGACCTGCTGGTCGTAGACGGCCTTGTGCTCGGCCCAGTAGGTCTTGGTGTTGTCGGCCATCAGCCCGTCGTAGAAATCGAGCGCTTCCTCAGGCCACCCGCTGAACGCCATGGCGACGGCTCCTTCCCTCGTCGGCCTTACAGTAGCGGCACTGGTGCTTGTCGTTGACAAAGCGTGTATTGGGGGAATTCATGACCACGCCGGAGCGCGATGGCATCGCGCTGACTCACCTCGACGACCCGCTGTTCGACGAGGCGGGCGCGACCAAGCGGGACCTGGTGGACTACCTGGAGGCCGTCTCGGAGTTCATCGTGCCGGAGTTGCGGGACCGGCCGCTGTCGGTGATCCGGGTTCGGGCCGGCCAGAAGCCGTTCATGCAGAAGAACCTGCCGGATTACGCGCCGCCCTGGATCCGCTTCGTGACGCTGTGGGCGGAGTCGTCGCGGCGTGAGGTGCGGTACGCGCTGTGCGATGACTGGCGCACGCTGCTGTGGTTCGCCAACCAGCGGGCGGTGGAGTATCACCCGACCCTGACCCTGGCGGGCCAGCCGGACCGGCCTAGGCAGGTGATCCTGGACATCGACCCGCCGGAGGGCGGCCCGTTCGGTCAGGCGGTGGCGGCGGCGCTGCTGGTGCGGCAGGCGCTGATCGACGCGGGCCTGGCCGGGGCGGTCAAGACCAGCGGGTCGAAGGGGGTGCACGTGTACGTGC
>JALYVS010000130.1 GCA_030853115.1 Actinomycetota bacterium
GTCGGTCACCTTTCCGACCAGCGCGCCGGCCGGGATGCCGGCACCGGTGACGGTGCGGCCCATGTCGGTTGACACGGCCGCGTTATCCGCGATCGTGGTGCTGCCCGCCGCGGCGGTCGCCCCGGCGTCGGTGCGCGCGCCGGGCACGGGGTTGCCGCCCCCGAGCAGGCAGGTGCCCGCGGGCTGGGCCGGGACCGTCTGGGCCACGCAGTTACCGGGCCGGTCGACGAAGGCGTTGTCGCCGGGGCCGGGGTAGAGCTCCTGGCCGGCCGCGCTCTTGGCCAGCGGCGTGTTCGGGCCGGTGGGCTCGTAGTGGACCTGGTGGCCGAACAGGGTCTCGCCCGCGGTGTCGTTGGCGACCGACGTCGCGGCGTCGGGCGAGACGATCATGGAGTTCCGGAAGCTGTTGCCCGTGTAGGTAAACGGCGGGAACGCCTCGTCGAAGGTGATGTTGATCATGCCGCCGGCTTTGAACGCGGGCGAGGACTCGATCTCGGGCACGATGTGCTCGAGGAACAGGTCCGCGGCGTACAGGCCGCCGGTGTAGTTCACCGGCGGGTTCGCCGTGATCGGGCTGGAGAAACCGCCGGACAGGTTGTTCCCGTGGCAGACCGCGTCGTGCGCGTCGCTGCAGTTGTTCGGCGAGATCCAGCTGACCGCCGGGGTCGTCGCGGTGCTCTGCAGGTCGTGGTAGAGGCCGTTGCTGGCGTCGAAGAGGTTCGCGATGTGGGCCGGGTTACAGTCGCCCGAGGTCAAGATCGAGTCGAACCACGGGAACGGGAAGTGCTTCGGCACGTACTGGTCGGTCGCGTTGGCGCTGCCCGGGTTGGGCTGCGTCTTGCTCCCGGTCGCGGCCGGCGTGGCGTAGGGCGCGCCGCAGTACTGCGTGCCTGCGCTGTGCGCGGAGCTGCCCGTGTCGGTGTTCCCGAGGTCTTGGGCGTAGCCCTTCCAGCTGACCTTGGACGCGTCCAGCTGGTTGAACAAGGTCGGGACGCTGGACGGGTACACGCAGCCGTTGGATCCGGCTGCGGCGTTCGGCCCCTGGGCCGACGACAGCTGCCCGTAATCCGGGTTCGTCCACAGGCCGCCCTTGGTGTCGGTCGTTCCGGAGAACTGGTCGTAGTACGGGCAGTCCGCCTGGGTGTCGGGCTGGGTCGCCTGCCCGCTGGCCAGCGAGATGTAGTTGTCCAGGCTGAAGTGCCCGGTCCCGTAGTAGTTCTTCAACAGGACACCCTGGGCCGGCAGGGTCTTCCACAGGTAGGTGTTGTTGTTCAGGCCGGTGAAAGACGCGTCGTAGGACTTGTTCTCCAAGATGATCAGCCACACGTGCTTGATCTTGCCCGGCTTGATGCCCAGGCCGTCCTGGCCGCGTCCCGCCGAGGCCGGCTGGCCCGCGGGGGACGCGCTCGCCGCTGCGACCGGAAGAAGGACCGCCGACAGGGCCACGATGCCTGCGCTCACGGCGGTGAGAGCCTGGCGGCACCGAGGGGGTTTGAACATATTTCTCATGAGGTGTTTTGTAGCGTCCCTCCCCGACATCGAGGTGAACACCGTCTCACGCCGGAGTGAACACCTCTGTGTACGCTGAATGTTCAGCCATGGCGGGACCGCGCACGCCCCGACGGCGGACGATTCAGGCCTGGGAGGCGGCGTGAAACTCCACCACGTGACCCGGCCGCGAGTGCTGGTTCCCGGCATAGCAGTCCTGGCTGCCGCCGCGACCGTGCTAGCGGTACTCGCAGTAGGCGGCGATCGGACGGCCCCATCGAGGAATCAGCGATGGCGCGCCGACATAACGTACCTGGCGAGCGAACTGCCGCACCGGCACGTCGGTGGTCTGCTGCAGGTACGGCGGCCGGCCTGGAACGGCGCCGCGGCGCGACTGGAGGCACGGGTGCCGTGGCTGAGCGACGGTCAGGTGATCGTGGGCATGGCCCGGATGGTGGCCATGCTGCACGACGACGAGACCCAGGTGCTCCTGCCCGCCGGGACCTCCTTCCCGTTCCGGCTGACCTGGGCCGGCGGAAAGCTCTACCTGGTCAGCGTGCCCCGCGCCGAGCGAGACCTGCTGGGTGCCCAGATCCTGGAGGTGGGCGGCCAAACGATCGCGCAGGTCCTAAGCCGCATCGCCAGCGTGATCGACGACCAGGATCCCGGGTTGCTGCAGGATGAAGAGGCCGGATACCTGAGATCGTTCCCGCCGCTGCTGTACTGGCTGGGAGTTACCCGGTCACCGGACTGGGCCGCGTTTACGGTCCGCGCCGTCGACGGCGTTCGCAGCGTGCTCCGGCTGTCCGCGGTGACCCACGTCCGGGCCGCCGACCTGGCCAGCATCCCGCAGCCGCTGTACTTGCGCGATCAGGACAAGCCTTACTGGCTTCAAGTCCTCAGCAGCCAGCGCGCCGTTTACCTGAAGTACAACGAATGCCGCAACGACAACGGGTTCCAGCAACTCGCGATCCGGGCGCTCGCCGTGCTGCGCCGGCAGCCCTCCTACCGTCTCATAGTCGATCTGCGCGACAATTCCGGCGGCGACACCGAGCCATTCACCTCGCTCATCGGCGCCCTGACGGCCGATCCGGCCCTCCACCGCCGCGACCGGATCTTCGGCCTGGTCAACCAGTACACCGACTCCTCCGCCACCCTTGACGCGTATAACCTGGGCCAGGTCCCGAATGCCCTACTGATTGGGCAGCCGCCAGGAGATCCCATCAACGAGTACGGCAACGAGTCCTCTTTCACGCTGCCTAACTCAGGAATTACGGTTCTCTATACCACCAAGGTGGTTAATGATCCGAGCAGAAGACTGGCTACTCCGGATATCGTCGTGGCTCCCACGATCCGGCAGGTGCTGACCGGGGCCGATCCGGTTCTCGCTACAGCGCTGAGCTACCCCCCGCCCGGGCCGTAGCCCCGGCCGGCCCGCTAGGTTCCGGCGGCCCGGGTGAAAAGCCGTTGGGCGGCACGGGCGGCCATGCCTATAGTGAGGGCATGAAGGTCAGCTTGAATGGCATGGCCGCGCGAGCTATCAGCTCGCCGGCGGCTGCTGCCTGACCTCACCTCTAGCACGCCGGCGACCGGGAATGGTGCGCCGGTGCGTGAGCTAGATCTGCCATTACGGCGAAGCCTGCGATCCCTTTCTGGTCCCGGCCACCAGAAAGGACTAATGCCTTGATGAACGTGACCGAGATGACCCGTACCTTCCTCGAGTTCTTCGGGGACCGGGGCCATCAGGTGCTGCCGGGCAGCTCGCTGGTGCTCCCGGCGGGCGGCCAGGTACTGTTCACCACCGCGGGGATGCACCCGTTGACCCGTTATCTGGAAGGCTTGCCGCACCCTCAGGGCAGGCGCCTGACCGGCGTCCAGCGCTGTCTGCGCACGACCGATCTCGACGAGGTCGGCGATAACCGCCATCTGACCGCGTTCCAGATGCTCGGCTCCTGGTCTCTGGGTGACTACCAGGGCCCGCAGAGCCTGCGCTGGGGTTACCAGCTGATGGTCGACGGCTTCGGTATCGGCAAGGATCGTCTGCATGCGACCGTGTTCGGCGGAGATGAACAGGTGGACCCTGATATCCAGTCGCGGCACACCTGGGCCGAGCTCGGTGTGCCGGTCGAGCTGACCACCTGCGACAACTGGTGGTCCAACGGCCCGACCGGCCCGTGCGGCCCCGACTCGGAGATATTCGCCTGGACCGGTGAGGGCACGCCGCAGGGCACGCCTGGCACCGACGAGCGCTGGATGGAGGTGTGGAACCACGTGACGATGCGATACCGGCGGCACGCCGATGGCAGCCTGGAGGCGCTGCCGCAGCCTAGCGTGGACACCGGGATGGGCCTGGAACGGCTGCTGATGGTCCTGCAGGGCAAGCCCTCGGTGTTCGACAGCGACGTATTCCAGCCCTGGATGAGCACGCTGCCCAGCTTGTGGCAGCCGGACCAGCGATCGCTGCGGCTGCTCGCTGACCACTTGCGCGCCAGCATCGTCATCATCGGCGATGGCGTCACGCCGTCCAACGCCGGCCGGGGTTACGTACTACGGCGGCTGCTCCGGCGCGCGCTCACCGTGCTGTGGCGCGGCGACAGCACCAGGACCCTGAGCGATCTGCCGGGCTCGCTGCTCGAGCACACGCTGGCCCGATTCGGGCAGGCCCCGGGCAGCGGGCCGGTCAGCAACGTGCTCCGCACCGAGGAGCAGCGGTTCGCCGGGCTACTCACCCGCGGGCGCAAGGTCCTGACCCAGTTCAGTACCGGCCGGCCGCTGACCGAGGACGACCTCCGGTACCTGCACCAGACGCACGGCCTGCCACCGGAGCTGGTGACTGAACTGCCGGCCTGATGCCACCGGCTCGCGGCCCTGGCGGTGCGATCCTGACCGCTGGCGCGGATTCCGCGGTGATCGCGATACCGTCCAGGTTGTGAAGGACGATGGCATGCCGGGCAGGTTCGGAGAAGATGACGAGTCCCGTGCTGACCTGCTCGCGGAGGCAGCGGAACGGGCCGGGCGTTACCTGCGGGGACTGGCTGATCGCGCGGTAGCCCCGTCGGCTGAGGCGGTGCTTGCGCTGGATGAGCTGGATTTCCCGTTGCCGGAGACGGGAATCGAGCCGTCGCGGGTACTGGCGGCCCTTGACGACGTGGGCTCGCTGGCGACGGTAGCGAGCGCGGGCCCGCGCTATTTCGGCTTCGTCAGCGGCGGGGCGCTGCCGGTGGCGGTCGCGGCGTCGTGGCTGCTGGCGGCGTGGGACCAGAACGCCGCGCTGTCGGTCATGTCCCCGGTGGCGACCCGCCTGGACGCGGTGGCCATCGGGTGGGTCTGCCAGCTCCTCGGGCTGCCCGCCGGGACGGCAGGGGGTTTCGTCTCCGGGGCGACGATGGCCAACGCGGCGTGCCTGGCGGCGGGACGGGACGCGGTCCTGGCCCGAGCCGGCTGGGACGCTGCCGGTGCCGGGCTGGTCGGCGCGCCTGCGGTCCAGGTGGTGGTGGGTGATGAGGTCCATGCCGCGGTCCTGAAGGCACTGGGCCTGATCGGGCTGGGGCGCGGCCGGGCCGTCCGGCTGCGCACCGATGATCAAGGGCGCATCGCCCTCGGCGAGCTGCCGGAGCTGGACACCCCTGCGATCCTCTGCCTGCAGGCCGGCAACGTCAACAGCGGAGCTAGCGACCCGTTCGGCCCGCTCATCGACTGGGCGCACGCGCAGGGCGCCTGGGTACATGTCGATGGCGCGTTCGGGCTGTGGGCCGCCGCGTGCCCGGAGCTGGCCGCCGAGGTGGCGGGCGCCGCCGCCGCCGACTCCTGGGCGACCGACGCTCACAAATGGCTGAACACGACCTACGACTGCGGCATCGCCCTGGTGCGCGACGGTGAGGCGCTGCGGGCCGCGATGCGGGCCGAGGCCTCGTACCTGCCGCTCGGCACCGCGCGGGACCCGCTGCAGTTCACGCCTCAGTCCTCCCAGCGCGCCCGCGGAGCCGAGGTGTGGGCCGTGCTGGCCGCCCTGGGCCGCGACGGGGTCTCCGGCTTGGTCGCCGGCCACGTCGCCCTGGCCAGGCGGTTCGCCTCCGGCCTGGCCGCCGGAGGGCTGGAGATCCTGAACGAGGTGCGGCTCAACCAGGTCGTGGCCGCCTGCGCTGACCCCCGCGCGACCCAGGAAATGATCACCGGGGTGCAACGCGAGGGCACCTGCTGGTGCGGCCCGACCACCTGGCGCGGACGCCCGGCCATGCGGATCAGCATCAGCAACTGGGCGACTACCCCGGCTGACGTAGACCGCAGCGTCGCAGCCGTGCTGGCCGCGGCACACCGCGGTTGACCCGAGGCCAGCACCGGGATTGGCCGGGATCGCCCCGCTTGTCGCCCCGTCCTCCCCCGGTGGCCAGGAAGGTACGCCATGCCACAATACCGAAGATGAACACTACTCAATCCGAGAAGGTCAGGACCGGCCGCGGCTTCTTCGCGGCCCTGGACCAAAGTGGCGGCAGCACGCCCAAGGCGCTGGCCGAGTACGGCATCGAGCAGGACCGCTACAGCTCCGACGCCGAGATGTTCGACCTGGTCCACGCCATGCGGACCCGGGTGCTGACCAGTCCGGCGTTCGACGGCTCGCACGTTCTCGCGGCGATCTTGTTCGATCAGACCATGGAACGGGACGTGGCCGGCGTCCCCACCGCGCGGTACCTGTGGGACGAGAAGAACGTGGTGCCGTTCCTGAAAGTCGACAGCGGGCTGGCTTCCGAGCGGGACGGCGTGCAGCTTATGAAGCCGATCAGCACCCTCGATGATCTGCTCGAGCGCGCGCAACGGCACCAGATCTTCGGGACCAAGATGCGGTCGGTGATCAACGACGCCGACGAGACCGGGATCTCGGCGGTCATGGACCAGCAGCTCGACTACGCGAACCGGATCCTGGCCGCCGGCCTGGTGCCGATCATCGAGCCCGAGGTCAGCATCTCCAGCCCGCGCAAGGAGCAGGCTGAGACGCTGCTCCACGATGCCATCACCAAGCACGTCGAGGCGCTGCCCGAGGGTGCGACCGTGATGCTGAAGGTCACCATCCCGAACCGGCCCGGCCTGTACGGCGACCTGGCCGCTGACCCGCGCGTCCTGCGGGTCGTCGCTTTGTCGGGCGGCTACAGCCGTGACCAGGCCTGCGCCCGGCTCGCCCGCGATGCCACCCTCATCGCCAGCTTCTCCCGTGCGCTTCTCGAAGGACTGACCGAAAGCCAGACCGACGAGCAGTTCAACGCCCAGCTCGAATCGTCGGTCGCGCAGATCTACCAGGCCTCGGTCCACAAGGAGCCGGCCGGTGACCGCAGCTGACCGGCCCGGATCGCTCTGCTCGCAGCTGCTCCGCGAACACCCTCGCGCGACTCGGGGCGGCGGCTTGTCACCCGGATCACGGCGAAGCCGAAGATCGCGTCGAGCATGGTGACGTTGAAGAAGGCCGTGCCGCGCGCGCCGAGGCCCTCGATATCGGGACCGGACAGAAAGCGCAGCCAGATGCCCTCGCTCCTCACCCACTCATCCTAGTGAGCGTGCGCAGGCCGGCCTGCTGACCGCGCTGCTCACTTCAACGGCACCGTAAGGTCGCAGACCAGCGTGTCCGGGGTCGCGCTGCGCTGGTCAGCGATCAGCACCTGGCGCAAGGCGCCGGCCGGCGGCCGGCGCTGCCGCGTCGCCCAGGCATCCAGAGCATCGACAGCCGGGAGCATCGCCGGCCAGCCCATGTCCTTCAGGGCCAGGCGGATGAAGGCCTCGTCGTGGGCCGGCTCGACCCGGATCTGGACATCAGCCCCGAAGCCAGCTACGTCCCCGGCGGGAGGAGCCAGCGGCCGGCACAACTCGACCGGCCCGTCGCTGTCGTCGCTGACTTCGCCGTAGAAGACCAGGAACGGGCAGCCGGCGATCCCCTCCAGACCCGGACCGGCCGCTCGCAGGCGAGCGAAGGCGTCGACGAAGAAGGCGTCGGTCTCGTCCGCGTGAAGGTGCCGGCTGATCGCAGCCAGGCGACGTCCGGGAATGCTCCGGGTCTGGATTTCGTAGGTTGCCATGTCGGCTCCTGTGAGTCTGGCCTGGATATAGAAGACAAGCGCCCGGCGCTCCCCCGTGACGGACTCGGCCTGCGCCCAGTACCGCCCAATCACGCCGGAGGCCTTACCGGGCGGGGCCGAGAGGACCTCGGCGATCACGCTGAGGGGCATACCGACGCAGCGGAGCAGCCCGACCAGGCGGGCGGATTCCACCTGGTCCTCGCCGTACAGGCGATAGCCGTTCACCGGGTCGACCTGCGCGGCCGTCAGGAGGCCGAGACGGTCGTAAAGACGCAGCGCCTTCGCGGACAGCCGGGTCCGCTCCGCGAAAGCGCCGATCGTCATAAGCTCCATGGCTCTCCTCCAGGGTCGTGCGCCATGCCCGACTCCACGACTGTGCGGCCTGACCCAGGGTCAAGGTCAAATGGGCTGACCCGGCAGCCACCCGGCGGAGCAGTCCCGCGCGAGACATGGCCTGGGTTGCCATGGCATTGTGGGGGCATGCAGAGCGTGTATGAGGCCGCGGGCGGCCGTGCGGGCATGGTCCGGCTGGCCGGGGCGTGGCACCGCCTGGTGATGGCCGACAAGATCGTCAGCCACGCGTTCAGCGGCGGATTCCACCCGCAGCACACCGAGCGGCTGGCCGCGTACTGGGCCGAAGCCCTTGGCGGGCCGGCCTTCTACACCGGCGGCTACGGCGACGCCGGCGGCTACGGCGACGAGACCTCGGTCGTGCGGATCCACAGCGGTAACGGCCCGCACGAGGAGATGGACCGCCGGGCGATCGCCTGTTTCGATCAGGCGATGCACGACGCCGGCGTGGAAGAGGCCGGCCCGCTCCAGCAGGTACTGCACGACTACTTCGCCTGGGTCACCACCACGACGATGTCGCGCTACCACGCCTCGGCTGACGAAGTTCCCGAGGGCATGAGCATTCCCCGCTGGTCATGGGACGGCTTGCAGCGCTGAGCCCGGGTGCGAGTATCCTCGGAGGCACGGATCGGGACGCTCTTGGCGGTGATGGCTGTGCCTGACATCCTGAGCCAGGGCGGGGGCCGTGAGTCCGGACCGTGGCCGCGACGGGTGGCAGCCGCCGCCGTGCTCGTGCTGGTGGCAGTGGCGGTGGCGCACTACCTGCCGCGGTCGGGACATGCGCGAGCGGTCCGGGCGGCTGTCACCACGACTCCGCTGTCGCTGCCGCTGGGCATTTCGGGTGACGCGGGGGTGGCGGCGGAACCCGACGGGATCACCGGTCAGACGTTGCCCTGGCCGGGCGGTCTCCGGCTGCCGGCGACCGGACAGCGACCGGTGTGGTTCTGGCCGGCCACGGGCCAGGTGGTTCCGATCGGCGGCCTGCCGCCGCAGCGGTCTGGCTACCAGTTCATCCGCTCGGCGGGCGGCTGGGCGGTGCAGGCCAGGCCGGGTGCCGAGGCCGTCTGCGCCAGCTGCGCCGGACCGCAGCGTGCCGTCTATTTCCTGGCCGATCGCGGGCGGTCGGTGAACCCGGCGGGGCAGGCGGACGCGGTCGCCCCAGGCGTCGCTGGCACATTGTGGCTGACCAGCTACCCGCCGGGCGACGATCCGGTCACGGCCGCGGGCCTGGCCCGGGAAGTCAGTACCGCTGGCCGGCCGATCGGGCCGCGGATCAAGTTGCCGGCCGGGTACCTGATCGAGCAGGGGACCGACCGCGGCCTGCTGCTGGCACCGGTGGCCCAGCGCCCGGGGATGATAGCCGACACGTTGTGGGATCCAGCCGCTGCGCGGCCCAGCCGCACCTTGGCCGCAGTGATCGCGGCGAGCCCAACCCAGATCGCCTGGGCGCCGCCGTGTGCCGCACGCTGCCGGGTGCAGGTGCTGAATCTGGCCACCGGCCGGCAGGTACCGGTTGAATTGCCCGAGGCGAGTTCGGTGGCCAATGCCGCGTTCAGCCCCGACGGCAGTTTCCTGGTGGTCCAGGTGCGCTTTAGCGACGACACCGCCGCCGGCGAACTGGCGGTGCAACTGGAGCTCGTGTCCACGGCCAGCGGCCGCCTGACGGCCATGCCGGAAACCTGGGTCAGCAGCGCTGCCCTGGTCAGCTTTGGCTGGCCCGCCGGCGGCGACAGCCTGGTGGCCGAGCTCAGCTTCACAACGAAGGTGCAGCTAGCGTCGTGGCACCCAGGGGCCAGCCGGCTGGCCGTCACGGCGCTCAGGCCACAGCACAGCCCCGCCGCCCTGGTCATCGGGCCATCTGACCCCTGACGATCCCCGGTTCCCGCCCGGCCTGCGGCCGGAGTCATGATAGCTTCGTATACCCCCTATGGGTATACTTACGCCGCACCGGTCAGCCGGGGTAACGGAGGCCGCCTGTCGGTGATCCCGGCGGCCAGGACAGGAGGATTCATGAAAGGGCTGCATGCCCTGGGTCACGCCCTGGCGATCAGCGGGTCGATGACCTGGGAGATCTTGTGGGCGCTGGTCCTCGGCTTTGCCCTGTCCGCCGTGGTGCAGGCCGCGGTGCGGCGCTCCACTATCATCCGGCGGCTGGGGGACGACCGGCCCGCCACGCTAGCGGTCGCGACCGGGTTCGGCGCGGCCTCCTCCTCCTGCTCTTACGCCGCCGTGGCGCTGGCCAGGTCGCTGTTCCGCCAGGGCGCCAGCTTCACCGCCGCGATGGCGTTCGAGGTCGCCTCCACCAACCTGGTGGTGGAGCTCGGCATCATCTTGTCGCTGCTGATCGGCTGGCAGTTCACCTTGGCCGAGTTCACCGGCGGCCCGATCATGATCATCTTGTTGGCGCTGCTGTTCCGCCTGTTCCTGCGCCAGCGGCTCCTTGATGCTGCCCGCGCCCAGGCCGGCCGGGGGCTGGCGGGGTCGATGGAGGGCCACGCCGCGATGGACATGACCATCGCCTCCGGGGGCACCCTGTGGCACCGGCTCCGGACGCGTCAGGCGTTCACCTCCGTGTCGCACATTTTCGTGATGGAATGGGCTGCGGTCATCCGTGACATCGTGATCGGCCTGCTGATCGCCGGCGCGGTCGCCGCCTGGGTCCCTGACAGCTTCTGGGGCCACCTGTTCTTCACCGGGCACCCGCTGGCCGCCGAACTGACCGGGCCGCTGATCGGGCCGGTGGTCAGCCTGCTGAGCTTCGTCTGCTCGATCGGCAACATCCCCCTCGCCGCGGTGCTGTGGAACGCCGGCATCAGCTTCGGCGGGGTCGTCGCGTTCATCTTCGCCGACCTGATCATCGTGCCGATCCTGGTGATCTACCGGAAGTACTACGGCACCAAGATGATGCTGTTCATCCTGGGCACCTTCTATGTCACCATGGCCGCCGCCGGGTACCTCACCGAGCTGATTTTCGGGGGGCTCGGCCTCATCCCGGCCGGACGGCACGCCAAAGTGATCGAGGCGTCCATCCAGTGGAACTACACCACCGTGCTGAACATCATCTTTCTGACCCTGGCCGCGGCCCTGTGCTACCGGTTCACCCGCACCGGCGGCATCCCCATGCTCAAGATGATGGGCGGCGAACCGGGCACCGAAAGCGGACAGCACGCTCACGCCTGCCCCTGAGATAGTCGCCGCAGGTTATAGGCGGTTAAACCGAAAGCCGTCCGGCGTGACCGTTAATTCCAATCGCCCGGCAGCCGGATAACGGCGACGGTCACTATCCGCATATTTCCTTATAAGCCGGTCCGTAACCTTCGAATTAGGTGCTTCTAAGGCCTACGGGGCTCCATCGATATCACCGGCTCCCGATTCGGTAAACTCAGGAGCGCTTGATATTAGCTCGCCGGGTAGGAGAAATTTGTGAGGGTACTGGCCAGGGCCGCGATCAGCTCGCTTATGGCTCTCGGCCTGGGCCTCGCGCTCGTAGTGGTCGCCGTCGCAGCCATCGGCATAGTAGGAACTCGCGCATCGACGAGACTGGGAAATTCAATCGCGAGCGACGAGTTGACCACCTCACCGCGACCGGCCAGCTCGCCCGGGATATGGACGCGGCGTACGCCACGGGCGAGCAGGCATTCCTCACCTCGGACAGGGCCCGGCAGGCGCAGCTTCTTGGTGCCCTGTACACCCGGCTGCTGCCGGCCGCCGACGGACAGCTCTTCACCCTGGAGCGGCTGCACGCAGGCGATCCTGCGGCCGAACACGCCGACTTCGCGCGGTTCGCCCAGCACTGGATCGCCGTCCGTAACCTTCTGAGCCCGGCGAACGTGACGGCTCATCCCGCCGCGGCCCTGGCCGCCCGGCTGACGGCCGCCTATCAGAGCGTCAGTGCCGATATCGACGACCTTTTCGGCGAGGAGCAGCTCGGCGGGCACCGCGACCAGGTCGACGCGGCCGCGGACGCCGGCCGGACCACCGGTCTCGTGATTGGCGCCGCTGTCCTGGGCATGCTGACCGGCGTTGCGCTCGTGCTATCCGGAGCCCGCCGCATCCAGCGGAGCCTGGAGCCCGGCCAGGATCAGGCGGAGTTCGCAGACACCCTGCAAATCGCCAACAACGAGGACGAAGCGCAGCAGCTCCTCCAGCATCACCTCGAGCGCACGCTGGTGGCGACGACTGCCGTGGTGCTCAACCGGAACAACAGCGCCGACCGGCTGGAGGCCGTCACGCCGCTGCCCGGCGGTTCGCCGCTTGCCGAGACCCTGCGCGGCGCGAAGCCCCGCTCCTGTCTCGCGGTCCGGTCCGGCCGGACACACCGCGAAGACGTGAAGCGGCCGGCCCTGCTGTCGTGCCCGGTGTGCGCCCCGTGCCCCGGCACCAAGTCCTGCGTTCCGCTGACGGTGGGAGGCGAGGTGATCGGCTCCGTCCTGCTCAACCGCCCGGCGCCTTACACCGAGGCCGAGGAACAACGGAGCCGCGATTCCGTCAGTCAGGCGGCACCGGTCCTGGCGAACCTGCGCAACCTCGCCGTCGCGGAGATCCGCGCCGCGACCGACGGCCTCACCGGGCTGCCCAACAAGCGGGCCGCCACCGATGCCCTGAAGCGGATGTTCGCACAGGCCTCGACGACGGGTTCGCCGCTCGCGCTGCTGCTCCTCGACCTCGACCACTTCAAGCAAGTCAACGACCAGCGGGGACACGCGGTGGGAGACCAGGTCCTCGCCAATGTCGGCGCGGTGCTGCGCAGCGTGCTGCGGACCCGGGACTTCGCGGCCCGCAATGGCGGGGAGGAATTCGCTGTCCTGCTGCCCGACACCGAGATGTCCGCGGCGGTCGAGATCGCCGAGCGCGTCCGGGCGGCGATCGCCGAGATCTCCCTGCCAGGCACCGACGTGTCGGTCACGGCCTCGATCGGCGTCGGCAGTTATCCGGACCACGCGAGCACGCTGGAGCGGCTGGAACGGCTCGCCGACGCGGCGCTCTACCTCGCGAAGCGACACGGGAGGGACCGCGTCGAGCTCGCCGAGCCGGCCGCGGCCGACTCCGCGGCCGACCTTTCTGCGACGCCGGCGAACGGCTTCCAGGCCAACATGCGTGCCGGGTAGCGTGATCACAGGGGGCCGCCGGGCGGCCGCAGGCCGTAGGCCGTCATCGCATTGCCGGCGAAGATGGCTTCTCGTTCCGCTGGGTCCAGCGCGCTGGTGATCATCCGGGCCATGGCGACCACTCCGCGGTAGCTTACGGCCAGGGTGCTGACCGGCCAGTCGGAACCGAACATCAGCCGCCGCGGCCCGAAGCAGTCGAGCAGATGGCCGGCGTACGGCCTGAGCTGCGCCATCGTCCAGCCCGGCCCGGCCTCGGTGACCAGGCCGGATAGCTTGCAGACCACGTTGGGACGGCGCGCGAGCTGAGCCACCAGCCTGGCCCACGGCTGGAAGAGGCCGGAGGCGATGTCTGGTTTGGCGCCGTGATCGAGCACGAACCGCACGCCGTCGAACCGGGTCACGTGCAGCGCGGCGGGCAGCTGGCCCGGCCGGATCAGCAGGTCGTAGCTGAGCCCGGCCGCGCCGACGGCCCGCAGGCCGCGGCGCAC
>JALYVS010000559.1 GCA_030853115.1 Actinomycetota bacterium
CAGAGCGGCGGCGGCCAGCGCGGGGGCGATCAGCCGCCGCCAAAGGTTCTCCCCCAGTGGATCGCGAGCGAAGAACGCGATCACCGCGACGGCGGTCACCGCTAGCAGGACCAGGATCCCGAACCCGCCGGTGGTGCCCAGGTCGAAGAACAGCGCGGTCATCGGGTCCGCGTGGGCCACGGCATAGCCGGCGATGACGGCCAACCCGGTGGCGGACTGGGTCAGGGAGGCGGCCTTGGGGATGTTGTTCCCGCCGGTGCGGCCCAGCGCGGCGGGCAGCACGTTCTCCCGGCCCAGCGCGAAGATATAACGCCAGACCGCGTTGTGGAAGGCCAGCGCGGCGGCGAACAGCGAGGTCAGGAACAGCCACTGCGCCGCCTGCGACAGCGCCCCGCTGCCGCCCAGCCCGAACAGCAGCCCCGGGCCCTGCGCGGCTGCGGCGGCCACGACATGACTGTCGCCGACATGCGCGGCCATCGCCCAGCTCGCCCCGGCATAGACCACCGCGATCATGCCCAGCGCTACGTAAGTGGCGACCGGGATCGTGCGCCTGGGGTTCCTGGCCTCCTCGGCGAGCACGGGGGCCTGCTCGAATCCCACGAAGCCGAGCACCGCGACCACGGCCAGCACCCCGGCGGTGCCGACCCCGGCCGAGGTCAGCGACGACGGCGACAACGTGGCGAAGCTGAGGTGGCCGCCGGCCGGGCGGGCCAGCCCGGTGATGGTCTCGGCGAGGATGACGATGACCTCAGCGCATAGCAACACGCCCAGGACCCGGCCGGTGACATCGACCCGGGCCAGGCCCAGCACGGTCACGACCGCCCAGGCGCCGAGCGCCCACGCCCACCAGGCCGCGTGGAGTCCCAGGTGCGCGGAGGCTTCGGCGGCGGCGTTCGGCCCGAACGCCCCGTACAGGCCCACCTGGAGGAAGGAGTACGCCAGCAGCGCGACCAGCGCGGCGGCGACCCCCATGGCCCGGCCCAGGCCCGCCGAGATGAACGCGTAGAACGCCCCGGCGTTGCGGATGTGCCGGGTCATCGCGACGTACCCGCTGGCCCAGATAGCAAGGATTACCGCGATCACCAGGAACGCGGCCGGGATGCCGGTCAGCCCGGTGGCGGCGTACGCGGTCGGGATAACACCAGCCGCCACCGTCAGCGGCGCGACCCCGGCCAGGACGAAAAACAGCACAGCGGGCACACCGAGCCGGTCGCGGGCCAGCGCCCGTGTCACACTGCCCGGCCTGGACCCTGTTGCTTGAATTCGGGACATCGAAGGGGGACTCCTAGTTCTCTCTTAGCTGGGATAGGGGATGGTTCAGGTCCGGTGAGCCAGGACGGCCCTGTCGACGGCTGCCTGGACGGCAGCGGTGAGCTGCTGCAGGTCGGGCGTGAGCGCGCTGACGGACTGCTCGATGCTGCGCCCGGCGGCCGGGAGGTACTGGTCCAGGCGGAACCGCAGCCCGCACCCGCCGGCCAGCCCGGCCAGGACCGCAGCGTGGGCGGTCAGCGTCCGGGCGGCGTCGGTGGCCGGGCGGGCTCGCAGCAGCGGCGCGAACGCCCAGTCCGGGTCCACCGGCACCCACCGCGGGGCGCGCCACGGCACTCTGCCGCCGGCCCGGGTCAGGTACCCGGCTTGTTCCAGCCGGCCGGCCACGCTGGCAGCGGCGCTCTGGCCCAGGAACAGCAGCCAGTCGGTCACCGAGTGCTGCCCGGACTCGGCGGCGACCTGATCCCGGACCCGCCGGCCCAGCTCATCGGCGGCCCAGGTCCGCCCGGCCGTTACCGCGCCGTCCTTGCCGGTGAAGACGCAGCCGCCCAGCATCAGCTCGGCCAGCAGTCCCCCGGCCAGCCCGACGCCCAGCGGACGCTGCTGGAGGAACGGCCGGCCGCTGGTCTCGTGGTGGGCCATCAGGTACAGGTCATCGGCGACCAGCCCGGTGCCGCCCAGCCCGCCGCTCACCGTTGCCCCGTACCGGGGCTGGCTGGCACGTGGTGCCCGGTCTGCTGCCGTGGCCCGGCGGGCAGCAGCGCCGTCAGCCCGCCGTCCCTGCGCGGCCGGCTGCTCACCGGCACGGTGATGCTGGTCCGGACGTGATAGCCGAGCCGCGGCACCCAGTGCAGGACGCCTTCGCTGGCTAGCTCGCGGTACGCCCGGACGGCCGCGCTGAGCGGCACCTTGGTTTCCACGCCGAGGCTGGTGACCGGCGGGACCCGGCTCCCGGCCCTGACCGCGCCGCTGACGATAAGCTCCAGCAGGTCGTTTGCCACCTGGACCCAGGCGCGCGGGTCGCCGTCCAGGCCGATCACCAGCCGCAAGCCCGGCATGCCAGGCGCCTCCGGGGACCACGGTTCTCTGTCCATCAGCGGCCCGGTCACGGCAGGCGCCCCAAGCTCGGCTCGCCAGCTCTTGCCTGAGTCATTCCGTGAGGTTCCCTTCATTACGCGATCTCAGCTCCTGCGCCTGGCCATCGGCGGCAGCGGCGCGGAGGCTGGCTGGTCCCCGCGCCGCTGCCTTGTCACCGGCCGGTGCCAGGACGGGGGACCCTGGTCCCGTGGCCGGTGACGGCCCCGGGGGGGCGGCTCACGCCGCCGCCCGGCCCGGCCCCGCGGATTTTCCTTACATCAATCAGCTCGCGGGGCCGGGATCGGCACCCGGCCGTAGCCAGCCGGCCTGCCTGCCAGGTGACGGAAATGAAGTCACATGGCGTCGCGGGCCGCTTACCTGCCGGGTTCCTCTACCTTGATCCATGCACATTGCAAAATAGAGTGATAACGGGCTTCCAAACAGGGCCAGTCAGTGACAGATGTGATACCTGACATTGCGGTACCGTCACGGCCATGGCACGCTTAGCGCAGGAAAACGGCGGGAGGCAGGCATGACCGAAACCCGGCCTGGCGGCGGCCCCACCGTGCTGCGGATGATCCTGGGCCGGCAGCTCCAGGCGCTGCGCGAAAAGGCCGGCCTGAACTACGAGCAGGCGGCCGGGGCGATCTACTCCTCCTCCTACACCGTCCGCCGGATGGAACGCGCCGAAGGCGGCCTCAAGGCGCTGACCGTCAAGAGCCTGCTGATGGCCTACGGCATCACCGACCCCGGCGAGATCGACACCTTCCTCGCCCTGGCCCGCGACGCGTCCAAGCCCGGCTGGTGGCACAGCTACGACGACGTGCTGCCCTCCTGGTTCCGCACCTTCGTCGGCCTGGAAGAAGCCGCCACCTTGATCCGCGGATACGACCCGCACTGGATCCCCGGCCTGCTGCAGACCCCGGAATACGCCCGCGCCAGCGTCCAGACCGGCTTCCCTGACGCCGCCGGGGAAGAAGTCGAGCGGCGGGTCGAGCTGCGGCTGGCCCGCCAGCACATCCTCGCCCGCCCCGACCCGCCCCGGCTCTGGCTGGTGCTGGATGAGAACACGCTGCGCCGCCCGGCCGCCACCACCGGCCCGCAGGTCATGCGCGCCCAGATCGACAAACTGATCGAGGCCGCCGCCCGGCCGGACATCACCGTGCAGGTCCTGCCGTTCACTGCCGGGCTGCACCCGGCCATGTACGGGCCGTTCCGCATCTTCCGGTTCGACGCCCACGACCAGCCCGACATCATCTACGGCGAGACCATGACCAGCGCCTACTACATCGACAAACCCGACGAGACCGCCGTCTACGCCCAGGCCCTGGACCGCATCAGCGCCC
>JALYVS010000560.1 GCA_030853115.1 Actinomycetota bacterium
GGCCCGGTCGGCCGCGGACGTTCCCCGCCCGGGTCGTGGCCGAGGTGAAAGCCCTGGCCTGCGAGCTGCCCGCGGCCAGCGGGCGGCCGCTGGCCCGCTGGACCTGTCCCGAGCTCGCCCGCGAGGCGGTAGCCGCCGGGATCGTCACCTCGGTCTCGGCGTCCACGGTGCGCCGCTGGCTCGCCGATGACGCCATCAAGCCGTGGCAGCACCGGTCGTGGATCTTCCCCCGCGACCCGTACTTCGCCCTCAAGGGCGGCCGTGTCCTGGACCTGTACCAGCGGACCTGGGAAGGACAGCCGCTCGGCGAGGACGAGTACGTGCTCAGCGCCGACGAGAAACCGGGCGTTCAGGCGCGCTCGCGGCTCCACCTGCCGCTGCCGCCCGGGCCGCGGCGGGCGATGCGGGCCGAGAGCGAGTACCGGCGCTGCGGCACCCTGGCCTACCTGGCCGCCTACGACGTCCACCGTGCCCGCGTCTTCGGCCGCTGCGAGCCGTCCACCGGCATAAAGCCGTTTACCGCCCTGATCGACCAGGTCATGGCCGCCGAACCCTACGCCTCCGCCAGGCGGGTGTTCTGGGTCGTGGACAACGGGGCCTCGCACCGCAACTGGGCCGCGGCCGCACGCCTCAGCGACGCTTACCCGAACGCGCAGATGGTCCACCTGCCCGTCCATGCCTCCTGGCTCAACCAGGTCGAGGTCTACTTCTCCGTCATCCAGCGCAAGCTCCTCACTCCCGACGACTTCGGGGACCTGGAGGGCCTCGCCGAGCAGATCCTCGCCTTCGAACGCCATTACAACGCCAGTGCCCAGCCATTCGACTGGAGATTCACCCGCACTGACCTCAACAAGCTCCTGACCCGCCTCGGAAAGCACGACCCAGCCGCACCCCGGCCCCTCGCCGCATGACCCCCGACGAATTAACCGGCGCACCCACTAGCATCCTTGAGTTCCTGGATGAGGTGCTTGAGCCTGTGGTCAACCTCGCGCCGGGCGTATCCGCGCAGGCGTTCCCTGAACTGGACGGTCTGCAGCTCGTGGCAGACCGCTGACCGCAGTTGCGGGTCAGCTGATGCCAGCGCCCGGTCCGCCTGGGCGAGAAGCTGATCGACTGGAGCCATGTCGTAGCCGCGCATGGCCACCATGAAATCCGCCGTCATGCATCAAGTATCGACGGTCGAGGATAAGCGCCGCCGTCATCCATGCGATCCTCGCCGCCCCCGCATCGACCACGACACCGCCATCACACCCCACGCCGGAACTCGCGACCCCGCTACCAGCCCGGACACGTCCGCAGACGTAAAACGCACCACTAAACGGCTAAGGTCTCCGCGATCAAGAAGCCGCGGCGGTGAGGGCGTCTCCCGCGGCGGTGCGGGTATAGAGGACGGAACGGCCGGAGCGGGCCCGGGTGATCAGCCCGGCGTCCCGCAGGACGGCCAGGTGATCGCCGATGCCACCGATCGACTGGCCCAAGACGACGGCGAGCTGAGTGGTACTGGCCGGCTCCTCCAGCGCGAGCAGGATGGCCGCGCGCGAGGCGCCGAGGAGCCGTTCCAGAGCCGGGCCTGGCCGGGCGCGGGCCGGCTGCGCCCAGAGCGCGGCGACCCCGCGCGCGGGGTAGATCAGGGCCGGCGGCCAGGGCGGGTCCAGCCTCAGCGCGAGCCTGGGCCAGACGAACACCGACGGCACGAATAGCAGGCCGCGCCCGCCCAGCTCGGCGTCTTCGGTGCCTGGCCAGCGGCTGTGCTCGATCCGGCCCTGGTGCCAGCTCAAGGTGGGGTGCAGCCCGGTCAGCGCGGCCGCCCAGCCCCGGGAGGCGAGCTGGCCGGCGCGATACACCACGTCCCGTTCGAGGATGGCCCGCAGGGCGGGCCATTCCGGCTCGAGCAGAGCCTGCCAGGCCTCGGCCAGCACGTCGGCGGCGCGAGACGCGACCTGGTCACTGGTCAGGATCCGCTCGACCCGGGGAGCAACGCGGGGCTGCCGCCGCAGCGCTTCCGCGACCTCGCGGTGCGCTTGCTCCGGGGGCGTCGCCCGGACCTCGGCCAGCAGGTCGCCAATGGGGGGCGACATGGCCACCGGGACGGGGGACAGAAAATCCGCGCCCCAGCCGGGTGGATGCAGCGCCTGGATCAGCTCTAGGTCCGTCTCACGCCCCAGCGCGCGGTAACGGTTGCGCACCCGGGCCAGCCAGGGACGAAGCACGGGTTCGTCCTGCTGCCCCGGTTCGCCGGCCAGAGCGCGAAGCGCCTGGCTCAGCTCCCACAGCGGCGACAGCGCGAACCGGGTCGTAGTGAGGTCCTCGTTGCGCACCTCGATCCGCAAAGCCACCGGCCACCAGCTTTCGTCCTGTGGCGAAAGAGTACGCTGCGGACGTCCCGTCTCGCACGATGGCGGCTATGACCACGACGACGCCCGGCCCGCCTGGCCCGCCCGGCCCGCCCGGGGCTCCCTCCCCACCGCTCCCTGCGGCGGCCGCCGCCCCGCGTAGCACGTACCGTTCGGTTTTCGCGGTCAGGGAGTTCCGGGTGCTGTTCGCCGCCCAGCTCATGTACGTCCTGGGCTTTGAGTTCGAGATCCTCGGCCTGTCGGTGCTGGTGTACGACCAGACCCGGTCCGCTTTCTTTACCGCGCTGGCATTCAGCATGGGGTTCGCCCCGCAGGTTATCGGCGGCGCGTTGTTCACCGCTCTGGCCGACCGGCTGCCGCCCCGGCTGGTGATCGGGGCCGGCTTGGCCATTCGTGCCGCTCCGGGTCTGGTGATCGGGCTGTGGCCGGCCTGGCCGGTCCCCGTGATGCTGGCCCTGGTCGCGGTCACGGCGATGGCTGCTCCCGTGTTCTCCGCGGCGATCTCAGGGTTGCTTACCGAGGTGGCCGACGGGGACCGCTACGTCCTGGCGCGCTCGGTGTTCAACCTCACCGGTTCGGGCACCCAGATCATCGGCCTGGGGATCGGGGGCGCCGTGCTCGCCGTCGTGCCCGCGCGCTGGCTGCTGCTGGCCGCCGGCCTGTCGCTGGGCGTGGCCGGGGTCATCAGCCAGCTCGGCCTCAAGCCACGGCCTGCTCGCGCCGGCCAGGGCCGCACCGACCAGGGCCACCCGGGTCGGGACGGCGCGGGTCGGGGCCGCGCCGGTCGGGCCCGCGGGATCCTCGGCGCCACCATAGCCGGAAACCTCGAGCTGTTCGCCGACCGCAAGATACGGGGCCTGCTGCTGGCACAATGGCTGCCCGCGTGGTGCGTCGTCGGCGCCGAATCGCTGATCGTCCCTTACGCCGGGTCGCTCGGCCGGCCCGCCAGTGCGGCCGGTCCCCTGCTCGCCGCGATGCCGGCCGGGATGCTGCTGGGAGACGTGCTGGTCGCCCGGTTCGCCCGGCCTGCCGTGCGCGGGCGGCTCGCGTTTCCGCTCGCCGCCGGAATGGGAGTGCCGCTGCTCGCGCTGGCCTTCCGCCTTCCGTTGCCGCTGGCCGGGGTCCTCCTGCTGATCTGCGGTTCCGGCTTCGCTTACCAGCTCGGCATCCAGCAGGCCTTCCTCGTTAGCCTGCCGGAGCACAGCCGGGCTCAGGCGTTCGGCCTCAACTCCACCGGGGCGATGGGCGGTCAGGGCCTGACCCCGGCGGCTGCCGGCGCCCTGGCGCTGGCCGTCGGCGCGGGGCCCGTGATGGCCATCGCGGGCGCGCTCACCAT
>JALYVS010000561.1 GCA_030853115.1 Actinomycetota bacterium
GAGCCAGGCACGCGGCGGGGCATTCTGCCGGGAATACCAGGGGTCTGGCCGGGGGTACGGGCGTGATCGTCGACACTAGAATGCAGTGTGACATCCGTTGGGGATGCTCGGAGGCATGATTTCGTATAGACATGACACCAGAGCGTGGTTGAATGCCGCAGAGGATTACGCCTCAGGCTCTGGCTACGTATCGCCCGCGCGCCGGGGCGGGACGTTTGAGACGACGCCTTGCATGGCGCTGGAGGATTTGTGGATCTGAAGCTCGGTAATTACAACAAGGACGGCATCGAGGTCGTCGACGTCGAAGGCGAGATTGATGTCTACACGGCGCCGCGGCTCCGTGAGCTGCTCATCAATCTGGTCAACCAGAACAACTACCAGCTCGTCGTCAACATGGAGAAGGTCGAGTTCCTGGACTCCACCGGTCTCGGCGTGCTGGTCGGCGGCCTGAAGCGAGTGCGTGCGCATGACGGTTCCCTGGACCTGGTGTGCACGCAGGAGCGGATCCTCAAGATCTTCAGGATCACCGGGCTGACGAAGGTCTTCGGCATCCACGAGACCGTGGACCTGGCCATCGCAGCCAAGAAGCTCGAGAAGTAACGCGGTCAGCCTGCCGAGATGGCCACTGTCGAAGTAACGTTCACGCCGCTGCCCGCGCACGTTCGTACCGCGCGGCTGGTCGCCACCGCGGTCGCGCGGCGCAGCGGCGTGGACGAAGCGCTGCTTGATGAAGTGCGCCTCGCCGTGGGCGAGGCATGCTCGCGCGCAGTCGAGGCGCACCGCAGGCACTGCCCGGCCGAGCCGGTCAGGATGGAGATGATCGATCAGGGCGAGCGCTTCGTCGTGGTGGTAAGCGATCACGCTCCCACCGCGTCCAGCGTGTCCTACGCCCCGTCTGGCGTTAACGGCAACGGCGCGGGTCAGGCCCATCTCGCCGAGGTCTCCCGCGACGAGGACGGCGGCGCGGTTCCCGCCGGGTTCGGGCTGGCCGTGATCTCCGGGCTAGCCGATGACGTGCAGGTCTCGTCGACGAGCGCTGGCGTCAGCGTCCGGATGAGCTGGCCGGCGGCCAGCACGGCCTGACCGGCTCTGCGCCGTCCGGCAGGCCGTCATCGCTGCCCGCAGTGTTACGTTCTCTTCTCGTAAAAGTAACGCTAGGGTAACGAAATTGTTAGGAATGGTCCTCTGTTCGTGGTTCGGCCCCCGCGTGCGTAGACTGCCGGCCACTCGTTAGTCCCGATCGGTAACCGTCTTCCGTTCGGATTCCAGGAGGTCGAATGTCTAGGCTTGTCGTCCCTGCGCTGGCGGCGAATCCCGTCACCGTCAGCGGCTCCAACCTGACCTGGGTGATCATCGTCGCGGTCGTCGCCCTGCTCGCGCTTGGCGTAGCCGCCGTGCTGGTGCGGGAGGTGCTCGCGGCCAGCCAGGGCACCCAGAAGATGCAGGAAATCGCGCTCGCCGTCCAGGAGGGCGCGGCCGCGTACCTGCGCCGGCAGTTCCGGACCCTGAGCGTGTTCGTGGTGCTCATCTTCTTCGTGCTCCTGCTGCTGCCCGCGGACACCGGCGGCGTGCGCTGGGGCCGCTCCATCTTCTTCCTGGTCGGCGCCGGCTTCTCCGCGCTGACCGGCTTCACCGGCATGTCGCTCGCGGTCCGGGGCAACGTGCGAGTGGCCGCGGCGGCCCGTGAGGCGGGCGGTGGTCAGCGCCCGGCCATGCGGATCGCGTTCCGCACCGGCGGCGTGGCCGGCATGTTCACGGTCGGCCTCGGCCTGTTCGGCGCGGCGCTGGTCGTGTGGATCTACAAGGGCAACGCGCCCCAGGTGCTCGAGGGCTTCGGCTTCGGCGCCGCCCTGCTCGCGATGTTCATGCGGGTCGGCGGCGGTATCTTCACCAAGGCCGCCGACGTGGGCGCCGACCTAGTCGGCAAGGTCGAGAAGGGCATCCCGGAAGACGACCCCCGCAACGCCGCCACCATCGCGGACAACGTGGGCGACAACGTGGGTGACTGCGCCGGCATGGCGGCCGACCTGTTCGAGTCCTACTCGGTCATGCTCGTCGCCTCGCTGCTGCTCGGCAAGGTCGCCTTCGGGAACTACGGTCTGGTCTTCCCGCTGATCGTGCCGATGATCGGCGTGATCACCGCCGTGATCGGCATCTTCCTGGTCACGCCGCGCGAGAGCGACCGCAGCGGCATGACCGCCATCAATCGCGGCTTCTTCACCTCAGCGATCATCTCGCTGGTCCTCGTCATCGGCGCCGCGTTCTGGTACTTGCCGTCGAGTTTTACCAAGCTGACCGGGGTCACCGACCCCTCGGTTCTGACCCACCACGGGAACCCGCGGTTGCTGGCGATCGGCGCCGTGATCATCGGCATCGTGCTGGCCAGCGCCATCCAGCTGCTGACCGGATACTTCACCGAGGTGAACCGCAAGCCGGTCATGGACATCGGTGACAGCTCGGAGACCGGCGCGGCCACCGTCATCTTGTCCGGGATCTCGACCGGGATGGAGTCCGCCGTCTACGCGGCGCTGCTGATCGGCGCCGCGGTCTTCGGCTCGTTCCTGCTCGCGTACGACAACCCGCAGATCGCCTTCTTCGCGGTGGCGCTGACCGGCACCGGCCTGCTCACCACCGTCGGCGTGATCGTGACAATGGACTCCTTCGGCCCGGTCACCGACAACGCGCAGGGCATCGCCGAGATGTCCGGCGACGTCGAGGGCGAAGGCGCCCGGGTGCTGACGCAGCTGGACGCGATCGGCAACACCACCAAGGCGATCACCAAGGGCATCGCGATCGCCACCGCCGTGCTGGCCGCGACCGCCTTGTTCGGCGCGTTCGACACCACGGTCAAGGCCAAGCTCGGGGCCGCGGCCGCGGGGGCCTTCAACGTGTCCGTGGACCGGCCGAACGTCCTGGTCGGGGTGATCATCGGCGCCGCGGTGGTCTTCATGTTCGCCGGCCTGCTGATCATGGCGGTGGGGCGCGCGGCCCAGCGGGTCGTCCTCGAGGTCCGCAACCAGTTCCGCACCAAGCCCGGGATCATGGACTACACGGAGAAGCCCGACTACGCCCGGGTGGTCGACATCTGCACCAAGGACTCGCTTCGCGAGCTCGCCACCCCGGGCATCCTGGCTATCCTGACCCCGATCGCGGTCGGCTTCGCCTTCGGTTACGCGCCGCTCGGCGCGTTCCTGGCCGGGGCGATCGCGGCCGGGGTCCTGATGGCGGTCTTCCTGGCCAACTCCGGTGGCGCCTGGGACAACGCCAAGAAGCTGGTCGAAGACGGCAATCACGGCGGCAAGGGCTCCCCGGCGCATGAAGCTACCATCATCGGCGACACCGTCGGTGACCCGTTCAAGGACACCGCGGGCCCGGCCATCAACCCGCTGATCAAGGTGATGAACCTGGTCGCGCTGCTGATCGCGCCCAGCGTGGTGAGCTACAGCCACAACACCGGGCTGCGGGTCGGGGTGGCCCTCGGAGCCGTCGTCATCGTGGTCGGCGCCATCGTGGTCTCCAAGCGCCGTTCCTCCGGCATGGGCGGCGCCGCACCGGCGGCCACCGAAGTAGGCGCGGCGGTAGGCGCGGCGGTTCCCCCGGCGCTGGACGATGTGAGCCCGGTCTCCGGCGCCGGCCTTACGGCCGCCACGGCCCGCGACGACGCCGCGGACCGCGCGGCCGCGGAT
>JALYVS010000131.1 GCA_030853115.1 Actinomycetota bacterium
GGGCCGGGGACGGCGTCAGCCCGCCGTCCCACCGCCGTCCGCACCGCCGGCCAGCGCGGAGTACGACGACGAGCCGCCGGATGAGATGCCGCCCGATGAGGAGGAAATGCCACCGGACGAGCCGTCCTCGCGTCGGCCGCCCCCGGCCGCGGCGGAACTCACCGGGATGGACCTGATCCAGCGGGAGCTTGGGGGCCAGGTGATTAGCGAGATCGAGGGCTAGGCGCGGTACCGTTCGGCTTCGTTGGGACCTGACTGCGGTTTATCGGGGTCAGGCTGGTCGTAGGCTCTTCATAGGAGGCCGATGTGGAACCCCAGATGGACATGCAGCAGCTATTTGCTGCGGCGCAGCAGATGCAGGAACAACTCATGAGTGCCCAGCAGGCGCTGGCCGACGCCGAGGTGACCGGCACGTCGGGCGGCGGCCTGGTCAAGGCCACCGTGAACGGCCAGGGCGAGCTGATGGACCTCACCATCGAGGCCGCCGCGGTGGACTCCGACGACGCGGAGGAGACGGCACGGACGATCGCCGATCTGGTGCTTGCGGCGGTCCGGGACGCTTACCGGTCCGCCGAGAATCTCCAGCAGCAGCAGATGGGACCGTTCGCCGCGGCCATGCAAGGCGGCGGTATTCCCGGGATGCCAGGTATGCCGGGGATGCCCGGCGGGCTCGACCTGCCTAGCGGCCTGGACCTGTCCGGCCTCGGCATCGGCGCCGGGCACCCGCCGGACGACGATGACGAGGAGACTTAGGACCCGACGTGTACGAGGGAGTGATCCAGGGCCTCATTGACGAGCTCGGGCGGCTGCCCGGGGTCGGCCCGAAGGGTGCCCAGCGGATCGCTTTTCACCTGCTGGCCGTCGACACCTCAGAGGTCAGGCGGCTGGCGGACGCCCTGATCGAGGTCACGGAAAAGGTGCGGTTCTGCCGTACCTGCGGCAACGTGGCGGAAGCCGACGAATGCCGGATCTGTCTCGACCCGCGGCGCGACCTTACGGTCATCTGCGTGGTGGAGGAGCCGAAGGATGTCGCGGCCGTGGAGAAGATCCGCGAATTCCGCGGTCGGTATCACGTGCTCGGGGGCGCGATAAGCCCGATCGACGGGGTCGGCCCCGAGGAGCTGCGGATCAGGGAACTGATGACCCGGCTAGCTGACGGGACGGTGACAGAACTGATACTCGCCACCGATCCCAACCTCGAAGGCGAGGCGACGGCCACCTATCTCGCTAGGCTGATAAAGCCCATGGGCTTGCGGGTGACCAGACCCGCGAGCGGTTTGCCTGTGGGGGGCGACCTGGAGTACGCCGATGAGGTGACCCTGGGGCGCGCCTTCGAAGGACGGAGACTGCTCGATGTCTGAACCGCCAGCTCAGCGAGAGCAGGCTCCGGAAGGCGAATGGCGGCCGCTAGCGGACCAGATCGCGGTGAACGTCAAGAACTTCGTTGCCGGGGGTCGTCACGCTCGCGCGGGACGGCGGCGACGAGACGGTCCCGATGCTGCTCCTGGAGGTGTCGCAGATCCTGCTCGCAGGAGCACAGCTCGGCGCCAGCCGGGACGTGATCTTGCCGGGGAACTGGGAACCCGAAGTCGGCGACGACCCCGACCTGGACGCGCTGCGGGTCGGCCTGGCCGCCCGGCTGGCCGCGGTCGACGAGTACGCCGAGGTGTACTTCAACCACTGGGGCACCCACGGCGGCGCCGCCTTGCGCGCGCTGCACGCCGTGGTCGCGCACGCGAGTCTCGACGTTGTGTAACAAATTCGGCAGGTTAGAGCGGCGCGGATAGACTCCAGGCGTCTATCTATGTCCGGGGAGGTGCGGCGCGGCCGTGGCGCTCGTGGTGCAGAAATACGGCGGCTCGTCGGTTGCCGACGCGGACGGTATCAAGCGGGTCGCGCAGCGTATCGTGGCGACCCGCAAGGCCGGAGACCAGGTCGTGGTCGTCGTCTCCGCGATGGGCGACTCGACCGACGAGCTTATCGACCTGGCGCGTCAGGTGAGCCCGCTCCCGCCCGGCCGCGAGCTTGACATGCTGCTGACCGCGGGCGAGCGGATCTCGATGGCGCTGCTGGCGATGGCGATCGCCAACCTCGGCATGGAGGCACGCTCATTCACCGGCTCGCAGGCCGGGGTGATCACCGACGCGGCGCACGGCCGGGCTCGCATCATCGACATCAGGCCCAGCCGGATCTCCGGCTCGCTGGCCGAGGGTGCGATTCCCATCGTGGCCGGGTTCCAGGGCGTGTCGCAGACCACCAAGGATGTCACCACGCTGGGCCGCGGCGCGACGGACACCACCGCGGTCGCGCTGGCCGCCGCGCTCGGCGCCGACACGTGCGAGATCTACACCGACGTCGACGGCGTCTTCACCGCGGATCCGCGCATCGTGCGGTCCGCGAAACGGATCCCGCAGATCAGCTATGAGGAAATGCTCGAGATGGCGGCCTGCGGGGCCAAGGTGCTGATGCTGCGCTGCGTAGAGTACGCGCGACGCTACGGGGTGCCCATCCACGTGCGGTCCTCCTTTACCAACCGGGAAGGAACGTGGGTCATGGGGCACGCGCAGGACAGGTCGGAGGAAGCCGGCCTGGAACAGGCCATCATCTCAGGGGTCGCCCACGACCGGAGCGAGGCGAAGATCACGGTGGTGGACGTGCCCGACCGGATCGGTGAGGCGGCGAAGATCTTCAAGGCCATCGCCGAGGCCGGCATCAACATCGACATGATCGTGCAGAATGTCTCGGCCGTATCGACCGGGCGGACGGACATCTCCTTCACGTTGCCGCGCGACGACGGCCAGAGCGCGATGAGCACGTTGCTGCGCCTGCAGGAGTCGGTGGGGTTCGACTCACTGCAATATGACGACCGGATCGGCAAGGTGTCGCTGATCGGGGCGGGCATGCGCTCCCACCCTGGGGTAACCGCCAGGTTCTTTGGTGCGCTCGCGGACGCCGCGGTGAACATCGAGATGATCTCGACGTCGGAGATCAGGATCTCGGTCGTGGTGGACCAAGATGACGTGGACCTGGCCGTGACCGCGACGCACCGGGCCTTCGAGCTCGACTCCGACCAGGTCGAGGCGGTCGTGTACGGGGGGACCGGCCGGTGAGCGGGACCGGGGCGGCCGGGGCTACCGGAGACCGGCCCGCGCTGGCTGTCGTCGGCGCTACCGGGGCGGTCGGAACCGTGATGCTGGACCTGCTGTCGACCCGGGCCGACGTCTGGGGCGAGATCAGGCTGATCGCCTCGCCGCGGTCGGCCGGACGGCAGCTTGTGGTCCGGGGCCGCGAGACCGAGGTGGTCGCGCTGAGCGAGGCCGCCTTCGACGGCATCGACGTGGCCATGTTCGACGTGCCCGACGAGGTATCGGCGGTATGGGCGCCGGCCGCGGTCCGCTGCGGCGCGGTCGCCGTCGACAACTCGGGGGCATTCCGGATGGATCCCGAGGTGCCGCTCGTGGTGCCGGAGATCAACCCGGAACAGCTCGCGAACCGGCCCAAGGGGATCATCGCCAACGCGAACTGCACCACCCTGTCGATGATCGTGGCCGTGGGCGCGCTGCATCGGGCGTTCGGCCTCGAGGAGATGTTCGTCGCTTCCTACCAGGCCGCATCCGGTGCGGGCCAGGCCGGTATCGACACGCTGTACGCGCAACTGGACAAGGTAGCGGGTACCCGCTCGCTCGGGCAGCGCCCGGGAGACGTCCGGGCGGCGGTCGGCGACACCGGTCCCTTCCCGGCGCCGCTGGCCCTGAACGTGGTGCCGTGGGCCGGCTCGCTGAAGCCGGATGGCTGGTCGTCGGAAGAGCTGAAGATACGCAACGAGTCGCGCAAGATCCTGGGCCTGCCCTCGCTGCGCGTTTCCGCCACCTGCGTCCGGGTGCCCGTCGTCACCGCGCACTCGGTCGCCGTGCACGCCACGTTCTCCCAGCCGGTCGGGCGTGAGCAAGCCTGGGACGTGCTGCGCGCGGCGCCCGGCGTGGTGGTGGCGGACGACCCCGCCGCCGGTGAGTTCCCCACCCCGGTCGACGTGGTCGGAACCGATCCGTCCTGGGTCGGCCGGGTCCGCCAGTCCCTGGACGATCCCCGGACGATCGAGCTCTTTGTCTGCGGGGACAACCTGCGCAAGGGCGCGGCGCTGAACACCGCGCAGATCGCGGAGCTGGTGGCGGCCGAATTCGGGCCGCGTTCCTGAGCTGTGAGCGCTCCTGACCGGCGGGAGGTATAGAGGTATAGGCGGGAGGTATAGAGGTGCAGCGGACATCGCCGGATTCGGTGCTCTTCAGCACCTACAACCTGCTGAACCTGTTCGCGGACGGCTCGCCGGCGGGCCGCGAGCACTACGCGGCGATCGTCGGCGTGATCCGTTCCCTCGGCCCCGACGTGCTGGCCATCCAGGAGATCCTCGCCCCTGACGGGCCGACCGCGGCACGGCGCCTGCGCCAGCTCGCGGACGACACGGGCCTGCGATGCGAGGTGCCCGGTCCCGGTCCAGGGCACGGAACCGCGCTCGCGGTCGGTGAGCACGGCTATCACGTGGCCCTGATGTGGCGGGATGGCATCGAGCCGCTCCCCGGCTCACTGCGCTGCCGCGGCGCCGGGTATTTTTGGCATGGCCTAGCCGTCGTCACCCTCGACGTGGGCGGCACCCTGATCCGGCACGGCGCCTTCCACGCCACCCCGTTCGGCCGGGCGGTGCGGGCCGACCAGAATGAGCGCCTGGTAGCCGCGATCACCCGGCCCGAGGGCGAGCCGCCGGCTTTGATCGGCGCCGACTGGAACACTGAGTGCGCGGACCGGGTCTGGTCCGGGGAAGGCTGGCAGCTCTACGAGCCCGCCGATCCGTACGCCGACGTGGACTGGTTCGCCGACCTTATCTACCAGTGCCAGTGGGATTACGACGAGTACGGGCGGCGCAGGCACTGGGCGGACCGGCGGCCGGGGGACGTGCTGTGGGCCGGTGGCCTGCACGATGCCGCCGCGCTGACCGGCGCCGACTGGCACCCTACGACGGGTCATCACCCCGACGATGTCTACGGCACCCACGGCGTGTGGCGGCGCATCGACGGGATCCGGGTAACGGCACCGCTTGCGGACGCGCTGCGCGGGTACGGCGTACTCGACACTACCCAGACGCGAGACGCCTCCGATCATCTGCCGGTTACGGTCGAATACTTGCCGACGGCGGTCGCCGGCTAGCGTCCGGCCGGTCCGGGCGGTGGTCTTATCAGAGTCGTTTAGTCATGTCTGTGTCTGAATGTCTCTTTCGGCAGGAGACTGCGGGACAGCGCGTCAATGGTCTGATATGACGGCCGGGGCGATCCTTACAGAAGTGTTCCCTATGCAGAGACCTTGCCGATTTAGCAGATCTGCCATGGTTGAGCCTGTATAACAGGTGGTGGAGCCAGGTAGCGCAAAGGAGGTATGTGCTGGAATATCGAAGTGCTCCTGCTGGTCGGCGGATGCTCAGGCACCGGACCATTTGCCCAGCGAGAGTCATCGTGGACTCCAGCCCGCGGCCGCGCCTGCTCCGCTGTGACGTGGCGGGCCGGAGTCATCGCGTCGGCCGCATCCGCGGCGGTCGTCACGGGCCCGCGGCGCTGCAGGCCCGAGGGGCAGTCGAACCGTACGCCGCCCGCCTCAGCCCACCGCTAGCCGCGCCCGCCTGAAATCGTTCAGTTACCACTTCGCCGCCTAAGCGTTATTGGCGCTGATACAGTCACTAGTCCAGCAGAAAAGGGCTGGAGATTACAACTAGCGCTCCGGGTGTCGCCATTGGTCTTCTCGCGTCAAACACCATCCTGAGGAGGTTAAGCGTGTCAACGACCAGCGGCCGTTCACGCGGTCGTCAGGGTGTGCACTCGAGAGGGCATGGGGCGGCCAGCGATCACCAGCGCAAGATCATGGCCACCATGGTCGCGGTGGCTGTCCTTATCCTTTCTGTGCTGGTCATGACCACGGCTGGCCATGACATTGATGCTGCTACCCAGCATTTCATGCTGTTTTATGCGGGAGTTTTCGCACTCATCGGCCTCACCGGCTCGGTGCTGGTCGGCCTCGTAGCCACTGACCGGGTGGTTATGGGGCCAGGACACCGGGTGATGGCGCAAGCTGTACACCGTGCGGTCTCCTTCGGTGCGCTGGCATTCCTGGTCATCCACATCGTGACCGAGATCCTCGCCCAGCGGGTACACGTCATCGACGCGTTCATTCCTTTCCTGTCGCCATTCCGGACCTTTTACATCGGACTCGGCACCATCGCGTCGGATCTCATCCTGCTGATTGTAGTAACGAGCATCCTCCGCAAACGGTTCACCGCGCACGGCAAAGCCTGGCGCTGGCGGGCCATTCACTACACCGCCTACGCGGCCTTCGTGTTCGGGGTCCTGCACGGGTTGCTCGGCGGCCGGGACGCCAAGCCCTACGTGGACTGGAGCTATGGGTTCGCGATCGCGGTGACGGCCCTCGGCCTGGTGGTCCGGTTCGTGGCCGTTTCGCTACGCCCGAAAGAGAACCTGAGCTCGGCGCCCGGCATGGCCCGGCCCCGGGCCCCGGGGCCTTCGCCGTTGCACGCCGCGGCGCTGAGCATGGCCCAGGCCCGACTTGGCGGAGCGGTCCAGGTTCTCCCCGCGGGCATGGCCAGCCGCGGGGCTCCCGCGGGCATGGGCTCGGATTCATGGGCCGCACTGCCTGCCGCAGCGGGCTGGTCTTCCCCGTCTGGCCCCTTCGCTTCTTCCCCGTCTGGCCCCTTCGCTGCCCTGGACGCGCCTGCTGCGCTGGGGGCTGCTCCGGCCTACGCCGCGGCTTACCCGTCCGCCGCTTACCCGTCAGGTCCGTCAGCGCCCGCAGGTCCCGCCTTCAAGATGTACGGCTCAGCTCAGCCCCACCGTGATCCAGGGTTCAGGCCGCTGGGCGCTCCTCCGTACGGCGACGACTCCGCGGCTGGACGGCGGGGCCGGCCGTACCTGGCCGCCGATTCGGTGATGCCGGGCATGGCTAGTCCCGGCCCGGCCGGCCCGGGACGCGCGGCCCGGCAGCCGTTGTACGAGCCCGAGTATGACGGGCCGCCGCGGTTTGTCGGAGCACCAAGAGGGGACCTGTCCCAAGACGGGGCCGCCTCCTATCCCTACAGCCAGCCGCGTCAGCGACCGCAGCTGAGCACCGGGTATCCGGGCGGCCGCACGAACCGCGAAGAAGCTGGCGGACAGGACCGCCCGCGGTCTAGCCGCGCCATTGAGCCTCCGAGACCGGGATCAGCTCAGGCCGCCCCGCGCCAGGAAGAGCAGCGCCGCCCAGAAGTCCGGAACACCGGGCCGATCCCGCGCAGCGGAACCGGCCCGATGCCTCGCTCTGACACCGGCCCGATGCCCCGGGCCGGTACGGGACCGATGGCGCGCGCGGATACGGGCCCGATGCCCAGGGGCGGGACAGGTCCGATGGCGCGCGCGGATACGGGCCCGATGCCCAGGGACGGGACAGGTCCGATGTCCCGTCCGGGTACCGGCCCGGCGCCAGGTCAGAACCCACGCGCGGGGGCAGGTCCGGAGCCTGCGACCGGAAGGGGCCCGTTCTCGCGCGCCGACTCGGGTCCCATCCCGCGAGCAGGACCGAGGCTGTCGCCGCGTCCCGATACGGGTCCGATGCCGCGGGTGGGCACCGGGCCGATGCCGCGTCCAGATACGGGTCCGATCCCGCGGGTGGGCACCGGGCCGATGCCGCGTCCAGATACCGGTCCGATCCCGCGGGTGGGCACCGGGCCGATGCCGCGCCAGGGGACCGGGCCGATGACCCGGGTTGGCATGGGGCCGATGCCGCGTCCCGATACCGGTCCGATCCCGCGGGTGGGCGCGGGTCCGGTGCCGCGTCCGGAAACCGGTCCGATCCCGCGGGTCGGCACGGGCCCCATGCCCCGTCTTGGTCATGAGCCGGCTCCGTGGCCAGGTTCTCGTCCCATCCCGGGGGCTGCTCCCGGACCGGGAGTACGCATGCGCACGGGGCAAGGGCCGACGACAGCAGCTGGTCCGGGCGCGCCACCCGAGACCGGGCCGACCCCGCGGACCGGCCCCGGCCCGGCGGGACGGACCGGCTTGGGCCCGCCACCTCGTCCCGATACCGGTCCGATGCCGCCATCTGGCCCGGCGGCCATGCCCCGCGCCGGATCACCCGTGTCCCCCGCTGACCCTGCTTCTGGGTTGCGCGGCGATCAGACCCCAGGAGAGGCTGCCCGCGTGTCCCGCAGAACGAATTCCGCCGACCCGAGGTATCGCGACGTAACTGGTCCGCACGGGAGTAATGAGTGGCGATGAGCCCGATCAGGGACGACGCGCCCGCGATCATGAGGATCGGGGCGGCCCGGCTGACGGCAGGCCTCGACCGGATGCCCAGGCTTGACCTGGATGCCCACCGCGACATCTTCGGTCCGCTGCCCCGGCTCTCCGCCGAGGAACTGATCTTGATGGCCGAGCAGGTCGACCTGCGTGGTCAGGGCGGCGCCGCGTTCCCTTTCGCGCGTAAGCTCAGCGCGGTGCTGCAGGCCGCTGAGGCCAACGACAGCCCGACGATTGTGGTCGTTAACGCCACCGAGGGCGAGCCGGGCAGCATCAAAGACAAGATGCTCATGATCCGCTCGCCGTATCTGATCCTTAGCGGAGCCGCGCTCGTGGCCGAGGCCATCGGCGCCGACGAGATCGTGGTCGGCGTCGCAGGCAACGAACTCGCGAACAGGTCGATGGAAGCGGCGATCGCGGCCGAACCCGGCCTGCGCAAGATGACCCGGGTGGCCCGGCTGCCCGATCGGTACATCTCGGGTGAGTCGGGCGCGCTGGTCCGCGGCATCAACGGCAAACGGGCCGTCCCCCCCGGCCGCAAGATCCTGGCCAGCGACATCGGCGTGGATGACCTGCCGACGCTGCTCTCTAACGCGTCCACCTTCGCCCAGTTGGCCGTCCTGGCCCTGCTCGGGCCGGAGCGTTTCGCCGCCGTCGGGACGCCAGAAGAGCCGGGGACCGTCCTGCTGAGCGTCGGCGGATCGGCCGCCCGCCCGGCGGTGATCGAGGCGCCTACCGGGGTTCCGCTGGGCGCTGTCCTGGATATCTGCCAGGCCCCGGCGGGCGACGGTGTCCTGGTCGGCGGCTATCACGGCATGTGGGTGCCGGCCGCCACCGCGTACGCGGTGCCGGTTTCCCGCGAAGGGCTTGCCGCCGTGGGCGGCACTCTCGGATCAGGCATCGTGCTTCCCCTCGGCGACGGGACATGCCCGCTGGGCGAGGTGTCACGGGTCGCGAGCTATATGGCCGGAGAGTCAGCCGGGCAGTGCGGTCCTTGCAAGCTGGGCCTGCCCTCGATCGCGCGCGCCCTAGCGGCGCTGATCGACGGTTCGGGCGGCATTGAGGCGCTCGACGTGGCCAGGCGCTCCGCCGCGGCCGTGGCCGGGCGAGGTGCCTGTTCCCACCCGGACGGCGTGACCAGGTTCGTACTGTCGGCGCTCGACGTGTTCACCGAAGACCTCGCGGCGCACGTCTTCCATTCCTCGTGCGGTCGGCCCGTCCGCGGCGTCTTGCCGCTACCGAGCGGACCTGAGCAAGAAGAGCAGCAGCGGCTCGTGGTCGACTGGACGCGTTGCCAGGGGCACGGGCTCTGCGCCCACCTAGTGCCGGAGCTCATTCACGTGGACCCGCAGGGTTACCCGGTTATCCTTAACATCCCGGTGCCTACCTGGCTGGAAAAGGACGCCCAGCAGGCGGTACACATGTGTCCTGGGCTGGCCCTGCGGCTGACCAACAGCCCCGCTGGGCCGACCCGCACCGCTCCGGTAGCCATCCCCGCGCCCAATCTGCGGGCCGGCCTCACCAGCGGGGCCAGCGGTAGCCGGAAGCAGATCACCGCCGGGTAGCTTTCACCCCTGCCACCTGGCGACATAACGCCGCTGCCGGAAGGTCTCGACGGCGTGCCGATCGTAGCGGGCGCGCACGAACGCCACCGCCGACGTGCGGGGAACGCCATCGATGATGGCCACGCAGGCCAAGGCCGTCCCGGTGCGCCCGTGGCCTCCGGTGCAGGCGATTTCGACCCGCTCAGCCGGGGCGCGCTGCCAGGCTTCGGTCAAGGCGGGTAGCACCTCGTCCCGGTCGGCGGGCAGGCGGAAATCGGGCCAACGGAGCCAGCGCGATTCCCACGGGACCGCGGGCGGCGGCTGGCCGAGCAGGTAGACGGCAAAGGTCGGACGGGTCCCTTCGGGCAGCGGGCGCCTGAGGCTGCGACCCCGGATGAGCCGACCCGAGGGCAAGCGCATAATGCCTGGCGCTGCGGGGTCCCATAGGTCATCCACAGCCGAATCCTAACGGTCGCCTCGCCGCCGGCCGGATGCCTGCCCGGGACGCCCTGCTAGTGCCCTGCTGTCATCCTTCCGCCCCTAGCAGGCCGAGGTCACGCAGGCTCTCCGCCGACTCCACGATCGTCGTCTCGACGGGACGGGGACGCCAGCCAAGCTCCTTGCGGGCCCGGTCGTTGTGGATGATCGGCCGCGGCAGTTCGGCCCCCGGCGCTTCCTGCGTGGGCACCCGGGCGGCGAGCGGGCCGAGCCGCCGGCCCAGGGTCTCGGCTATCTCCAGGAAGCTCGTCGTCGGGCCGTCGGCGACGCCGAGGAAGCGCTTGCCCGCGGCCTCGGGAGCGGCCATCGCGCGGATATGCAGGTCGGCCACGTCACGCACGTCAACGACGCCCATCCGGGCCCGGGGTGTGACGCTCATCGTCCCGTCGAGCATCGCCTTAATCAGCTGTAGCGACGAGCGCAGGCCAGTGGCGAGGATGGGCCCGAGGATGAACGTCGGGTTGACGACGACAAGCTCGGTGTCACCGCCGTCGCGTTCCATCAGGTCCCACGCGGCACGCTCGGCGATCGCCTTGGAGCGCGGGTAGGGCGCCAGGCCCGGGGTGTCAGGATCGGTCCAGTCGTCTTCGGTGAACTCGGCGCCCGGCTTGGGGGTGTAACCGATCGCCGCGAACGACGAGGTCAGCACGACGCGCCGGACGCCTGCGTCGCGTGCGGCCCGCAGCACCCGCAGCGTGCCCTCGCGCGCGGGGACGATCAGTTCGTCGGGGTCCTTGGGCTGGACGGCCGGGATGGGTGACGCGACGTGATGAACCTCCTCGCAGCCGGCCACCGCGGCGGCCCAGCCGTCGTCGGCGGTCAGGTCAGCGGAGACGATCTCCAGGCCGGCGTCGTCGGCCTCACCTCGGCGCACGGCCGCGCGCAGTCCGGCCTCATGAGCCGTCGAGCGCATCGTGGCGCGCACCGGGCTCCCGCCCCGCAGCAGCGTGGCGATCAGCTGCGTGCCCACGTAGCCGGACCCTCCGGTGACCAGGACCGGGCTCATCACTGCATCCCCAGGCCGCCGGCCGCGGCTGCGACCCGCGGCCACGCCTGCGCCTCCGCGACGGTGTCACCGCGGTCGCGGGCGTCCCATAGCGCCGCCTTCTCGCGCAGGTAGCCGAGCCGAGCTTGCTGGGCGACGATCTCGGCCTCGATGCGCTCGGCGTGGCGCAGCAGCAGATCGCGCTGCTCGGCCGCCGCAGCCTGACCGCGACCGCGGTTGGCCTGGTAGATGCGCATGTCCTCGATGCCCACGCCGACCGCGCGCAGACAAGCCAGCGCTTCAAGCGTGTGGAGGTCCTCGTCGCCGTAACGGCGATGCCCGCTGTGCTCGTCGCGGCCGACTGGGCCGACCAGCCCGACCTGCTCGTAATAACGCAGTGTCGGCTCGCTCAGCCCGCTGCGCCGGGACACATCCTGGATGGTGAATGTTGTCATGCGGGCAGCATGACATACCTCAAGCGCTTGAAGGCAACACGAGAAACCGGGCGAGCTACCCCGGAAGCCTCCGCGGGCCGGTTGCTGTACTCCGCTGCTGGACTGAGGTGCAAAAAGGCCAGACCCGGAATTGGATCTGGCCTGTGAGCTGGTCGGGGTGGGGAGATTTGAACTCCCGGCCTCTTCGTCCCGAACGAAGCGCGCTGCCAAGCTGCGCCACACCCCGCCCGCGCGGGACCTTATCGGTACCGCGCGAGACTTCGACAGTCTAGCGGAAACGAGGACCCGTTCGGGACCAGCGGACAACAGCCCCGGCCGGACTCGGGCAGGACCCTGGCCGGTCAGCCGGAATCGCGCGGCACCAGGGTGAGCAGGCTGGCCTCCGGGCGGCACGCGAACCTGGCGGGAGCCCACGGCGAGGTACCGAGCCCAGCGGAAACGTGCAGCCAGGCGTCCCCGCCGATGGGGTGCCGGTGCAGCCCGCGGGCCCGCTCCCGGTCCAGGCCGCAGTTGGTCACCAGGGTCCCGTAGAACGGCAGGCACAGCTGGCCGCCGTGGGTGTGCCCGGCCAGCATGAGCTCGTAGCCGTCGGCGGCGAACCGGTCGAGTATCCGCGGCTCGGGGGAGTGCATGACCGCGACGCGGACGGCCGCGGCCGGATCGGCCGGGCCGGCTACTTCCTCATAACGGTCCCGGTAGATGTGCGCGTCATGCACCCCGCCGAACGCGATGTCGAGTCCGCCCGCGGTCAGCTGACCGCGCTGGTTGTCCAAGTCCAGCCAGCCGGCCGCGAGCATGCCATCGCGGAGCTTCTCCCAGGGGAGGTCAACGGATTCCCGGGCCCGCCCGCGGGAGCCTTCTGGCCGCAGGTACCGAAGCGGGTTCCCCGGCTTGGGTCCATACAAGTCATTGGAGCCGAGCACGAAGACACCGGGGCGGTCCAGGAGCGGTCCGAGGGCATCAAGAAAGCACCGGACCGCCTCGGGGTGCGCGATGCAGTCGCCGGTGTTGACGACCAGATGCGGGTCGAGGTCGTCGAGCGCCCGGATCCAGGACATGAGCCGCTTGCGGCCAGGAGTCAGGTGCGCGTCTGAGATATGCAGCACCCGCAGCGGCTCGCAGCCCGGCGGCAAGACGGGAATCTCGAACCGGCGCAAGACGAACCAGTTCCGCTCGATCACCGTGGCGTAGCCGATAGCGGCGGCGCCGAGGGCGGCGGCGGCTGGTATCAGGGTTGGCCATCGCACTTACCTATGGTGCCATGACCCGGGAATGCCGCCGACCACCCGCGATTAGGTTTCGCTTCCTAAGATGGCATCGTGGCTGAACTCAAAGCACGGTTGCGCGCGGACCTGAACTCCGCGATGCGGGCCCGAGACCAGGTGCGGCTGCGTACCCTGCGGATGGCACTGAGCTCGATTACGAACGAGGAGGTGGCGGGGACTTCGGCCCGCGAACTCAGCGACGACGAAGTCATGAAGGTGCTCACCCGGGAGGCCAGGAAGCGCAAGGAAGCCGCCGAGGCGTTCGAGGGCGCCGGGCGCGAGGCCCAGGCCGCGGCCGAGCGCGCCGAGGGTGAAGTCCTGGCGGGCTACCTTCCGGCCCAGCTGAGCGACGAGGAGCTGTCGGCTCTGGTCGCCACGGCGATCGCCGACAC
>JALYVS010000562.1 GCA_030853115.1 Actinomycetota bacterium
CAGCGCGCCCGCGAGCACGTCGGCCGCGCGCTGGCGGCGCTCGGGGAATGCGACCTGCACCCGGACGTCCGGCAGGCCGTCGCGCGGCTGGGCGACCTGGTCTTCGAACCGATCAGCTTGCTGCAGTCCCTGGCGCTGGCGTCCCAGTGAGTACCGCGCCCTCAGGCGGCGGCGCAGGCGCGCTGCGCTTGCTCGCGGCCGGCGATCAGACGTACGACTTGATCACCGGGTGGCTCAGGTCCTACGTGGTGCAACCGCACCCGCAGCTCGGCCGTCCGGGCGGCGTATGTCCTTTCGTCGGGCAGGCGCTCGCGGCGCACAAGGTCTCAATCGCCGCCTACCGGTTCGGCGGGGAGCCGGACCTGGACCGGATGGCCAGCGCCCTGGAGCAGGGGGTCGAGTGCTTCACCGAACTCGGCCGCCAGAACGCTGAGCCCGAGTTGCTCTCGCTCATCATCACGTTCCCCGACCTGGGACCGGAGCACTGGCACCTCATCGATGCCGGGCATAGCGCCAGCAAGACGAGGTTCGTCGAGGACTCGCTCATGCTCGGCCAGTTCCATCCCGCGTGTGAGGCACCTGCCGCCCACAACCCGGCCTTCCCGGTGAACCGCGCGCCGATCCCGCTCATGGTGATCAGGCACATGGCCGTTCACGACATCTTGTTCCTCGAGCAGGACCCGGCCTGGGTGGAGCACTACATCACCTGGATGGCCCGCCGTGGGGTCACGCTGAGCCACCCGGCCTACCGCCGGCGCCTGGAGCGAGCATCAGGAAGGAGCACGCGTTGACGCGGAGCACGGAACACCCGGCGGGCCTGTGTCCTGTCGGTCGCCAACCGGGGCCGGCCGGCGACGGGGCGCCTTACGTCAGGTTCGCGGGCCTGGATGAGCTGCACGACATGCAGTTCCCGACCAGCGACTCGCCGCTGGAGCTGTCGTTCATCTTGATCACGCAGGTCAAGGAGCTGCTGTTTCGGATGCTCTATGTCGAGCTAGACGCGGCGCGGCGTTACCTCAGGCGCGATGACGTCGCCGCCGCGGGCCGGGCCCTAGCGAGAGGACACCGGGTTCAGCGCGTGCTGGTGACCTCCTGGGACACGCTCGCCGGGATGTCGGCGAGCGATTTCGTCGGTTTCCGCGCCATCCTCGGCGAGGCGTCGGGAATCCAGTCGTTCATGTACCGCGCGCTGGAGTTCGTGCTGGGGAACAAGGACGAGGCCAGCCTCGACCGGCTGCGCGCGTACGGACCGCTGCACCGCATTCTCCAGGACGAGGTGGCCGCTCCCACCCTTTACGACGAAGTGATCGGCTACCTGCACCGCCACGTCCGGCCGATGCCGGACGACGTGCTCGCTCGCGACAATTCCCGCCCGTACGCCGCGAGCGAGGAGGTCGAGGCCGCCTGGCTGGCGATCTACCGTGACCCGGGCAGCTACCCCGACGGGTACCTGCTCGCCGAGGCACTGACCGAGCTGTCTTTCCAGTTCTCCTGCTGGCGGGCCACGCACCTGCTCGTCGTAGAACGGATGCTCGGTCTCAAACCAGGCACCGGGGGGACCGAGGGAGTCCAGTGGCTGCGCCACATCAACAACCACCGGTTCTTCCCGGAGTTGTGGAGCGTCCGCACCGGGATCTGACCGTGTCGCGCAGGCGCCAGCCGTACCGTCGCAGGAAGGAACGCCGATGAGAGACCGCTCGCTAATCTTCGACCAGCTGTGGAGGGCACCCGCGGACGGCCTGCCGTGGGTCTTCGACCGCGGGTCGGCAGCCGTGCCGCTCAAGGACGGCCAGGTCGAGCTGCGGGAGGTCGCGACGGCGGCCGGCCGGGCCGCCGCGCTGTTTCAGGCCCAGGGCACGCGGGCCGGCGACCGATGCATCGTGTGGCTGGACACGCCCCTCGACATCATCATCGCCGCCGCCGGGCTCACCGCGATCGGCGCGGTCCCGGTCCTGGTCAGCCCGGCGCTCGGCATCGAGATGCTCACGGCAATGCTAGCGCCGATTCCTCCCGTCGCCCGGGTCGTGACCACCGCGTCCCGGGTGCCGTCGTGCTCGGCGTTCCCGGTCAGCGGCCGGATTGACGACTGGGCGGCGCTGGTGCCGGAGTCCAGTGTCCTGCGGCCGCGTCGCGCGTCGGTGCCGCTTCCCCCGAGCGCGCCGTACATCATCACGCATACTTCGGGAACGACCGGCGTCAGCAAGCTCCTGGAGTTCACCAGGAGCGCGGCCGATCACAACAGCCTCACCCAGGAAATCCCCGCGCTGATGCAGCGGCTGCGCGGTTACGCGGCGATCAGCTTCTCGCCGGTGCACTTCCGCTTTATCGTCGGCCTGCTCGCCGCGCTGCGTCGCAAGGTTCCCGCGATCGTGATGGCGGACGAGGATCCCGTCTCGGTCGGGCAGATCCTCGAGCGGTGGCAGCCGAGCTACCTCGAGGCGCACCCGAACACGTTCATGAAGTGGGAGTCGCTGGCTCCGGCGGGATCGCTGGCGTCGGTGAAGTGCTTCCTCGCCACCTTCGACGTCATCCACCCGGGCACGGTCAAGAACCTGCTGGCCGGAAGCCGGTACCCGGTCGCCACGTTCTGGGAAATCTACGGCCAGTCGGAGTTGTGCTCGATCGCCGGCCAGCTGCACGTCAAGGGCCTGGCCGGCCGGTCCTTCGACCGGAGCGCGAAGCGGCGCCTGGCCGGGCACCCCGTCGGGTGGGCCGTGCCCGGTCACTCAAGGGTCAGGATCGTCGATGAGGGCGGGAGAAGGGTCGCGCCCGGCACCCCGGGCCGGATCCAGGTCCGCTCGCAGGGCCGCTTCACGACCTACCTGAACCGCCCGGAGGCGGCACGGGAGAACCTGATGGCCGGCGGCTGGTGGGACACCGGGGACTGGGGCCAGAAGGACCGCCTCGCCCGGCTGACCCTCATCGACCGCCAGGTGGAACGGCTGACCTCGGCGCCGAGCGCGATCGCCCTCGAAGGCGTGCTCCTGGAAAGGATGCCGTGGCTGCTTGAGGCGGTGGTGCTCGAACGCGACCGCACGCTGGTACCGGTGGTAGCCACGCGGGCCGGGCAGCTCGACACCGCGGGGTGGCGGGCCGCGACCCGCGACCTGCATCCCGCCCTGGCCGAGCCCATCGTGCTCGGCCAGCACGAGATCCCCAGGACCGCGACCGGCAAGGTCCAGCGGGCGGTGCTGACCGACCTGATCGCCGGCCGGAGCCAGGCCCGGCCCGCCCCGGTGGGCGCCCAGGCGAGCGGGGAGCTCCTGCCGTGACCGCCTACGTCAGCAGGGTCGCCTGGCCCAGGAAACTCGCCGGTTACGCACAGCTCGCCAAGCTCCGCGTTTACTACCACGTCTACGAGTGGCTGCTGGCCATCCTGCTGCTGAACATGAAGGGAATCCTGACGTCCGCGGCGGTCACATCGCTGATCTTGATCCTGGTGGCGATGCTCGCCGTTCAGGGGGCGGCTTGCGCCACAGACGACGTCATGGGGTTCCGCGACGGGACCGACGCGGCGAACTACCGGGCGAACGAGCTTGCCCCCCAGCCGCGCAAGCTGCTCCCCAAACCGCTGCTGACCGGCCTGCTCACCCCGCGGGAGGGCATTGTGTTCGCGGCCGCAGCGGCGCTGACCGCCACCGCCGCCGCGGCCGGCTCACTGC
>JALYVS010000563.1 GCA_030853115.1 Actinomycetota bacterium
GAACGACGCCAGTTATGAGTCGGCCAGCCGCGGTGACTTCCATACCGTCGGCGATGTCGCCTACCGGGACGACGAAGGCTACCTGTACATCTGCGACCGCAAGACCGACATGATCATCTCCGGCGGCATGAACATCTACCCAGCCGAGATCGAGGCGGCGCTGGAGCAGCATCCCGGGATCTACGACGTCGCGGTGTTCGGGATCCCGTCGGAACAGTGGGGCGAGGTCGTGCACGCCATGGTGGTGCGGTCGCCAGGATCGTCACTGACCAGCCAGGAGATCACGGCGTTCGCACGCGAGCACCTGGCCAGTTACAAGGTGCCGCGGTCGGTCGGCTTCACCGTCGAGCTGCCGCGCACCGGATCGGGCAAGATCCTCAAGCGCCAGCTCCGGGCGCCCTACTGGGCGGGCCGGGCCGCCCAGGTCGGATAGGCGCGTCGGCCCGGCTGGAACCGGCACTGCCTGCGTCTGAGGTAGCGTGGATTGTTCATGCGCGCTGTTCGCGGCATTTGACCATATCCGGATGGGTTTCTGCTAGCGTCTGGGGACGCTGCCGCCAACCCCCGGCGGCCTGCGAGGTGATCACAGTGATGTACAGGTCTACCCGACCGGGGTCCGTGCCGACAGGCCGGGCGCCCCAGGCGGCTGATGGCAAGGTGCGCAGGGCCCGCGCGGCCCTGGTCGCGCTGTTCCCTGAGACGCCTGAACACGGGACGCCCCAGCCCAAGCCCGGGCACGGGGATGGGGTCCGGCGGGCGGCCTACGTCGCGATCCAGGTGGCCGCCGTGTGCGCCGGGACCGTCGTCCTGCTGCTGCGCCTGGCCGGCGTACCGGCCTGGGACTCGGTCTACGCCGAAGACTATGGCGTGTACCTGGTCGACGCTTTAGCGCATCCGTGGCACTTGATCGTGCCTTACGGCGGCTACGAGGAGCTGGTACCCCGCCTGATCGGTCAGCTGGTCTCCTACCTGCCGCTGGTGGACGTCTCGGTCCCTTACGCGCTGGCCGGAGCCGGTATCGCCGCGCTGTGCGCGCTGTTCATCTACCATGCCATGGAAGGGTGGATCCAGTCCCGCTGGCTGCGGGCGCTGGTCGGCGCGGCCCTGATCTTGCTGCCGCTGGCGCCGATCGAGATCGCCGACTGCACCGTCGGCAGTCCCTGGTACATGCTGGTCGCGATGTTCTTCGGCCTGCTGTGGCGGCCGAAGCACTGGGCCGGGATGACGGCCGCGGCCCTCATCGCGTTCGCCGCCTCCTCCTCGGAGATCCTCGCCCTCATCTACGCGCCGCTGGTGCTCCTGCGGGTGATCGCGCTGCCCCGGTGGCGCGATCACGCGGTGACCGCCGGCTGGCTGGCGGGCATGCTGGTGCAGGTGCCCGTGGTGCTGGAGAGCTACGCCCAGCACACCCAGCGCGTGAGCAAGCTGGCCGAACCCGTCCAGTCGCTGGGGTTCTACTTCCACAACGTCGCGCTGCGTGCCTTCGGCTGGCGGGTGTCCCTGCGCCTTGTCGAGATCACCGGCCTTAACGGCGCGACGATCATCGTGTGCGCCATCCTCGCGGCCGGGTTCGGCTGGGCCCTGGTCACGGGCAGCCGGCAGGTCCGGGTGTTCGTCGCCGTCGCGCTGATCATGGGGTTTGTGCAGACGGTCTTTGCCGCCACCGTGGTTCCGTACGTGATCCGCCAGCATTACGCCTTTGACTTCGAGGGCGGCTCGCGGTACTCGGCCATGCCGATCATGGCGATGACGGCCGCCGCCATGGTCGCGGTCGATGCCTACCGGCGCCGCCAGGGCGACGCTGAGGGCGGCGGGAGAATTCCGCTCAGCCGCCAATCGCCCTGGGGGGTCCTCGCCGTCGCCGCCCTCACCTGCGTGCTGGCGCTCGGCTGGGTCTCTGACTACCGGTACATCACCGGGCACAACTTCTGGGGTCACTGGAAGCCCGTAGCGGAGCAGATGCTGGCCGCCTGCAAGCACAGCGCTAGCGGCGAGATCACCACCTGGACGTGGGGGAACAGCAAGATCACCATTCCGTGCTCTCGCCTGCGCGGGTAACCGCCCGGCCCGGCGGGTGAATGGCCCGCCTGGGGTACGTGCATGTCAGCAGCAAGCATCGATATCTAATTGATTGACATCTAACTCTTAGATATCTAATATTCTCTGCTAGTGGCGGCCGTGGTCGACGCGGCGTCGGGTGCCCAGCGAGAAGGGACTTGCGTGATGAGCCAGCTCAAGGTCGAGAGGCAAGCAGGTGAGCCCGCGTGAGGGCGCTGGACGGGCAGATCGTTCTGGTCACCGGCAGCACGCGGGGCATCGGGGCGGGCATCGCCGCCGAGTTCGCCCACCGCGGGGCCGCGGTCGCGGTGCACGGGCGCGATCAGGGTGCCGCGGACAGCGTGGCGGCCGCGATCATCCGGGACGGCGGCCAGGCGATCGCGGTGACCGGCGACGTCACCGATTTCGGCCAGGTCGAAGCGGTGCGCCAGCGGATCGAGGACGCCTGGGGGCCGGTAGGCATCCTGGTCGCCAACGCGGGCGGCAGCTTCACCCCGCCAGTACCGCTCGAGCAGATCCCCGAAGCCGGCTGGCGCGCGACGGTGGACGGCAACCTGCTGGCCACCTTCCTTACCCTGAAGAGCTTCCTGCCCGGGATGAAGGAGCGTCGCCGTGGCACGATCCTCACCATCGGCTCGGCCGCGGGGCGCCGCGCGGATCCTCGCTCTCCCATTCCGTACGCGGCGGCCAAGGCGGGCATCGCGCTGCTGACGCAGGATGTCGCGGCCCAGGCGGGCCCGTTCGGGATCCGGGTCAACTGCATCGCTCCGGAGACCATCCTGACCGAGGGCAACCGGAACCGGATCCCGGCCGAGGTGCAGGCATCACTCGCCGACGGGCATCCCCTCAAGCGGCTCGGCACACCGCACGACGTCGCGACCGCCGCCGCGTTCCTCGCCTCTGAGGAGGCCGCCTGGATCACCGGCGTGGTCATCGACGTCGCCGGCGGCGCCGTCCTCGTCTGACCATCTTCAGCCCAGGGAGCTCATCCCGGCTGATTCGAGGGTGAACTCGACGTAGATATCCGGGGCCGCTCCGCCTGGCCGCAGGTCGGTCGCCGCCTCGTGGCCGAACCAGGCAGCCAGGCTCTCGGGAGCTACCTCGGCCCTGATTACCTGGCAGATGGTACCGGGAGGGTCGGCAGGGGCCCGGATTGCGCTTGCAGAGCGAGCAGGGTCATCGCGTCGGTCCAGGCCAGCGGGGCCACCGAGGCCGGCTGGCCGGCCGCGTTGACCTGCTCGGGCAGCGAGCCTAGCTTCGTCCGGTGCGCGGCGAGCCAGGCTAGCAGGGCCGATGCCTGGCCAGGCGGCCCGGTCGAGGCGTCGAACAGCGCGAAGAACGCGGTCTCCGGGGTCCAGGCGACGCCGGGCACACCGTGCCAGCTGGTGCCGGGGCGCAGGCCGCCGTTCGAGACAGTGAGCGCTCGCTGGGCTGACCTGGCCGCTTGCAGCAGCGCCGGGCCGGGCACCGCGAACGGCGGCCCGAGAAAGGTGATGGCCGCGTCGGCACCCGAACCGGCGGCCGGCGTGCGCTGATAGCCGTTCTGGCCGAACGTCGCCGTGATCGCCCTCGCCAGCCC
>JALYVS010000564.1 GCA_030853115.1 Actinomycetota bacterium
CGGCGGTCATCGTGCCGCGCTCGACGGCCAGGATGAAGCACCGGACCTGGCGGAGGTTCAACAAAGGCAGGGTCATGAGATTACCTCATGAGGCACTTGAGCAACATGCCCTTTACGAATCGGGCTTCTCGCCTCACAATTGTTCCCGGCATCTCCGGAGTGGACCGGGGAGTCGCACGAGGAAGGGCTGAGAGTGATGACCGCGTTGGACGCACAGGCGACGCCCGTGGGTGACCTTGATCCGTTCGGCGATGACTTCCTGGAGGACCCGTACCAGGCTCATCGCGACCTTCGTGAAGCCGGCTGCGCGGTGTGGCTGGAGCGCTACAGGGTGTGGGCGATGGCGCGCCACGAGCAGGTCGACGCGGCGCTGCGGGATCCCGAGACCTACTGCTCTCGCCGGGGCGTGGGGCTGACCGACTTCGCCTGGCGGCCCCCGAGCCTGCTGCTCGAGGCCGACCCCCCCGACCACACCCGTGCGCGGCGCGCGATCACGGCGGTGCTCTCACCACGGACAGTCAAGGCGATGCGCGAGAACTTCGCATCTGAGGCGGGGACGATGGTCGACCGGCTGGTGACCCGCGGGCGCTTCGACGGCGTGGCCGATCTAGCCGCGGCGTTTCCCCTCAAGGTCATGCCCGACCAGGTCGGGCTGCCTCCGGACGGGCGGGAGAACCTGCTTCCGTACGGAAACCTGGCCTTCAACGCCTTCGGGCCGCGGAACGCTCGCTTGGAGCTCGCGATGTCCACCGCAGCGCCAGCGAGCGCGTGGATCGCGGAATGCACGCGGCGGGAGAATCTCGCTCCGGCAGGCATCGGCGCCCGCATCCACGAAGCGGCGCAGGCCGAGGACTTCGCCGAGCCAGAGGGGGAGCTGCTGGTGCGCTCGGTGCTCACCGCCGGCCTTGACACCACCGTTCACGCGCTGGGCAACGCGCTGCTGTGCTTCGCCGCGCACCCGGACCAGTGGACGCAGCTGCGCCAGGAGCCGGCGCTGGCCCGGGCGGCGTTCGAGGAGGTCATCCGCTTTGAATCACCGGTGCAGACGTTCTTCCGCACGACCACACGAGGGGCCCGGGTCGAGGACCTGAAGCTGCCTGAGGGCGAGAAGATGCTGCTGTTCCTGGCCGCGGCCAACCGCGATCCCCGGCGCTGGGAGGATCCCGATCGGTTCGACATCCGCCGCCCCGCCTCCGGTCACGTCGGGTTCGGCTCCGGCATCCACGCCTGCGTGGGCCAGATGATCGCCCGCCTGGAGGGCCAGGTGGTGCTCGCGGCGCTGGCCAAGCGTGTAGCGAGGATTGAATTCGACGGCCAGCCGCGCCGCCAGCTCAACAACACCCTGCGCGGCCTCGACTCGCTGCCGCTGAAGGTGACGGGGGCCTGATGGCGGCGGTGACGTACGTGTCCCATACGGGCGCAAGCACCACGGTCGAACTCGCGCCTGGCTCCACCGTGAAGGACGGGGCGATACAGAACGGCATCGACGGCATCGTCGGCGAATGCGGAGGCAACGCCATGTGCGCCACCTGTCACGTGTACGTCGAGGCGCCGTGGCTCGAACGACTGGCGCCGATGGACGACGTGGAGGACGCCCTGCTCGACGACACGGTGAGTCCCCGCGAGTCGTGCAGCCGCCTCGGCTGCCAGATCCACATCGGCGAGGAGCTGGACGGTCTGCTCGTCCGGATGCCCGAGGCGCAGGAGTGAGACCGCCGCGCGCGGTGATCGTCGGGGCCGGGCAGGCGGGCTTTCAGGCCGCCTGCTCGCTGCGGCAGTTGGAGTTCCCCGGCGAGGTCGTGCTGCTTTCCGACGAGGCCGAGCCACCCTACGCGCGTCCCCCACTATCCAAGGAATTGCTCAAGGACGGCGCCACGGCAGACACGGTGGGCTTCAGGCCGGCCGCGTTCTACCCCGACAAGGACATCGAGCTCGCTTGTGGTGACCCGGTGGTGTCGATCGACCGGAACGCCAGGCGCGTGCGGCTGGCCTCCGGGACGGCCGTGGGGTATGACCGCCTTGTGATCGCCAGCGGGTCACGCCCGCGGGCACTGCCGGTGCCTGGGAGCGAACTCGACGGGGTCGTGAGCCTGCGAACCGTCTCCGACGCGGTGCAGCTGCGCGCGCGCCTGGAGACCGGCCGCGCGCTGGTCGTGATCGGCGGTGGCTTCATCGGCCTGGAGGTGGCCGCGACCGCCTGTGAACGGGCGCTGGAGGTGACGGTGCTCGAGGTGCTCGAGCGAACGATGGCCCGGGTTGTGTCGCCGGTGATATCCGATCACGTGGCCGGTGTTCACCGGGGCTGGGGAGTCGACGTGCGCCACCGGGCGCGCGCCGCGCGATTTCTCGCCGGTGCCGGGAGGGCGGTCGCCGGGGTGGAGCTGGAGGACGGGTCGGTCGTGCCGGCTGACATCGTCCTCGTCGGGGTCGGGGTCGTCCCAAACATCGAGCTGGCCCGGGACGCCGGGCTGGAGACGGGTGACGGAATCCTGGTCGACGAGCACCTGCGCACCCGCGATCCCTCTGTCTGGGCGATCGGAGACTGCGCGGCCTTCCCGTGGCGGGGCCAGGCGCGGCGGCGGCTCGAGTCCGTTCAGAACGCCGCCGACCAGGCGCGTACCGCGGCGGCCGGGATCGCCGGCGATCCGCGGCCCTATCGCGCCGTTCCCTGGTTCTGGAGCTATCAGAACACCTGCAAGCTGCAGATCGCCGGGCTGATCGGCAGCTGCGACACGACCGTGCTCCGCGCCGATCCGATCTCTGGCAGCTTCTCCGTGTTCGCCTTTGCCGGCGAACGGCTGCTCGGCGTCGAATCGGTGAACCGCCCCGCTGACCATCTCGCTGCGCGCAAGCTGCTCGACGCCGAGGCGCCGCTGGACCCGGCCCGGGCGGCCGATCCGGAGTTCGATCTCGCGGGATACGCCGCCCGCCAGGCCCGCCCCCAGGCCGGCGCCCTGGTCTCGGCGCCAGGGGCGGGTGTCGCCGGGTGAGGCGATGAGCCAGGGACAGCGCACCCAGGTGGCGATCATCGGCGCCGGCCCCGCTGGACTGCTGCTCGGCCACCTGCTCGACCGTCACGGGATCGACAACGTGATCCTGGAGGCGCGCAGCCGCGACTACTGCGAGGCACGCATCCGCGCCGGGGTGCTGGAGCAGGCCACGCGGGAGCTGCTGACGGAGGTGGGGTTGGGAGAGCGGATGCAGCGCGAGGGCCTGGTCCACGGCGGCATCCACCTACGCTTCGACGACGAGACCCATCACATCCCGATGGATGAGCTGACCGGTGGCCGGTGCGTCACCGTCTACGGCCAGACAGAGGTGGTAAAGGACCTGATCGCCTCCCGGCTGCGGGGTGGAGCGCCGCTCCTGTTCGAGAGCCGCTGCGCAGGGGTCTCCGGCTTGGAGGGCGGCTCGCCGGTGGTCCGATACCAGTCCGCGGACGGTGCGCGGGAGCTGCGGGCCGAGATGGTGGCCGGCTGCGACGGCTCCCACGGCGCCTGCCGGCAGGCCATCCCGGGCGACGTCCTGAAGCTGTGGGAGCGCGTATACCCGTACGCCTGGCTGGGGATCCTCGCCGACGTCCCGCCGTCCACCGATGAACTGATCTACGCCCGCCACCCGCGTGGCTTCGCTCTG
>JALYVS010000565.1 GCA_030853115.1 Actinomycetota bacterium
GAGCTCGCCAGGGCTGCGGCTGCACGGGCCGAGCCGGACCGCGGTCACCGGCGGCGAGCCGGTGCCGCTGACCGCGACCGAGTTCGCGATCCTCGCCGCCATGATGGACGACCCGGGCCGGGTTCTCTCCCGGCGGCGGCTGCTGACCCTGGCCGGCCGTGAGGCGGCCGGCGACCGGGCTGCTGACGTGTATATCGCCCAGCTCAGGGCCAAGATCGGGCCAGCCGCGATGATCAGGACGGTCCGCGGCGCGGGCTACGCGATGGATCCGGTACAGGGGGGTCAGTAACAAGGGCGCCAGGGCCGCCGGGCTACGATCAGTGGCGCAACAGTATCAATTTGAGGGGACGATATAACCGCGTGAGTGTGCTCGACGAGATCCTTGACGGCGTGCGTGCCGATCTCGCCGAACGGCAGCAGCGTGTCTCCCTGGATCATCTCAAGGAGATGGCGCGGCGTGCGCCCTCCCCCCGCGACGCGATGGCCGCGCTGAAGGCGGAAGGCGTCGGCGTGATCGCTGAGGTCAAACGGGCCAGCCCGTCCCGGGGCCAGCTGGCGGCGATTACCGATCCGGCCGCGCTGGCCGCGGACTACGAGGCGGGCGGCGCGATGATTATCAGCGTGCTGACCGAATCGCGGCGATTCGGGGGATCGCTGGCGGACCTGGACGCGGTACGCCGGGCCGTCCAGGTGCCGGTGCTGCGCAAGGACTTCGTGGTCAGCTCCTACCAGCTGTGGGAAGCTCGCGCCCATGGCGCGGACGTGGTGCTGCTGATCGTGGCCGCGCTCGAGCAGAGCGCGCTGATTTCCCTGGTCGAGCGGGCGGTCTCGATCGGCCTGCTGCCGCTGGTGGAAGTGCACGCGGAGGCCGAGCTTGACCGGGCCCTGGACGCGGGCGCCACCGTGATCGGCGTGAACGCGCGCAACCTGGCCACGCTGGAGGTAGATCGGGGCATTTTCGGCCAGATGGCGAGCCGGATACCTGACGGCATCGTTAAGGTAGCTGAGTCGGGCGTCCGCGGCCCGCGCGATCTCCTCGCCTATGCCGCATCGGGCGCCGACGCCGTCCTGGTCGGCGAGAGCCTGGTCACTGAGAAAGACCCGCGCTGTGCCGTCGCCGACCTGGTGACCGCGGGCTCACACCCCGCCCTGCGAGGTGAGAAGGAATGACTGAGACCGCTACTAGGCACGCCGGGCCAGCCGAGCCCGATATCGCCCCCGTCCCCGATAGCTCCGGGCACTTCGTCGTCGGAGCCGTCGAGGCGGTGGGAAACGCGCAGCCGGGGGAGGCTCCCCTGACCCCGGCCGTCCCTGGCGTGGCCTACGGCGGACGGTTCGCCCCCGAAGCGCTGATGACGGCCCTGGACAGCCTGACCGTGGCCTACGACCAGGCCCGCCGGGACCAGGCTTTCCGCGCTGAGCTCGACGGCCTGCTCCGCGGCTATGCCGCCCGGCCGACGCTGCTCACCCGGGCGAAGCGGTTCGGCCAGCAGGCCGGCGGCTGCACGGTGCTGCTCAAGCGCGAGGACCTCACCCACACCGGTTCGCACAAGATCAATAACGTGCTCGGCCAGGTGCTGCTGGCCAAGCGGATGGGCAAGACGCGGGTCATCGCGGAGACCGGGGCCGGCCAGCACGGCGTGGCCACGGCGACCGCGTGCGCGCTGCTCGGCCTGGAATGCGCCGTCTATATGGGCGAAGAAGATACCCGCAGGCAGGCGCTGAACGCGTCCCGGATGCGCATGCTCGGCGCCGAGGTCATACCGGTCACGACGGGCACCCGGACGCTCAAGGACGCGATGAACGAGGCGTTCCGCGACTGGGTGAGCTCGGTCGCCACCACCCACTACTGCATCGGCTCGGTCGGCGGCCCGCACCCGTTCCCGATGATGGTCAGGGACTTCCAGCGAGTGATCGGCCTGGAGGCGCGCGAGCAGGTGTGCGAGGCCACCGGGCGGCTGCCGGACGCGGTGATCGCCTGCGTCGGAGGCGGCTCCAACGCCATCGGCATCTTCCATGCTTTCATCCCGGACACCCAGGTTCGCCTGATCGGCTGCGAGGCGGGCGGGGACGGCGTGGACACCGACCGGCACGCCGCGACCCTCACCGCCGGGTCCCAGGGTGTGCTGCACGGCATGCGCACCTTCGTGCTGCAAGACGACGAAGGCCAGACCAGGAGCACCCACTCCATCTCGGCAGGCCTGGACTACCCGGGCGTCGGCCCCGAGCATGTCTGGCTGATGGAAACCGGGCGGGCCGAATACCGTGCCGTCACCGACGCCGAAGCCATGAACGCGTTCTCCGTGCTGTGCCGCACCGAGGGCATCATCCCGGCCATCGAGTCGGCGCACGCGCTGGCCGGCGCGCTTGAGGTCGGCCGCGAGCTCGGCCCCGGCGGTCTCATCGTGGTCAACCTCTCCGGCCGGGGCGACAAGGACGTCGATACCGCCTCGAAGTGGTTCGGGGTGTGACCGGCATGAATAGCACTGACGCGCGCAGGGACACCAGCGCCGTCACGGTGGCCTTCGGCAAGGCCGCCACGGACAACCGGGCCGCGCTCGTCGGCTATCTTCCCGTCGGCTTCCCGACCGTCGACGGGACTATCGAGGCGGCCCGGGTCATGGCCGAGGCCGGGGTCGACATCTTCGAGCTCGGCCTGCCGTACTCCGACCCGCTGATCGACGGCCCGGTCATCGCCGAGGCGGTGCACCAGGCGCTCACGGCCGGGACCCGGGTTGCCGACGTGTTCCGTACGGTCGAGGCGGTCGCGGCCGGCGGGAACCCCGTCCTGGTCATGACCTACTGGAATCCGGTGGACCATTACGGGGTGCGTGCCTTCGCCCGTGACCTGGCCGCGGCGGGCGGTTCTGGCCTGATCACTCCCGACCTGACCGTGGAAGAAGCAGGCTCGTGGCTGGACGCCTCGGACGAATACGGCCTGGATCGGGTGTTCCTGGCCGCGCCGAGTTCCACCGACGAGCGCGTGGCCAAGGTCGCCGCGGCCTGTCGCGGCTTCGTCTACTCGGCCGCGCTGATGGGAATCACCGGTGCCAGGGATGCGGTCAGCGACGACGCTAGTGTCCTGGTCGAGCGGATACGCGAGCATACCGACCTGCCGGTCGCGGTCGGTCTGGGGGTAAGTAACGGCGCTCAGGCGGCCCAGGTCGCGACCTTCGCCGACGGAGTGATCGTGGGCACAGCCTTCGTCCGCCGACTCGGGTCGCAGGGAATTGCCGGGGTCAGGGATCTCTCGACCGAGCTGTGTGCCGGAGTCCGCCGGGCAGCATCTGCCTAGATGCCGCTCGCGTCGATCCCGAGCCCAGGCCACGCGGCCTGGCGGCTAGGGCCGCTATCGCTGCGGGCGTACGCGTTGTGCGTCATCGCCGGGATCATCGTGGCCGTCATCGTGGCCAGCCGCCGCTACCGGCGCGCGGGCGGTCAGCCCGGCGTCATCCTCGACGTGGCCGCCTGGGCCGTGCCCTTCGGGGTCCTGGGCGCCCTAGCGCACACCATCCTGCTCGACACCAGGCATGACTTCACCCACGCCTACCGCCTCTGGCACGCGGCTACGGTAAGCGTCGCCGCCATCGGCGTCCCTGGCGCGGTGGCGCTCGGCGTGGCCGGGGCG
>JALYVS010000132.1 GCA_030853115.1 Actinomycetota bacterium
GCGCAGGCACGTAGGTAGCGCTGTTCGGGCAGGCTGCGGGTGCGTTGTGCGGCTTTTAGGTAATGCTCGTACGCGCCCTGCGCCTCGCCGATCTGGTCTAGGAGGTGCGCCCGCACGGCGTCGACCCGATAGTGGCCGGCGAGCGGCGGAGCGCAGGCGGCCTCGTCCAGCTGGGCCAGGGCCACCTCGATGCCGCGTACCATCGCGACGGCGACGATCCGGTTGAGGGTGACCATGGGACCGGGTGCCAGCAATACGTGTACGTCGTACAGGCCCAGGATCTGCGGCCAGTTCGTGTCTGCGGCCGTCGCTGCCTCATCGTGGACAGCGGAGATGGCGGCCTGCAGCTGGAACGGACCCGGCGGAGCGCCGGCCAGGGCGCCGGTCAGCAGCGCGACACCCTCGTTGATCGCGGCACGATTCCAGCGGCTGCGGTCCTGCTCGACCAGCGGGACGAGCCGGTGATCAGCGTCGGTGCGGGCCGGGCGCCGGGCGTCGGTGAGCAGCATCAGCGCGAGCAGGCCGGTCACCTCGCCCTCGTGCGGCAGCCGGGTGTGCAGCTGACGGGTCAGCCGGATCGCCTCGGCGGAGAGCTCGACTCGGTGCAGCGACGGCCCGGAGCTGGCGGTATAGCCCTCGTTGAAGATGAGGTACAGCACGTCAAGCACGGCGGCCAGCCGGTCGGCGCGCTCATCCTCGCGCGGTTCCCGGAACTGGGCGCCGGCCGCCTTGATCCGCGCCTTGGCCCGGCTGACGCGCTGCGCGGCCGTGGCTTCCGGGATGAGCAGGGCCCGCGCGACCTCGGCCGTCGTCAGCCCGCCGACAGCACGCAGTGTCAGCGCCACCTGAGCAGGTCGAGTCAAAGCAGGGTGGCAGCACATGACGAGCAGGGTCAGCGTGTCGTCGATCTCGGGTACGGCAACTGGGTCATGCTGCTGTGCCAGCGCGTAGCGCTCCTCCCGGCCGCGACGGGCCGCCTCGCTGCGCCAGATCTCGACCAGGCGGCGCGAGGCGACGGTGATGAGCCAGCCGAGCGGGTTGTCGGGCCGGCCCTCGCGGGGCCAGGTCCTGGCCGCGGCGATCAGCGCCTCCTGGACGGCGTCCTCGCAGACGTCGAAGCCGCCGTGGCGGCGCACCAAGATGCCGAGCGCCTGCGCCGCTAGCTCGCGCAGCCGGAGCTCGGTCGGCTGGTCGAGCTCGCTCAGATGTCCCACCCGCTCATGTCCAGGACGGGCCGCACCTCGACCACGCCCCATACCGCATCGGGTACCCGGGCCGCGACCTCGACGGCCCGCTCTTCGCTGGCGACGTCGACCAGATAGAAGCCGGCCAGGTGCTCCTTCACCTCGGCAAAGGGACCGTCACTGCTGACGGTCTGCCCGTCCCGTGTGCTTACCCACTTCGCCAGCGACGGGTCCGTCAGGCCCTCGGAGACGACCAGTTCGCCGGATGCCGTCAGCTCGTCGGTCAGCGCGAAGTGCCCGCGACCGAAATTCTCGCGTTCGGCGTCGCTGAGCGCGTCCCAGCGCTTCTGGAAATGCGCGTTGCTGTGGATCAAGATCAGGTATCTCACCGTGGCCTCCCAGCGTGGCGGAACTGTCGTGTACCCCGGTGTCGAAACCGGCCCCTCAGCTTCGACACATCGGTGTACGCGCCCGCTGATGAGGCGCCACACCGGAGGTAACGATCATGACTCACCATGCTGGCACTGAGGCCGACATCCGCGCCCTCCTGGACGAACACGCCGCCGCGCACGCGGCCCGCGACGCCGAGCGCGTGCTGGGCCTCTACCTGCCCGGCGCGGTCACTTACACCCTCGCCCCGCCCCTGCAACAAGGCCCGGATACCCCGTACGGCACGGTCGAGGGACTCCAGGCGTGGTTCGCCACGTTCGACGGACCGGTCGGCTTGAGCTACCGCGACGTCGAGGTGACCGCCGACGGTTCGGTCGGTTACGCGCACACGCTGACCCGCATGATAGCAACACCCGCCGGGGCACCCCAGTCGTTCTCGTTCTGGTTCCGCTCGACGTTCGGGGTACGCGACGTCGAGGGGGCATGGCGGATCGCGCACCGGCACGAGTCGACACCGTTCCACATGGACGGGTCGTTCCGGGCCGCCACGGACCTGCAGCCGTAAGCGAGCGCAATCGTCCGGATACAAAGCCCGAGACCGGTCCGTGAACAGAAGCTCAGGACAGCGAACGCCCGCGGACGCCAGGCGGCGCGCCGCAGCCTCGAACAGGGCGAGACCTGACGCGTGGGAGAACGGATCAGCCGTATCATCGGCGATCTCGGGAAACACGCCTGCGTCACAAGCAGTCACTTCATGCCGGTAACGGGGACCAGTGGTGGTTGTGGTGCGCTTAACCGGCAGGTCTGCGCTGTCACAAACTGAGACAGCCCCGGCGGTGCCGATCGCGGAAAGTGGCGGCTATGGATTCAGCGACCGACGGGGAAGTCTTCAGGCTGATCTACCGCAGCCGGAACCGGATCGTGCCGGCCCGCCGGAAGACCGCCCTCGGCGACCTGTTCAGCGAGGCCCGCTCCAACAATAAGAAGCGGAACGTCACCGGTGCCCTGCTGATCTCGGGTGACTGGTTCGCGCAGACGCTGGAAGGTGACGAGGAAACGGTCCGCTCCTTGTTCGCCACCATCGAGCGCGATTCGCGGCATGAGCACATTTCGATCCTGGCCGAGCAGACGGTGCCCGGGCGGCTGTTCTCCCGGTGGGCCATGGCCAGGGTGTCCGCGGACGGCGGACCGGACATCCCGCTCATCGCTCATACCGACGGGATATCCCCCGCCGCCAGCCGGGGCACCACGCCTGAGCAGGAGTCTGTGCTAGCCATCATGCGCGAGGCGACGCACGGCGACGCCCACGCGGTGTGACGTCGCGGCGGTTCTTGCCCGGGATACCCGGCACCGCCTGCATCTAGCTCCGAAAGACATAAGGGTCCGCGTCTATGAGGCTGCAGGAAGCCTCATCAACGCGGACCCTCTCATGTCACCTACGCGGTAGCCGCAGGGAGGCTAGCCGCGCCAGAAACTTGAACTCTGATAAGAACTATGCCTGAACACTTACTAAGGACCCGTAGCTGAAGAAGTTCAGTTCTGGTTAAGATTCCGCCAGGCTGATGCTGTAGCTGGCCTGAACCCACTTTAGGAGCGCTTGTGGCCACGCTGGCCGTCATCTTCCCGCCCACCCAGCCGCCGGAGCGGCTCGGCCCGGTCGCGGCTGCCGCCGAGGCCGCCGGTCTGCCCGAGCTATGGGTCTGGGAGGACTGTTTCTCCGAGAGCGGGATCGCCACGGCCACCGCGATACTGGCCGCGACCAGCCGGGTCCGGGTCGGGATCGGGCTGCTGCCGGTCCCGCTGCGTAACGTCGCCCTGACCGCCATGGAGATCGCCACGCTGGGCCGGATGTTCCCTGGACGCCTGACCGCCGGCGTCGGCCACGGCGTACTCGACTGGATGAGCCAGGTCGGCGGCAAGGTCGAGTCACCCCTGACGCTGCTGCACGAATACACCCAGGCCTTGTCGGCCCTGCTGCACGGGGACACGGTGACGACCCACGGCCGTTACGTCCACCTCGACGGCGTCACCCTGGACTGGCCGCCGGCCGTCGTGCCTGCGCTGCTGGTTGGCGGGATCGGCCCCCGGACCGTCGGGCTGGCCGGCCAGCTCGCCGACGGGCTGATCCTGCCCGGCGGGCTCAGCCCCGACGACGTCCGGGCTGCGCTCGGCCACTTCCATCGCGACCGGACAGCCACTGGCCCCGCTCAGGTCGTCGTCTTTATCAGCGTGCCGGCCGACAGCCCGGCGGCGGTCATCGCGGCCATGGTCGGGGATTACGCCCTCGCCGGCGCGACCCACGTCGCGGTCAACGCCATCGGCAGCGACGTTGACCTTGAGCGCTTCGTCAGATTCGCGGCGCACGAGGTCACGGCGCTGCTGCCCTGAGGCGGGAATACCCCGGTGCGGGGCAGGGTTCCCGCAGGCGTGACTGGAGCACCGGTGCAGGAGGACGTGCAGTTCTGGTTCGATCCGCTGTGCCCCTGGGCCTGGATCACCTCCCGCTGGATGCTTGAGGTCGAGCAGGTCAGGCCGGTCCGCACCGACTGGCGGATCATGTCGCTCGCCTACCTGAACCTGGTCCAGCACGATTCCCAGGACCTGACCGAGGAATACCTGGAACGGATGGGCCGGGCCTGGGGACCGGTCCGGGTCTGCGCCGCGGCCGCCCAGCACAGCGGTCCCGCCATCCTTGGGCCGCTGTACACCGCCATCGGCACGCGGCTGCACAACCAGGGCCGCCGGGAGGACCCGGAGGTGCTGCCCGAGGCCCTGGCGGAGGTGGGGCTGCCCGCGTCGCTGGCCAGCGCGGCCCAGAGCACGGATTTCGATCAGCTGATCAAGGACTCGCACCACGAGGCGTTCGATGATGTGGGCCTGGATGTGGGAACCCCGGTCGTCCGCGTCCGCGGCAAGGCGGTGTTCGGCCCCGTTATCACCCCCGCGCCCCGCGGTGAAGCCGCCGGGGAGCTGTGGGACGGGCTGGTGCTGGTGATCAAGGCGGACGGCTTCTTCGAGCTCAAGCGGAGCCGTGACCGTAAACCGTCCTTCGACTGAGGCCCAGGCCCGGGCCGCTGCCCGGATGAGCACGGTCCGGCGGCTCGCCCGGTTCGCCGTACTCGGCGGATTGTCGTCGTTCGGGCCGCTGTCGCTGGATCTTTACCTGCCCGCCCTGCCTCGGGTGGCCCGGTCCCTGGACGCGACCGACGGCCTGACGCAGCTGACCATCTCCGCCTGCCTGATGGGCCTGGCCATCGGCCAGCTGGCCTTCGGTCCGCTGGGCGACCGGTTCGGCCGGCGCTGGCCGCTGCTGGCGGGCGTGGCCGGGTGGACCCTGGCCTCGCTGCTGTGCGCCGCCGCCCCGAACGCGGAGGTGCTCATCGCGCTGCGGTTCGTGCAGGGGGCCGGCGGCGCAGCCGGCCTCGTGCTGGCCAGAGCGGTTATCCGTGACCTGTACGACGCGGCCGAGCTCACGCGGGCGTTCGCGCGGGTGTCGCTGCTCAGCAACGTCGCGCCGGTCGTCGCGCCCATCATGGGCGGCTTGCTGCTCTACGTCATCCCGTGGCGCGGCCTGTTCGTCACTCTCGCCGTTATCGGGGTGGTCCTGCTGGCCGGGACCGCGGTCGCGCTGCCGGAGTCCTGGCCGCAGGAGCGACGGCGGCGCGGCGGGATCCGCTCGACGATCACGGCCTTCGATGAGCTGAGGCGTGACCGGCTCTTCGTCGGCTCGATCGCCGTGTTCGCCTGCTCCAGCGCGATGCTGTTCATCTACATCTCGCTGAGCTCTTTCGTGCTGCAGCAGCAGTTCGGTTTTGATGCGAGCGCATTCTCCGCGGTGTTCGCGGCCAACTCGGTCGGCATCGTCATCGCCGGCTGGATTTGCGTACGGCTGCTCAGGCGCCGCGCGCCTGCGTTCCTGCTCGGCCTCGGGCTCATGCTGGCCCTGCTGGGTTCGGTTCTGCTGTGCGCGGCGGTCCTGGGACGGTGGCCGGTCTGGAGCGTTCTGCCTCCGCTGCTTTTGGCCGTCGGCAGCATCGGCCTGATCCTTCCCTCCGCGACCGGGCTTGCCTTGCTCAAGCACGCGGAGGCGGCCGGGGCGGGATCGGCCGTGCTCGGCGGCACTCAGTTCCTGATGGGCGCCGTGGCCGGCCCGATCGTGTCTGTCGCTGGCGCGTCGGCCGCCGCCATGGCGATCGGGATGGGCGTCAGCGCGGTCGGCGCGGTGGCCTGCTACCAACTCGCCGGCATCGGCCGCACCCGGGTCGGCGACGAGCAGCCAGTCGGCTGAAGGTTTAGCTGGTGTCCAGATGGGACTCCGCGTCCGATGTGCGGCGATGGTGGCCTGGCGCGCGGAGATCCGCCCGGCGCATGGAGATCTGCCCACGTACTGAATCGAGCCTGAGCAAGCCCTGGCCTGGCTGCGTAGTAAATGGTGTGGGCAGGGTGCGACGGTTAACTGGTGAACGCCCGTATTTATCCGGAGCGTATTCAGGGATGCATTTCATGGGGCGGTTACTGGGTGTGGCTGCCACCCGCCGATCACCGGGCTCTGGACTGGCTCGGAAACGTGCCTCCGCGTCGTCCGCGTGCGCGATCGCGTACCGACGCGACCGGAGCGCCCCTTGACCGGCCAGCCCAGGAAGGCTGCACAATCGGAAGTGGTTGGGGCTCCCGGTCAGGAGATGAGGTGCCGGATTGGCGCGGATTGTGTATGTGTCCAATGGCCGCGGGGATACGGTGATGCCGATCGCGGTGGCGACGAACACGCCAGGTCCGCCGACGAGGTTGCCGACCTGCTCGCGGACGGAACCCGGTCCGGCATCTACGCGTCCAATCCAGTAGAACGGTAGGAAGGAGTCACCGATGCGGATATGGCTTGCCGCCGCGGCGGCCGTGCTGCTCGCGGGCTGCGGTACGGTACTGGCGAAACCCGCAACCGCCCCGGTCCGCGCGCACATCGTCGCGGCACCGGCCGTCTCGATCCGCACCCGGGCGCTCGCGCTCGCCTGGCGGCTCGTCCGCGAGCTCAGCCCGCCGCCGGGTACCAGGACCGTTCACCTCGCGAAGCTGCCGTGGCCGCTGAACCAGCCGCAGGCCCCGTTGCAGCCCGGCTGGGTGCGCGTCACGGAAACCCTCGAGGCACCGGCCAAGCCGGCCTCTGAGTGGACCGGCCTGCTGGCTCGCACGCCGCTGCGCGACACCGGCGGCCTGACCCCCGGCGCGACGGCCGGCTCGATACTGCAGGCTCCCGCACCCGGTCTGGACGTTGCCACTTTCGCCGTCACGCTGGTGCAACTCTCCCGCGGCACGATCCTGATCGATGTCAGAGCCGAGGCCGCCTGGCTGCCAGCCCGGACGCCGGCCGAGCATCTAGACCCGGCCGCCTTCCGGTCGGTCACGATCTCCGCCCAGCCGTGGCAGTCCCGCGTGCGGACGCGGACGTTCACCGCCCAGGCGGACATCGCCCGCCTGACGGCCATCATCAACAGGGGGGTCCCAGCGCCCCCGTCCGTGGTGGACGGAATGAGCTGCGCTCCGGTGGCCATCGTGTATACGCTCCGGTTCACGCCACACGCGGTCAGAGGACCATCCGTGGTCGTCACGCTCGGCGCCTGCCCGCATGCCTACGGCATCACGGTCAACGGCAGGCGGCAGCCCTTCCTGTGGGACAACGGCGAGCTGCGCACCGCGGCGGGCGGCCTGCTCGGAATCCGCTACCCGCTCGGTGTCTAGCCCTGACGAATCAGCTAGAGCCTGTTTACTTGCCGGCCTGGGTCGGCCCGCACTTGCCCGGCCGGTAAGGCGCGGCACCCGGTGTGATCAGGGTTCGCGGTCGCCGCCGGCGTACCGGCTCCACGGCCCGGCTGCCTTGACGTGCTGGCGGGTGGCAGTGGTGTGGTGAAAGCCGAGAGCGTCGGCGACGACGGGAGCGGGAACGGCCAGGAGGAGCTGGCGCAGCGCTGAGATCCGGGCGGTGCGCAGCGGCCGGCCGTGCGCGCGGAGCTGGGCCGCTATTCCGCGGTAGGCGGCAGGCTGGCCGGCGTGGCGGCCGGGGAACAGCCAGCCGCTGTCGTGGTTGGCGGGGACGTGGTCGTGGCGGGTGGCGGCGAGCTGGTGCAGCAGCGTGCCGAACGGCGCCGGGACCGGGCTGGGCGGGTCGCCGAGCCGCAGCCAGGTCTGGCCGTCGTCGTCGCGGGACAGGTCGCCGACGGTGAGCCGCAGGATGCGGCTGAGCGGCTGAGCGTAGAGCAGCATCAGGCAGGCGGCGGCGCGGGGCCGGACCGGGATGGCCGTGTCGGTGGCGAAGCGGCGCAGCAGGTCGAGCCGGCGCTGCTGGGTGATGACCTGCCCGGTGTAGGGCTGCTGGCGGGGGATGTCCAGGTGGCCGGGGATGTGGCCGTGCCCGGCGGCCCAGACCAGGAAAGCGCGGACACCCTCGCGCTGGTGGGTGGCGCGGCCGGCGTAATAGGCGTCGATATGCGCCTGGGTGAGGGCCGATGGCCGGACGCCGAGATCGGCGGTCCAGGTCAGGAAGGCCTCGGCCTGGATGAACCGGCTGCGGGCGTACTGGGCCCAGGACTCCCGAAGCTACGGCGAGCCGCAAAGTAGCGGCCGGTCCCGCGCTGGCCTGGGTATGACTGCTGTCATCAGATACACGCGATTGCCGTGAGCCGGGTCAGCGCTTTCGGGTGATGGCTAGTCCTTGCTCGTGGAGCGTGATGACGCGGTAGTCGATGGTCTCGGCGTGGACGGCGACCACGTCGCTGTCGCCGGCCCCGTAGTCGATACCGTTCTTGATGATCGTTTCTGTGATCAAGGCGGCGATGGCCTGCTGGCGCTCGGTGCGTCCGGCGGTGACCTGGCTTGCCTTGGGGTCTCGGGCCAGGGGATCGTCGTTCAGGTCAGGCATAGCCGCTCCTACTCGTTGTGCCCGAGCTCTGGCGCGCCGGCCTCAGGAAGGGTTCCCGGCACCATTCAGCTCAAAAACAACGATTAGCATCACGACCAGGTAACGCGATCATCCTGAAACGTGAGACATGGTCTGGCCGGCTACTCGTCCAGCAGGGCGAGTTCTGGAGGCCGTCATGGCGATTGCGGAAATGATCAGTGTCAGCGTCGGCGCCGTGAGTACCAGCGCCAGGCTGCCTTAGTTAGCCTTGCGCAGTACCTGCGGCTCGGCCGCGCCGCTGGCGGACGCGGCAGCCTGCCCAGCGCGTCACGCTGCCTGCGGGTCAGCGGGCCGGGGCTGGGCCACCACCCGCGCGAGCCACGCCCGCTCCTCGTCGGAGAGCTAATACTTGATCGACGGCGGTAGGGCACCGTTCCGGCGGGTCCTTGCCCGAACGGCAGGCCGACCGCCTGGGCCTGATTAGCCGGAACACCAGACTGACGAGTTACCGGGATGCATAGGCTCAAAAGCCTATTGACACGCATCGACTTTCTGGCGTGTTATCTAGTGTCGCGTGGCACTAATTTCTTGACGGTCTGATTTGGCGATGCGATGCACTTACCATGTCTTGCGTGGCCGAACGGGACTGGTATGACTGGCATGCCCCTTACGACGATCCGGAAAGCGGCCTGTCCCGGCGGCTCGGCTGGGTGCAGGACCGGATTCGCGCCGCTCTGGACGAGGCCCCACCCGGCCCGCTCCGTGCGATAAGCCTGTGCGCAGGTCAGGGCCGCGACCTCATCGGCGTCCTTTCCGGTCATCCGCGCGGTAGCGACGTGTCCGCCCGGCTGGTGGAACTGGACCCGCGCAACACCACGGTGGCCTGCCGCCTGGCCGCCGAAGCGGGGCTCGGCAACCTTGAGATCGTTACCGGCGACGCCTCGCTGACCAGCCAGTACGCGACCATGGTCCCGGCGTACCTTGTGCTCGTCTGCGGCGTGTTCGGCAACATGACCGACGCGGACATCGAGCGGACGATCGGCTTTTGCACGCAGCTGTGCGCCACTGGCGGGGCGGTCGTATGGACCCGCGGCCGGCGGGCGCGCGGTGCCCCGGATTTGGTGCCCCAGGTCTGTGCCTGGTTCGAGGAACGTGGCTTCGAGCGGCTCTGGGTGTCCGACCCGCAGCACGGCCAGTGCTGCGGCGCGCACCGCTTCACCGGCGCTCCCGCTCCCGTAGAGGAAGGCGTCAGCATGTTCGACTTCACGGGCCACGACCTGCGCGCCGGCCCGGCCCGTCTCTAGTGCCGGGTGGCCCTAGCGCATTGACGGTTTGATTTTGGCGATGAGCGAGTCGGCGTCTTTGCTCCAGGCGAATGGCTGGCAGCGCTTGTTATAGGCGTCGATGAACCGGCCGATCGCGGCGGTGAGGTCCCTGACGTTGCGGAAGGTGCCGCGGCGGATGGCCTGGCGGGTGATGATGCCGAAGAAGATCTCGACCATGTTGAGCCAGGAGCAGCTGGTCGGGGTGAAGTGCAGGGTGACCCGCGGGTTGTCCGCGAGCCAGCGGCGGACCTCGGCGTGCTTGTGGGTGCCGTAGTTGTCCAGCACGACGTGCAGGTTCACGTCCGGGTGGGCGGCGGCGACCTTCTTCAGGAACCGGAGGAACTCCTGGTGGCGGTGCCGCGGGTAGCAGGCGTCCGCGGTGATCTTCCCGGTCGCCACTTCGAGAGCGGCGAACAGGGTGGTCGTGCCGTTGCGCTTGTAGTCATGGGTGCGGCGCTCGGCCAGGCCCGGGCGCAGCGGGAGCATCGGGGCGGTGCGGTCCAGGGCCTGGATCTGCGACTTCTCGTCCACGCTGACCACGACCGCGTTGTCCGGCGGGGCGAGGTAGAGGCCGACGACGTCGCGGATCTTGGCTTCGAGCTGCGGGTCGGTGCTGAACTTAAAGGTTTCCAGGCGGTGCGGCTGGATGTTCCACTTGCGCCAGATGCGGGCGACGGTCGCGAAGGAGGTGCCCAGCTCGGCGGCCAGGAACCGGGACGACCAGTGCGTGATCCCCAGCCGCTGCGGCGGGCGCCCGCTGTTCGCCAGGGTCGCGGCGACGACCCCGATCTCGTCGACCTCCGCCGGCCGGCCGCTCCGCGGCTCGTCTTCCAGCGCCGGGATGCCGCCGGACTCGTAGCGGTCGCGCCAGCCGATGACCGTCGGCCGCGACACCCCGGTCAGCCGGGCGATCTCCGCGTTCGGGATCCCGTCCGCGGCCAGCAGGATCATCCGCGCCCGCTTTGCCAGCCCGGACGGGACGCTCGGCAGCCGCGCCAGGTCGCCGAGCTTCTTCCGGTCACCGTCGCGCAGCACCAGGGCAGGAGCAAAGGACATGCTCCATTGTCCCGCCAATCACACCGCAAAACAACTTACAACACGCGACACTAGGGGTCGTTCCGAGTGGCTCCGGCTAGCACTTCCCGCAGGGAAGGAAAGGACATGGAGATGGTGAAGATATCGTTCCGGCCGACTTTCGTCCGCACGATCACGATAGCGGTCAGTGTGGCCGGTGTGGCACTCTTGGGAACGCCGCCGATGTCAGCGGCGGCTGCGTCAGTGGCATCGACCTCGAGTGCGGCAGTCCCTGCCCCTGTGCCCGCAGGGGAATACGCATCGGCCAGCATAGCTATTCCAGCGTCAGGCTGTCAGCCTCAAGCCGTGGGTGATTATGTCCACGTCTCCTCAACTCCCCCGGCTACGGCGTCTGGTCACGGGTCAATGTCGCTTAGCTTATTTTCTTCATGCGGCGATGTCGGTCTTTTCCCTGGTCGGGACGGGGTTGGCGAGTTTGATGGTGGCCGGGGTCTCGTGCCTGGTGCCGTGCTGGCCGGGTTTCCTGACCGGGTAGGAGTTGTGCCGGGCCCGCTTGACCGCGCGGGGGTAGGTGCGCTCGCGGCGCGTGTTGAGGTGCCCCGGGCCGGTGATCTCGGCGATAGCGCGTTCGAGGGCACGTTCCTGCTGGTCAGACACCCCAGGGCTTAAGTTGTCAAATCGGGGTTGTTCCGGCCGCGGGGTGGCAGGGTCGTTTTGCGGCACGCCGGTTCGGCCGTCCGGCTCGTTCTTTGCTGTCCGGGCGGCTGGCGGCGGGTGCTGCGGTTAGCGGCTCATGCGGCTTGCGCTGGTTCGCTGCGGTGGGACCAGGCGGTGGCCTCGTCGTATTCGCTGCCGGTTTTCACGCATCCGTGGAGGATGCCGGTGAGCCGTCCGGCGACGCGGCGCATCGCGTCGTCATGGCCGACGTCGCGTGCCCGGAGCTCGTCGTAGAAGGCGCGGGCTCCGGGGGATGCGGTGAGCGAGGACAGGGCCTGGGCGTGCAGGGCGTCGATGAGGTGCCCGTTGCGGATGTAGCGGGCGTGCACGGTCTTCCTCTTGCCGGACTGGATGGTCAGCGGGGAGGTGCCGGCGTAGTTCTTTCTGGCCTTGGCCGTGGCGTAGCGGCCGGGGTCGTCGCCGAACTCGCCGAGGATCCTCGCTCCGGTGATGTCCCCGATGCCGGGCTGGGACAGGTAGACCCCGGCGTCAGGGTGACGGCGAAAAAGCTCTCTCACCTTGGCTTCCATGATCCTGGCCTGCTCGTTGAGGGCCGTGATCACCGCTGCCTGGGCCCGCACCGACGCTGCGTACGCCTCGGTGATGGCGTCAGGCTGGGCCAGGTGCGGGGCGCGCAGCGCGGCCTGGATGTCCCGTGCCCGCTGCGGCAGGTCGCCGCGCCGCCCGGCCCGTTTGAGCGCCGCGGTGACCTGCGTGACGGTCAGCCTGGCCGCTGATGCCGGGTCGGGGGCCTTCCCCAGCAGTTCCAGGGTGTCCGGGCCTGCCAGGGTCAGGCCGGCGTAGGCCTCGAGCGCGGCGGGGAAGTAGTCCCGGAGCGCGGACCGCATCCGCAGCACGTGCCTGGTGCGCTCCCAGATCAGCTTCTGGTGCGCGCGGGCCGCGATCCTGACGGCCTCGGCGGTGTTGCTGCCGGCCGCGATCTCGCGGATCTGGTGCCGCCGGGTCCGGCCCATGTCCGCCAGGGCGGCCGCGTCGAAGAAGTCGTCCTTCTTCCCCGAGACCGCGATCGCCTCCTTGTGCCGGGCAGCCTGCTTGGGGTTGACCGCGTAGACCCGGTAGGCCGCCGCGGCCAGCGCTTTCACCCACGGCCCCCGATCGGTCTCGATCACGACCACGACCCGCGCCGGGTCCGGCTCGGCGTCTTCCCCGCAACTGGCCGCGACCAGCTCGTGGAACCGGGAGAGCCCGTCCACGCCCTCCGGCAGCCGCCGCCGGGCCAGCATCTTGCCCGCCTCGTCCTGCACGACCACGTCATGATGACCCTCGGCCCAGTCATCGCCGATGAACAGCAACTTTCGTCCTTCCCGTACTCTCCGTCATGTCCGGCAGCATCAGGGAGAACCGCCAGCGCCCTAATGGATCAGTGCTCACGGCCGGTGCCGGGCACGCCACCCCATCAGCAGTCCATCCTCCCCGGTAAGCAGGCAGGGGCACGGTCTGACCTCAGGGCTCAGAGCCCGGGGGGCAAAGGAGTGCTCACCTGCCCGCTGCTACCAGTCGCAAGTCTCCCGCATCAGGAACAACACCTGTCACAGGAGGCCCGCTAGTTCCCATTAGGGGGGAAAAGCCGGGTCGTCGACCCGGCGGCGGATGATGCGGACGGCCCGCTTGAATTTCACCCGGTCCGGGTCGATGCCGGCCGCGGTCGCGGCGGTGCAGGCCAGGGCGCTGATCGCGTAATGGGTCAGCAGGTAGCCCCGCAGTTCCTGCTCGGCCATGCCGGGCGACTGCGACCGCAGGATCTTCCCCGGCC
>JALYVS010000133.1 GCA_030853115.1 Actinomycetota bacterium
GGACGGGGCATCAGGCCATTGTGCTCCTGGGCCACAGGTCTAGGACGATCGGAGTAGACCTGTCGCGGCCCGCGGTCGATACGCCGGATGGTGGCGCAACGCCCAGGCCACGTTCGCGGGGAAAGGCGACGACATGAGGGCGACCTGGCTCGTCTGCTACCGCGGGGCCGTCTTCGTCCTTGGCTTCGTGATTTAGCTGCCGCCGACCCGCTGGTACAGCGGGCGGATTCGACGCGCTTTACGTAATGACGGCAGGTTGAGGTAGCCTCAGGCCGCTGAGAAGTATCGCGCAGCGGCTTGCCCCAGGTGAAGACGGCACGCGTCGGGGGACGACACTGCGACCTTCGTGTATCCGTCATGTGACATTCGGCGGGCACAATTATCTCCGGGCGCCCGTAGCTCAGCCGGACAGAGCAGCTGCCTTCTAAGCAGCGGGTCGCGGGTTCGAATCCTGCCGGGCGCGCCAGGAGGTCTTCACGTTTCAGTGGGGCTTATTTTCACGTTTGGGTCTGACATTCCGGCCCGTACCCGTTGTGGCGTTCGTCTGACGGTGTTCTGCTGCCTGATGGCGGTGTGCGGCGGGTTTCGGGTGGTTAGGGGCAGGCTGGCGCTGAGCGGATGGGCCTGGGTGCGCGGCGGGAGTGCCGCCGGGTGCTGTGATGACGGTCTTGTTGTTATGGCGGTGCGGCCGCGAGGGCGGTGAGACATCCGATGGGTTTAGTTGTCAAGCTGCTGCGGGGATTTTCTTGGCCTGGTTGGGGAAGGCGGTGTCTTCGTCGTAGTGCTGGCCGGTGATCAGGCAGTGGTGCAGGCAGCCGAGCAGGCGGCCGAAGAGGTTGCGCTGGGCGGCGGCGTGCCGGTCGCTGGTGTCTTTGCGGCGGTCGTAGTGGGCACGGGCGCCGGGCGAGGCAGTGAGGGCGGAGAACGCCCAGCTGTAGCCGGCGGCGTTGAGCTGGTTGTTCTTGACGCGGCGGAAGGTGATGCTCGTGCTTTTGCCGCTGGCGCGGGTGATCGGGGCGGCGCCTGCGTAGGCCTTGAGTCCTTTAGCATCGGCGAACCGGGATCGGTCGTCTCCGATCTCGGCGAGCACCCGGGCGCCGGTGAGGATGCCGAGCCCTGGGAAGCTGGTGATGATCGCGGCGTCCAGGTGCTGGTTAAAAGACCTGGTGACGGCCTGCTCGAGGTCGGCGGCCGCGGTGCAGGCGGCGTTGAGCTGGGTGAGCAGCGCAAGGGACTGCTGGGCCATGGCTTCTTCGACGAGGGGCAGCTGGCGCATCTGCGGGGCGGTGAAGGCCGCGCGGAGCCGGGCTGCTTCGGCATCGATGCCGCGGCTGCGGCCAGCCTTGCGCAGCAGCGTACGGAGCCGGGCCTCGGTCAGCGCCGCGGCGGCGCCCGGGGCTGGCGCGGCAAGAACTGGCGGATCCTCACCCGCCTGCGCATGAACCCCGGCAAGGCCACCACCTTGCTGCGCGCCCTGCTCGTCCTCACCCGCCAGCACACCACCCGCTGACAGACGATCATGACCTGTGCCCAGCCGCTCTCACCAGCCCGAGCACCACCCAACCCGCTCACACCAGCCCTGCTGACCAGCCAATTCAGGTTGGAACAATCTCAATGGGTCGGCCAGGCCGACAAAGGTGCCCTCCAGCGCTGGATCGCCGCGGCCGAACAGCCTACATCTCCGCGCGAAACACCGGTCAGCGAGGCGCTCACTAAGTTGACCTTGGCGTCGCAGCGCGCGCTGCTGCTCTCGGTCGCCATGCTCCACGGGGCGCATACCGACGTTATCAACGGCGCCGCGACGGCACTGATGGCTAGCCTGCCTGGTGAACTCGACGCCGCGCTTAACCGACCTCCGCTGGGCGAACGACTGCGCGAGGTCAGCGCTGAGACCGACGCCGCGCGCCATGTCCGCTTCACCAATCCCGGATACGAAACGGCTATCCGCCTGTTCTTCTGGCGGCACTTCCCGGAATTGCATGACGTCCTGGCCAACTGGGTCCGCACCACCCTGGGTTCGAACGAACTCAGCCCCGAGGATCGGGTGGAAATGGCTCGCGGATTCGCTGCCCAATGCCTCGGCATCCGATACCGGCGCTACTGGACAGACCTGGTCGAGCAGCTGACGGCACAGCAGTCAAATCCAGCTTCTGAACTTGCCGCCGCCGCCGTTCTCCGGGTAGGCCTCGGAGACGAGGCGGACAGCCGGACCTTCCGCCGGCAAATCTACGACTGGTCCACGGCGAACGGCACGTCCGGCAGCCTCGCCACGGTCCTTGTCGTTGCCTGTCAGCAAATGACCGGGACCCATCCAAGGGAGGCCCTGGTTCGCCTGCACCACCTAGCCAGACGGCACCCCGAACGGACTGACATATGGGATGCCCTAACCGACGTCGTCTACAGCAACGGACCGCTGCTACGCCTGCTACTCGCGCGGCTTGCCGACAGGCCGTTTGAAACGACACGGACCATTGACGCACGCATTTTCCTCCACGTCGCTGACCCCGCCCGCCTTACCGCCCGACAACCGGCCATCCAGGCGCCGATTACGCAAAGCGACCTAACCCGTCTGCTGGCAGCAGGCTGGACGCTCGCTTTCACCCGGCTGCCGGACACTGAGGGGGCCTCCCGTGCCAGTGACTGGCTCCGCTACGCCGCCGAAGATGACACCAGCCGACGTCCGCTCCTGAACGTGCTCATCGAGGGCGGGCGACCAGCCACCACCGTTCTGCCGCAGCTGTACGGGCTCGCGCACCGCGCCCCGTTCCGCGACGTGATCGCTGATCTCGTCCTTAATCAGATTTCCGCCGCTCAGGGGGTCGAACTCCCCCAAAGACCCCGATGACCTATTGCCACGAACGCAAGGTGCCTGCATGCCTAACCGTCGCAACGCTGTGTTGACCGGCCTCGCCGCCGGTTGCCTGGTCTTTGCCTGTCTAGCCGTTGCCACCCGCCTGCCGACCCTAGACGCGCTCATACTCTCTGTCGTCGGCGGCGGCGCTGTCCTGGCCGTCGTCGCCTGGTGGTCGCAGGCGCCGCCACCGCCGGTTGAACCCGCCCCGGTCGCGGTGGTAGCGCCGCCTCCGCCCGCTCAACTCCAGACGCAGCCCATCACGGGCATCCGGCTGCCCACTGCCTATGCTGACTACTACTTCTGGTTCGCGGCCAGCGCCACCTGGCGGCCATCTACCACCGGGGTCCACGGGGCTGACGACATCGCCGTCAACGAGATCATCCGTCGTGCGCGCGAGATCACGATGGAGCGGGATCCCGGCGAGGCCACGCTGGTAGCCTCCGATCTCTCCGTGGCCCTCGGGGCGCTCCTGCCCAACCCGGGAGGACAGGTCGAGGTCATGGCAGAATCCGTTCGCCTCCAGCTGCTGCCCGAGGACCAGAAACGACTGGATGAGCTCGCCACTCTGCGTAAAGAAGAAGGACTGTGGGAGTATCAGCGGCGATATCAGGTGAGCAAGCGCCACTACCTGCGCACGGACGTGCTCAAGGACGCCGGGAGCGCCGTCGTGTGGTGGCTGGCGAAACATGAAGACAACCTCGAGCAAGTTGCCACCAACATCGACCTGCTCACCAGACTCGCGCACGCGGCCAACGACAACCACACGAACCATACGGGCAGTGCATTCGATGCGCCTGCCGAGCCGCCAGCCCCAGCCGAGCGCTTCGACGCCTTCCTTGACTCACTTGACCCTGCACCCAGCGACGACGTCCGGCTCATGCTGACGAGCCAGGTAGCTCGTCTCGTAAACGACCACGACCAGAGGGCAGCAGACGAAATGCGCCGCCGCCACGACGAGCCAGACGGCGCCGATATCCACTGGGGTAATCCCGATGAGGCGGAAGGCACGCTGCCCGAGTGAACGTCGAAGGCCAGCTCCCCTCAGGCCCAAGGGCACGGCGAAGTCTGAATTGGGGCTTTGACCTGCGGTGTCGTAACGGCAGGTTATGCCCGGCATGTCCTCGGACGGCGGGTGGGATACGGGCGGAACGATGGAAGCTCCTTACGCTCGCCATCGCCTGCCGCGAGGGACGGCCGCCCGCCGATGCCATCATCGCTGTTCCTGCTGCCTGGAGCCGGCCCGTATCCCCCACGGGGGGACGAGGATCCAATTTCGGTACTAAGCGTCAATCGCGCTTACCCCCGGGAGGTCGCCGAAGCGCGCTTTGGCGTCGCGGCTGAGGATCATCCGCTCAGTCTCCGCTGAGTGAGCGGCGATGATCAGGTCGTGTGCTCCGCGCGGGGATCCGGACCGGCGGACGTGGGCGAGCAGGCGCCCGTGATGGGCTGCTGTCGCCTGCGTGTAGTCAAGGACGTCAACGGCAGACGTGATGGCTACCAGCGCACGGGCTCGCTCGGCCGCCCGGCTAGCCGTACCGGCCAGTTCGATCCCGACGCGGTACTCGGCGACTGATACCGCAGCTATGGCAAGCTCGTCGTCATCCAGCGACGAGCGATCCATGGTCCCGCGTTCGTAAGCGATCAGGATGTTCGAGTCGAGGATCAGGCGTCGGCCCACGGGTCGCCCACCTCCGAGTCAAGCAGGGCGATGGCTGATGCTATGTCCCGGCTGAACGCGTCGTCTGGCCGAGGCACATCGGCGAGTGCGGCGCGGAGGCTGGCACCGGTACGTCGATGAGCCGGGCCTATCTCTGCGACCGGATGGCTGCCGCGGACGATGGTGATCGTCTCGCCGCGCTCGACGGCATCTAGGAGATCCGAGAAGTGTCGGGATGCTTCAGTCGCGGTCATGGTCTTCACACTCCTATTCTATCTGATAATCAGATTCTCCGGGAAGGGCAAACCTTCCCCGCGGAAGGCGAACGGCCACTCACGCACATCGGCTCAACAGGCGATATTCGGCGCAGCCAATGACACAGCGTTACGGGGATGGATTGCTGGGCTGGCACGCCGCACCTCGCACGTCGCAGGCCATATCATCGATGCTACTTTCGATCGTTCGATCGTTAGCAAAAGCAAGTAAATTTCAGGGAGCCAATCGGAGAGCCAACGGAGTCAGACCTCGCGCGACGCCCTCCGACAGCCAGCGACAGTAACTGCTGGCAAATGGCTCGCAGAGCGACGCCAGGCGATGTCTCGCGACGCTCCGATGCTGCTTTCTCAGCAGCGGGTCGCGGGTTCGAATCCTGCCGGGCGCGCCAGCGAAAGACCAGCTCAGCGTGCATATTACTGGGTACCGAGAACCGTTCATGATGCCTTCCGCCGGTTCCGCGCCTTCCGCCTGCCAGAACGCTTGGGCTTATCTTGCGGCTGGCTGAGGGCGGCTCTGGCGCTCTGGCCGACCTCGTTGGCCAAGGTACGCTGCCGCTCGGCCCATGAGTGCAGGTAGATGAGGTCGCGCGAGCACTATCATTAAGTTGTATCACATCTGATACAATAAGTCTCTATCGTAGAGGGGTTCCTAGGATGCCTGGAACGGAATCTGATGCTCCTGGGCTGGGCCGGCCCGAACTGCTCCGCGTGCTCGAGTCAGCAGCACGACTCCAGGAGGTCGTTCCCGACGCCGTCCTAGTCGGCGGTTCTGCCGCCGCGCTCTGGGCCAATCACCGCGTGTCGTATGACCACGACCACACACTGCAGGATCTCAGCGACCGCTTCGATGCGGTCCTTGATGCGATTGAGGCAACGGATGGATGGGTGACCAACCGGGTGACCCCCGGCAAGATCATCCTCGGCGAACTAGGCGACATCGAATCCGGAGTTCGCCAGCTCATCCGCAACAAGGCTTTGGAGGTCACGGAAGTGGACCTACCGTCTGGACAAATTCTCCGGGTACCGACGCGAGATGAGACGCTGCGGATCAAGGGTTACCTGATTGTCAGGCGTAACCAAGTCCGGGACTATCTCGACGTGGCGGCTCTTTCTGACCGGTACGGGATCGGCCATGCAGCGGATGTACTCCGGTACCTGGATGCCTACTACTCCGACCAGCGCGGTCCGGAGCCGGAGGGCGTGTCGACCCAACTCGCCCGGCAACTGGCAGACCCCAAGCCTGCGGACGCTCGTACCATCGGCCAGCTTGGCCGGTACAAGGGCCTGGATGCACGCTGGACGAAATGGGAAAATGTTATCGAAGTCTGCCGTTCGCTGGCTGTAGAGATGGTGTCATGACCAACGCTCTAAAGTTCCGCAACATTGACGCGTCTGGGGACGACCCGGTGGAGACCTGGCCATTCGAAGGCATTCTCGCGGCAGTTGAGCGGGGCACCCTCCCAGCCTGGCGCAGGCTCGCGACCGCGATTCAAGCCGACCCCTGGGGCCCGGTAGCCCATCAGGTCCTCGAAGCCGTGCGCCTGTCTCGTCCGTACGGCACCACCGAGCTGCTGGAGGGGGTCGTGGCTCGCGCTCGGCAGCTGGCCTCCGAATCAGAGCGAGCGGACGTGGCGTCCGAGGTGCGGGCCCTCGTCGACAGATCCAGACTGTCAAAGCAGGACTTCGCAGAACGGATAGGAACCTCGCGGTCTCGCTTGTCGACTTACCTGTCCGGCAAGGTCGTACCTTCAGCCACTTTGATGGTCCGGATGCGGCGGGTCGCGGGTGTCGCCGCAGTGACCGCTAATACTACGAGCTAGGCAAGCCTGGAGTTGAAGGAACTGCGCCTGTGCTCCGCCTGGCACAGCGAGATCCGCCGGCGTATATCTTCGCTCCTGGCGGAACGCGGTCCTGCTAGTCGCAAGAGATAAGGCCGGCAAATGGGAGGCTTGGTACCGGCAGGCCATCCCGCCATCGAGTACACCAAGAGCCTGGGTGTGCTTCCTGCCCGGGACCAGCATGCACAGCTGTGCATGCTGGTACCGGGCAAGGATTTACTGCCGCCCGTCATCGGCAGGCCTTCAAGTCCTGGCTTGCCTTTGCAGCAAGGCCTAACGCCGTGAACGTCGTTAGGTGTCCTAACGCCCGGTGTCGTAGGTGGCCGGGTTGGGTTTGCCACCCCGGCGGCGGCGCGATGCTCAGGGCCAGGCGGACGAACCGGGCGACGGCGGCGGTCTGCGCTTGTTCTGGGTTCCACTGCAGCCCGAACGGGACGAGTTGCTGGGGGGTCACCGGCCGGACTACGCCTGGGGTGTGCGGGCTGATGAGTGAGGCGATCAGCAGGATCCAGTCGGCCCCGGGCTGGTCAGTCCACGCGGTTGCGGTGAGGTCGGTGGCATCGAGGGTGACGGTGGGCGGGGTGATCTGGACGGCGGCCAGGGCCTGCTGCTGGCACAGGGCCCAGGCGGGGAACAGGGTCTGGCTGGGTGTTCCGAGCACGTCGTGGGCCAGGTCGGCCAGCGTCACCGTAGTCTGGCCGGCCAGACGGTGGTCCGGTCGCAGACCGACCAGCAGCGGCTCGGCGCAGAACACTTCCCCGACGACGCCGTCGGGGTCGGGGACGAGCCCGCAGGTGATCGCGACGTCGATCGTGCCGTCAGCAACCGCGGTCTCCAGATTGGGAAGCCACATCCGCTGCATGTCGAGCACGACGTCGGGGGCCTGGACGGCGAGGGCGTCGCGTAGGTGCGGGCCGAGGACCGGGGCGACCGGAGGGGTGATGCCCACCCGCACCGTGCCTGCGTCTCCGGCCGCGATGCGGCGAACTGCGGCCTTGGCGGCGGCTAGTTCATCGAGGATGACTTTGGCCCGGCCGAGCAGTTCAGAACCGGCGCCAGTCAGCGCGACCCGCCGGGTCGTGCGCGTGAGCAACGGGGTGCCCAGTTCCCGTTCCAGGCGCTGGATCAGCTCGCTGAGGGTCGGCTGGCTCAGGTGCAGATGCTGGGCGGCGCGGCCGAAGTGCAATTCGGCGGCCACAGCCACGAACGCTTCGAGCTGCCGCAGCTCCATGACCTGATAGTAGGCCCTGAACGGTCCATTGATCGGGCCAGGCGAATAGTGCCAGCGCTGATTGCTCCTTTATGCCGGGCGTGCACGTAGGTCATCCTGACCGGGAAGCGGGTGATACAGCGAGAAGAACCTCATGACCACAGCATTGATCCACCCAGTCGGCCGGGCGCTGAACGACGGCCTGGTTGCGGCCGGGGCGCCCGTCTCGGCTGCTCCTGGGTCGCAGCAGTCCGGGCCGACGCGGCATGGCCCTGGGTACTGGGGCACGCTGGCCGCAATCGGAGCCGCCGGGGGCGTGCTGTCCGGGCTTTTTGCGATCGGCGGCGGGATCTTGATGGTTCCCCTGCTGATGTGGCGTGCCCACCTCGATCAGCGCCAGGCCGCGGCAACCTCGCTGGTGGCGATCATTCCCGCCGCGGCCGTCAGCTCGGCCACCTATCTGGCCCACGGCGACGTCAACATCGTGGGCGGCGCGCTGGTGGCGCCCGGCGCGATCGTCGGCGCCGTCGTCGGCGCCGTCGTCGGCAGCCACTTGCTGCGGCGCCTGCCGGTGGCCTGGTTGCGCTGGATGTTCATCGTCTTCATCGTGGCCAATGCGGTCCGCCTGCTGCTCATCGCCCCCGAGCGCGGGCACCTGGTCCACCTGACCGCCGGCGTCGCGATCGGCTATGTCGGTCTCGGCCTGCTGGTGGGGATCGCCTCGGGCCTGTTCGGCATCGGCGGCGGGATCATCGCCGTGCCTCTCCTGATCGCGGGTTTCGCGGTCAGCGACCTCACCGCCAAGGGCACGGCGTTGCTGGTCAGCATTCCGGCCAGCGTGGCCGGCACTGTGACCAGCCGGCGCGCCGGTCTGGTCGACGTCCGCGCTGGGCTGGTCGTCGGCGCCGCGGCCGCGGCCGCCTCGGTACCGGCTGTCTATGTCGCACTCGCGATTCCTCCCGCACTGTCGGGGATCTTGTTCGCGGCCCTGCTGCTGGCTGTAGCCGCCCAGCTCACCGTCAAGGCGCTACGGGCCGGGCGGACCCGGGGAGCCTGACCCAGAGACGACCGCGGCCAGCACTGGCGCGGACGTGCCGGGAGCCGCCCGGTTCCCGGCACACCCAGAAAGGAGAAGTCCGATGGGCACCATCACCACTACGGACGGTACGGAGATCTTTTACAAGGACTGGGGCGCCGGCCAGCCGGTCGTCTTCAGCCACGGCTGGCCGCTGACCGCAGACGCCTGGGACGACCAGTTGTTCTTCGTCGCCTCTCAGGGTTAACGGCCGCCATCGCGCACGACCGCCGCGGCGGCGGCCGTTCCGGCCAGCCGTGGAACGGCAACGACCTGGACACCTACGCCGACGACCTAGCCGCCGTCATCGGGTCCCTCGACCTGCATGACGTGGTTCTGGTCGGCCACTCCACCGGCGGCGGGGAGGTCGCCCGCTACATCGGCCGCCACGGCACCTCCCGGGTGGCCAAGGCCGTGCTGCTCAGCGCGATCCCGCCGCTGATGCTCAAGACCGACGCCAGCCCCGAAGGCCTGCCGATGGAAGTGTTCGACGGCCTGCGGGCCGGGCTGGTGGCTGACCGGTCCCAGTTCTACCAGGACCTCAGCGCGCCGTTCTACGGCGCCAACCGGCCCGGCAGCACCGTGTCGCAGGGCCTGCGCGATTCGTTCTGGCTACTGAGCATGACCGTCGGCGAGAAGGGCGCGTACGACTGCATCAAGGCCTTCTCCGAGACCGACACCACCGAGGACCTCAAGAAGTTCGACGTCCCGACCCTGATTATCCACGGCGACGACGACCAGATCGTTCCCATCGTCGCTGCCGCGGAGAAGTCATCCAAGATCGTCAAGAACGCGATCCTGAAGGTCTATCCCGGTGCCCCGCACGGCCTGGCCCAGACCACCGCCTACAGGGACACGTTCAACAACGACCTGCTCGACTTCATCAGGTCCTGAACACAGTTGGCCACCATGCATCCCGCAGGTCAGCACGACCCGTGATCTGCAGGATGCGTTACCGAAAATCGTCCGATCCGAGGAGACCGTCATGACTGATCCACCCGCCAGTTCACCGCCGCGCGACGCACTGGCCAGCAGGCTGAAACGCACCGAGATCCAGCACAACCTGTCGTCCATCCCCGGGCGGGAGATCGTTCAGATCCTCACCGAGATCCCGGCTTGATCTGATGCGAATGCCAGCTCAGCGGCATCAGCTCAGGGCTGGCTGGGGCGATGGGCTGTCGGGGTGCCACAGCGGGAGACCGCCCGCCGCGCGATCGAGCACCTGACAGCGGCGGACACCACCGGGGCGCGCACGTGACGTGGGCAACCCGCCCGGGCGTGCACGTCGACCGGGCGGGTTGCCCACATCACCCTGACCAGCGAATCCGGCCACGACACCCTGGCCAGTCCTCCTGGGTCTCCGCCTTCTCCCTGCCGCGGATGACTCAGTGGGCGCAGCCAAGAGCCGCGAGGTACTGCTGCGGGGACATCCGGTAGAGCTTGACGGCATCTGGGTTGCTGAGCATCAGGTCGAACACCCACCGGCGGTGGACGTAGAACCAGTAGTCGGTCAGCTGCTGGCCGCCAATCTCGTAGTGCACCAGCCACGCTCCGTGCGGGCCGGCCGGGCTGACACTTTCGGTCTGGGACAGCGTCTGCGGGCCGCCCGGGCATTCCTTATGCCGCTTGATGTAGTCGGCCTGGGTGATGATCGCCTGGCTGCGCGCATCCCACCGCGTGTATACGGGCCCGTAATCGCCGGTGTCGTAGTCGTGATTGAACGCCGTGGCGATCTTCAGCAGGGCTGCTGCGGCGTGCGGATCCGGTGGCGGCGCCGGGGATGCTGCCGGGTGAGCCGTGCCACCCGTGCAGGCCGCAGCGAATAGGACGGCAGCGGTGGCGGCGATCGCCGCGAACAGTCGCCTCACCAGGTCTCCATCACACCAGCGTGAACGTAGATCGTCACAGGCAGCAGCCGGGCTCCAGGCCCGGCGGCCACCACTCCCGGGCCTGGCCCGTTGCACCAGGCGAGCTGGACCGGTCCTGGCCGGGAGCGTACCCGACCGTACCTGAGGCAGAATGACCCGAACGCCAGCCGCATTGGCCGCCCTCTCACCGGTGGGAGGCCAGTGCCGCGTGATGATCGGTGCCTTCCTGGGCTTGCGGGTCGGCGTGCACCAGCGCGGCGGACAGGCGCGGCAGCGCGTGCCGCAGGTTATGGTCGGCGTCGACCGCGACCTGATGGGCCTGGACCGCGCTGGCACCGGCAGCGACGATGACCTCGCATTCGGCGTGCAGCTGATGCCCGATCCACCGCAGCCGGACCTGGCCGACACCAAGCACGCCAGGGGTCGCGCGCAGGGTCCGCTCCACCTGATCGACCAGGGCCGGGTCGACAGCATCCATCAGCCGCCGGTAGATCTCGCGGGCCGCCTGCCGCAGCACCACCAGGATCGCCACCGTGATCAGCAAACCCACCACCGGGTCGGCCCAGTCCCAGCCAGCTGCCACGCCGCCCAGGCCCAGCAGCACCGCCAGCGACGTGAACCCATCGGTGCGGGCATGCAGCCCATCGGCCACCAGCGCCGCCGAGCCGATCTTGCGCCCCACCCGAATCCGGTACCGGGCGACCAGCTCGTTGCCGGTGAACCCGATCAGCGCCGCCACCGCGACCGCGACCAGGTTCGATACCGGGCGCGGGTGCGCCAGCCGGGTCACCGCCTCATAGGCAGCCAGCGCCGAGGACGCCGCGATGATCAGGACGATCACCACCCCGGCCAGGTCCTCCGCCCGGCCGTACCCGTAGGTGTAACGACGGGTGGGCGGCCGCCTGCCCACCACAAACGCGATCCCCAGCGGCACCGCGGTCAGTGCGTCCGCGGCGTTATGTAGCGTGTCACCCAGCAGTGCGACCGACCCCGATACCGCCACCACGAACGCCTGCAGCAGCGCTGTGCCGGCCAGCACGGCCAGCGAGATCCATAGCACCCTGATGCCGTCGGCGCTGGCCTCCATCGCCGCATCTACCTTGTCCGCCGCGTCATGGGAATGCGGGCGCGGCACATGCCGAAGCCGGTCGATCAATCCTGGCCTGCGGGCATGGTCGTGCCCGTGCCCATGCCCGTGGACGTGACCGGCCGGGCCCGGTTGCGGATCGCTCATGATGCCCAGCATGCGCGAAATACCGGGCTGCAGCACCTCGACAACAACCATCCGGACGCGACTGCGAAAGGCTCGCAGACTCCATATCCCCGGCGTGCCGCCCACGGCGAAGCGGGCAATCCGAGGTGACCGATTTCTGCCAGACCTTCCATCCGCGGTCCGATCTCGCATATCAGCACGGCAGGGTGGGGCGCTCCGTGGCCGGTCACAGATCATGCAGTTCGGGGCCCAGCTGAGCCGGTGAGAGCACCGAGCTCGTCCATCAGCCCGCACAGGTCCGGGCTCCTCACGGTTATCTCGCGAGGCTCTCTCCCGGGATCGCGCCGGGCGGGACGAGGGCGGTGTACGGCCCGTACCGGCCTATCACCGGAGAGGTGAATCGGACGCCCAGGTACTCTCCCTGGAACCGGTGAAGCCTGGCGACAGCATCCCGCAGAGGCGGCAGCCCCGCTGGGACGGCCGCCCAGGTTTCCCGTCTCCGGTTACCGGGATACCCCATCGGCGGAAGTGCTCGCAGGCCGCGTCCGCCGACGTAGCTCGGCGGCCATCATGGCCCACAGGACGACCGTCAGCGGAGTTCGTCGGAGAGGCGGACGAAGTGGTATCCGCCGGCCAGCAGGTAGGGAACAGAGGCGGCAATGCCCTGGGCTGTGCCGCTCTCGGGATGGTTCATGTGGCAGATCACGATGGAGCCGCCTGGCGCGGCGGTGACCATGCTGCGGACTTGCCCGGGGGTGAAGGTAGCTCCCCCGTCGCCGTTGACGGAGAAGCTGACGAGGCGATCTCCCATGGCGGTGAGGATCCGTGCCGCGACGTCGTCGCAGTAGGCGGTGCCGGCCCGGAACAAGCGCGGCGGGACTCCCAGGAGCCGACTGAGCTTGGCCTGGTTCGTGGCTACCTCGTCGTATACCTCGCCGGCGTTCCGCGTACCGCCGATGCCGTAGGCGGACCGCCCGGTGACCGACAGGGGCAGGTGCCGGGTGCCGTGGTTAGCGATCTCGAACAGCGGCTCGGCGGCCAGCTCGCTGAAGGCGGCCGGGTTGGCGTCAATCCAGCGGGAATTAAGGAAAAGCGTGGCTGGCACCTCACGACGGCGCAGGAAGCCGATCAGAGCCTGGTCGTAGCCTCTGCCGCCCAAGCCGCCGCAGGCGTCGAAGGTCAGCGCGATCACACGCCGCGACGTGGGCAGGTCGCGGACCACCCCCGGTCCCCCGAAGCCCCAGGTCTGGGGCCTGAGGTGGCCGTACCGGGCCACCACGTCGGCGCGGGTCAGCAC
>JALYVS010000566.1 GCA_030853115.1 Actinomycetota bacterium
GGTCTACGCCGCCTATGAGCAGCTGAGGCGGGAACGCCAGCTGATCGACTTCGAGTCCGTGCTCGAGCTGACCGCCGCCATCTTGGGCGAGAGCCAGGCCGCGGCGGACCAGGTGCGTGACACGTTCAGGTACTTCGTCGTGGACGAGTACCAGGACGTGAATCCGCTGCAGAAACTGCTGCTCGACGCCTGGCTCGGCGATCGCGACGAACTGTGCGTGGTCGGCGACCCGAACCAGGTTATCTACTCCTTCACCGGAGCCACGCCGTCGTACCTGAGCGGGTTCGCCGCCGAGTTCCCCGCCGCGACCGTGGTCCGGCTGGTCCGCGACTACCGGTCCACGCCGCAGGTGGTGGCGGTGGCCAACCAGCTCGTCCGGTCCGGTGCGGCGCTGATCGCGCAGCGGCCGCCTGGCCCGCGGCCGGTGCTCACCCAGTACCGGGACGACGCTGACGAGGCTGCCGGGCTGGCGGTCCAGATCCAGGCGCTGGCCGCCATCGGCGTCCCGGTCAAGCAGATCGCGGTGCTGGTCCGGATCAACGCCGATACCGAGCGATTCGAGCTGGCGCTGGCGCAGGCCGGGGTGCCGTACGTGGTGCGCGGCGCCGAGCGGTTCTACGAGCGGCCGGTGGTGCGCCAGGCGCTGGTGCTGCTGCGCGGCGCCGCGCGGGGCGACGCGGCGAGCGTCGGCCGGGACGATCCCGGCGATCCGCTGACAGCCTCAGTCCGGCACGTGCTGACCGGGATCGGCCTGAACCCCGGCGCTCCGGCGCCGCCCGGCGGCGGCACGGCGGCGCGCGAACGCTGGGAGTCCCTCGCGGCGATAGCCCAGCTCGCCGACGACTTTCACGCAGACCGGCCGGAGGCGACGCTGAGCGACTTCTCCGCCGAGCTGGCCCAGCGCGCCGAGCTAGGGCAGGCGCCGGCCGTCGACGGCGTGACGCTCGCGTCGATGCACGCGGCCAAGGGCCTTGAATGGGATGCGGTCCTGCTGCCCGGCCTGGTCGAGGGGCTGATGCCGATCGTGCACGCCAGGACGGCCGACGCGATCGAGGAAGAACGGCGGTTGCTCTACGTGGCGGTAACCAGGGCCCGCGAGCACCTGTACCTGTCCTGGTCTCCGGTTCGCACGGGCAGCACGGGCGGCTCAGGTACGGGCGGCCCGGGCGCGGGCGGCTCAGGTACGGGCGGGCCGGGCGCGGGCGGGGCGGGCCGACCGCGATCTCGCTTCCTGGATGACCTTCGGCTGCGCTGATGCGAGATACTGCGCCGGTGACCGATACCACGCCGCGCGCCGTTTCCCTCGGCCAGCTGCTTGAGCTGCTCGACCTGGAGCAGATCGAGCTGAACATCTTCCGCGGCCGCAGCCCGGAGGCGCGGGTGCAGCGGGTGTTCGGCGGTCAGGTGGCCGGGCAGGCGCTGGTCGCGGCCGGGCGGACGGTGCCCGCGGACCGTCCGGTGCATTCGCTGCACGCCTACTTCATCCGGCCGGGTGACCCGCTGGTGCCGATCGTGTACACCGTCGACCGGGTCCGGGACGGACGGTCTTTCACCACCCGCCGGGTCTCCGCGATCCAGCACGGCAAGACCATCTTCACCTTGTCCGCGTCCTTTCACCAGGCCGAGCCCGGGCCGGAGCACGCTTATCCGATGCCCGCGGCGCCGCCGCCCGAGGCGGTCGAGCGGACCTCGGAACGGCTTCGCAGGGTGGTCGGCGCGACCCAGGCCGGGCTCTTCGAGCATCCCATCGACCTGCGCTCGGTCGGTCCGCTGTCAGCCGAGGCGGCCCTTGATCCCGCGTTGCGGACCACGGAGAACCTGGTCTGGCTGCGGGTGGACGGCGAGCTGCCAGACGACCCGCTGCTGCACGTCTGCCTGATGACCTACGCCTCGGACATGACGCTGCTCGACTCGGTGCTGACCGGGCACGGCCTGTCCTGGGCCGATGGCCGCACCTCGGGTTCCAGCCTGGATCATGCCATGTGGTTCCACCGGCCGTTCCGGGCGGACCGGTGGCTGCTGTACGCGCAGGAATCGCCGGTGGCCTACGGAGCCCGGGGCCTGGCCCGCGGTCAGGTGTTCACCGCGGCCGGCCAGCTGGTGGTGTCGGTGATGCAAGAGGGCCTGATCCGCACTAGCCCTTCATGATCACGAAATCCCAGGTCAAAAAACTGTTGCCCCGTCACGGGGGCAACACTTAGGCTTCTCGCATGTCCGAGGGCTAGTTGTCGAACACTCCGGAGGGAGGTGCCCGACGTGGCAAGTATCACAGCATCCGTTCAGTCCGAACTGACGCGGGCTTCGCGCCTGGGTGCTTCCCGCCCGCGTGCAGTCGGCTTCCCGGGGATCAGCGCGCCCGTTGCCACTCCTGGCACTGGGCCGTGCCTTGCTGTGTCCGGCGGTGCTGTCGTCCACGCCGTTCCGCGGGTCCCGGTCAAGGCTATCTTCGCGGCCACGCCGGCTCCGGCGGACGTCGTCGCGACGCTGCTTGGCCAGACGAATAGCCACAACTACATGACTCGCGCCTACGCCACCGGCGAGGGCGCATCGGGTCCGCCGCCAGAGCCTCCGAAGAGGAGACCGGTCTAAACAGACCGGCCAAGTTCCCCTTGAGGCCGCGGACCCGCACACAGGGTCCGCGGTCTTATTCATTTTCAAGGCCTAGGTCCCACGCAGAGGCGAGCAATCGTCGCGATGACAACTAGGACCGGCAAGTGAGAGGGGATGGCACCGATGCAGTGGCGCGATGCCACCGTCGGCCAGACGGACGTAACGGGGTTCGACGCGTCCAGATATCAGGCGGCGCGGCAGGAGCCAGAGGTCAGGCCGGCGTTCGACCAGGTCGGTTTGGTGAGCCAGTTCGGCTCCGGCCAGGTCGGCGAGACGAATCAGTTCGTGGTGGCGGGGTCGGCGACCCCGCTCCCGGTCGGGCTCGATCTTCCGTGCGCGGAAGACCCTGAGCTGTTCTTCGCCGAGTCTCCGCAGGACGTGGAGACGGCGAAGGCGATGTGCTGGGGGTGCAAGGCCAGGCTGGCCTGCCTGACCGGCGCGCTCGAGCGCAGGGAGCCCTGGGGTGTCTGGGGCGGTGAGTTGCTGATGCGCGGCGCGATCGTGCCGCGCAAGCGCCCCCGCGGCCGCCCTCGCAAGACCGAGGTGGCCGCATAGGCGGTCACAAAAGCACAGTGGCCGCATAGGCGGTCACAAAGCACAGTGGCCGCATAGGCGGTCACAAAAGCACAGTGGCCGCATAGGCGGTCACAAAAGCACAGTGGCCGCATAGGCGGTCGCCACGATCACCAGATGCGGCCGCGCGGCGAACAGGAACCGCGCGGCCGGCCAAGCACACAATGCGCACGATGGAGTGTTCAGCGATGCACGTCATGGAACAGCTCGCGAGTGAGCGTATTCGCGACAACAGGAAACGAGCGGAGCAGATGCAGGGCACCCGCAGGCTGCGGGCGCTCCGCCGGGTCCACCGCACGGGCCACAAGGCGGAACGCCGGATGATTGCCGCCTGGAGTCGTGCCGCCGAGCTCGAATCCCTCAACTACTAAGACCCGGTGCCAGCCCAATCCTAGTCTGTGGTGATCGTGGACCGTTACCTCGTTCAGAAC
>JALYVS010000134.1:0-12139 GCA_030853115.1 Actinomycetota bacterium
GCGCCGGCTGCTGCGAGCCTGGCGGCCCGACGTGGTGCACGCGCACGGGCTGCGCGCCGGGGCGCTCACCGCGATCGCCGCGGCGTTCGTCCGCCCCGGTGTTTATGACGCCCAGCCGGCCCTGATCGTCACCGTCCACAACGCGCCCGTCGCGGGCGGCGTCACCGGCGCGATCTACCGCGTGCTCGAGCGGATCGTCGCGCGCCGCGCCGATTCCGTGCTGTGTGTCTCACCGGATCTGCAAGCGCGGATGCGGGCCGCCGGGGCCCGCAGGGTCGGGCACGCACCGGTCCCGGCGCTGGCTCCGGTGACCGCCGATGATGCCCCAGAGGCCTCATCTGTCGCGGACGGTCAAACGGGCCCCGCTGGAGGCGTCTCCGCGGAAACGCCGGCCGTTCCGGACGCTGAGCCGGACCGCCCCCTGATCCTCGCCGTCGGCCGGCTCGCCCCTCAGAAGGGCTTCGGCACCCTGCTCGAGGCCGCCTCCCGTTGGCGGGACGTCAAGCCCGGGCCCGTGCTCATGATCGCCGGTGAGGGTCCGCTGGAGGCCGAGCTGAAACGCCAGGCGGCCGCGCTGCGGGTCGACGCGCGTTTCGTCGGCCAGCGTGACGACGTGCCCGCGCTGCTCGCCGCCGCCGCCGTCTTCGTGCTGCCCAGCGTGTGGGAAGGCCAGCCGCTCATCCTGCAGGAAGCGCTCCGTGCGGGCGCGGCGATCGTCGCCACCCGCGTCGGCGGCATCCCGGAGCTCACCGGCGGGGACGCCGCCCTCCTCGTCCCGTCCGGCGACCCGGACCGGCTCGCCGGGGCGGTGCGGGCGGTGCTCACCGATCCCGCGCTGGCCGCCCGCCTCCGTCAGGCCGCGATGGTCCGCGCCCGCGCCCTCCCCGGCGAAGTCGACGCCGTGACCTCGGCCCTGGCCGAATACGACCACGCTACCCAGCGGAAGAACCGATCGCACCAGTGAGCAGAAGCCGCCTCCCGGATCGGTCAGCAGATGATGCGGGACGGTGCCGATCTAGGCGTAGGCCGCTAAGGTGACGCCGGTATCGTGGCCGGCGGGACGGATGACACGACTGAGGACGGCGACGAGACCGGGGCCGGGGTCGCGCTAGCGGCCGGGCTGGCTTTGCGGGACGGGCGCGCCGAGCTGATCGCGGGGCTCGCGCTGGCGGGCGTGACCGTCGGCCCGGAAGTGGTCGGCGTCGCTGTGGCCTGGGTGGTGGTGCCGGTCCTGGACGAGCCGGAGCCTGCCGCCGTCGGCGACGTCGGCTTGACCCAGGCGAAGACCAGCAGCGTGACCACGAAAATGGCGATCAGGACCCAGGTGGAGGTCCGTATCCGGTGGACCCGGCGCATCAGTCGCTCTCCGCCGGCCCGGAAGAGCTGAAGGAGTCGGGGGGACCGGCAGCACCTGAGGCATTGGACGGGCTGGACATACCGTTCGGCTCCGGGGTCTCCAGCGTGGCTGGCAGGTTGAAGCCCTCGAGGCGGAGCCCCGCCGCGATCCGGACGCGCAGCATCCGGCCGACGTCGAACTGCTTGCCGGGCAGCGTCCTGGCCACCACGCGAAGCTGGAAGTGATCCACGTCCAGGCTTTGCACGCCCATTGCCGCCGGCGGGTCGAGCAGCAGGTCGCGCAGCTCCGGGTCCTTGAAGGCATCCTTTCCGATCGCTTGCAGCAGGTCGCTGACCCTGGTGACGTCGGCGGTCGCGGGCACGGGCACGTCCACCACGGCCCGGGCCCAGTCGCGGGATAGGTTGGTGACCTGGCTGATCTGCCCGTTAGGAGTGATCAGCACCTCACCGTTGACCGTTCGTACCGTGGTCACCCGCAGGTTGACATCCTCGACGTACCCGATGGCTGGGTCAGCGATGCCCGGCACCGACAGGCGGATGAGGTCGCCGAAGCCGTACTGGCGCTCGGTGATGATGAAAAAGCCGGCCAGCAGGTCCTGCACGATGCGCTGCGCGCCGAACCCCAGCGCGACAGCGGCCACCGCGGCCGGGGCGACCAGGTTGGTCACCGGAATACCCAGCCGGGCCAGCACGGCCACGCCGGTGCCGCAGTAGATGATCACCAGCGTGGCCCAGGTGATCACCGACGCCATCGCGTGCCGGTGCTTGGAGGCCTCGGACCGGACCAGGGCATCGGTCTCGCTGGCGTTGGCGTCGATCCGGGCCGTGATCTTCCCGCCCAGCCAGGTTGCGAACCGGGTCAGCAAGATCGCGCCGGTCAGCAGCAGGACGATCTCCAGCCCGCTGCCGCTGACCCACAGGCCGACGTCGGGAAGCTGATGCGACAGACTTACAGACATAGCCTTCCATCATGGCTGACGTCCGCCACCACTTCGAACCGTCTCCGGCCAGCGGGGCGGATGGGAGTACTTACCCAGGCCTGGACGGAGCTATCACACGATCCAGTCGCGGCCTACGCGGGCCGCCAGGTCCGCCAGCAGCGGGCCGGCCCGCTCACGGCAGCGGACCAGGTCAGGTTCGAGGTCGGTGAGCGCGTACGCCGCCGAGATACCCACCGCGCGGAGCTGATCAGTAGTCAGCGAGCACATTCCGGCTACCGCCACCACCGGCACGCCGGGTGCCGCCGCGGCGGTCGCGCGGGCGACTCCGGCCGGGGCCTTGCCGTGCAGGGTCTGCCGGTCCAGCGCGCCTTCCCCGGTGATGACCAGCCGGGCGCCGCGCAAGTGACCGGCGAAGGAGATCAAGTCCAGCATCAGCTCGATGCCGGGCCGCGTCGTCGCGCCGAGGAACGCCAGCAACGCGAAGCCGAGTCCGCCCGCCGCGCCCGCTCCCGGCTCGTCCCGGACCCGGCGCCCGAGTGTCCCCTCGGCGACGTCCGACCAGCGTCTGAGGCCGTTCTCCAGGCTGGTCACGTCCTGCGCGGACGCGCCTTTCTGCGGCCCGTATACCGCCGCCGCGCCACGCTCGCCGAGCAGCGGATTGTCCACGTCCGTAGCGGCGATCACCTCGGTGCCCGACAGGTCCTGCAGCCCGGAAAGGTCGATCCGGTGCAGCCGGGCCAGCGCCGCGCCCCCGGGCGGGAGCTCGGCCCCGGACTCGTCGAGGAGCCGGGCGCCCAGCGCCGTGACCAGGCCCGCACCGCCGTCAGTGCACGCCACGCCACCCAGGCCGACCACGATCGGTCCGGCTCCCATCCGGCTCGCGGCGCTGATGAGTTCCCCGGCACCGTGGCTGGTAGCGGTCAGCGGAGCAGGTACCCCGCCCGGCAGCTTGCTCAGCCCGCAGGCCTGGGCGGACTCGATGATCACGGTCCTTCCGCGGACGGCGAAGGCGGCCCTGGTGGCCTGACCCGCCGGGCCGCGGACCTCCAGCTCGACGCGGCGGTAACCGGCCGCCTGCGCCGCGTCGACGGTGCCGTCGCCCCCATCGGCCACCGGCACCTGGACGTAGGTCAGCCCGGGGCAAGCCCGATCCAGTCCGGCGGCGACGTGCGCGGCCACCTGAGCCGCGGTGAGCGTCCCCTTGAACTTGTCCGGAGCGATAAGTACATGACCCATGTCAGGTTCAGGCGGTTTCTTCCCAGCGCCGCTGCATAGCCGCCAGGCCGGTGTCGGTGAGGGTCCCGTGCAGCCGCAGCCGGGCCACCCCGCCGTCAGGGAAGATCTTCAGCCGCACGTGGGTGGCCGGCGCGCCGTAGACGCGGTACCGGTGCGGGGTGTCGGGCAGCAACCTGACGGGCGGCAGCAGATCATGCCACGCGTCCTCGTCGTTCAAAGTGGCGCCGGTACTGACGTCCAGGGTCTGCAGCGAGGCGGTGTCGGGCTGGTTGCCCCGGAACCAGGACGTGTCGATCTCCGCGAGATTGATCTCGCCGTGCCCGGCCAGCCGGATGACCAGCCATTCGTATCCTGGCTTCCGGCGCCGACGGGTTTCCCACCCCTCGCCCATGACCCGCGAGAGTCCCGGAGATATCACGTTGCGCGGTGCGGAGTAGTACTGGTCACTGCGGGCCGCCACGTCGGCGCCGTTCTCCAGCGCCGCGAGGTCGAAGGCCACGCCTCGCAGCAGGACCGGATCCGGTACCACCTCACCGTGCACATGTAGCCGGGCGACCCCGCCGTCAGGGAAGATGTTCAGCCGCACATGGGTAAACCGGCGCCTGGAGCTCACGTTGAACGAATGGCGGGCGTCGCCGGTCAGCAGGCCGCGCGGCACGATCTCGTGCCAGACCCCTCCGGGGCCAGCCGAAACGGGATCGTCCGCAAGCTCGTCGAAGGACGGGTACCCGCTCACCGAGCACGCGTCCGCCGAACAGGCCTGCGGGAAGTTCCCGGTGAAGAACGCGGTGTCGACCACGATCGAGCGAATCACCCCGGGAGCGCCGAGCCTGACGATCACCCAGTCGCGGGCGGTGCGGTCCGGCAGCGTCCCGCCGGGCCCGCGCCGGCGCCGGGTCTCCCAGCCGTCGTAGATCTGTCCTTTGGCGCCGTAGGTCTCCGGCACGAAAACCGGCGTGCCCGGCTTGATCAGGTTTTCTTTAGCCGCGAAGAACTCGTCGCTGGCCGCGACCACCGATCCACGCAGCCGGAGCAAGTCGGGCAGAAGTTGCTCATCCATAGACAGATCATTCCCCATCAGTCTCGATTCAGCAGCCGGCCCGCAGGTTCACCGGCTGGCACCCCCTTCTCGCCATCCAGCAGCGAGGTGCCGCGCAGCCAGGTCTGCCGTACCCGGCCGGTCAGGGTCCGCCCGGCGTACGGCGTGACCGGGTGCCGGTGCTGTAGCCGGGACGCGTCCACCAGGTAGCTCTGATCCGGGTCAAACGCCACCAGGTCGGCGTCGCACCCGGGCGCCAGCCGCCCCTTGGCCGTCAGGCCGGCCAGCGCAGCCGGAGCCGCCGCCATCCAGCGCACCACGTCGTCCAGTGTGCGTCCGCGCCGCCGGGCCACCGTCCACACCACGGACAGGCCCAGCTGGAGCGAGGAAATACCGCCCCAGGCCTGCCCGAAGTCCCCCGAGCCGCGGGACTTGAGCTCGGGCGGGCACGGCGAGTGGTCGGACACCACACAGTCGATCACGCCTGCTTCCAGGCCCCGCCACAGCGCCTCGCGGTTGACCGAGTCCCTGATCGGCGGGCAGCACTTGAACTCGGTGGCCCCGTCGGGTACCTGCTCGGCTGCGAAGTACAGGTAGTGCGGGCAGGTCTCGGCGGTCAGCCGGATGCCCGCGGCCTTGGCCCCGGCGATCATGGCCACGCATTCGGCCGCGGACAGGTGCGCGATGTGGGCCCGCGCCCCGGTGCCGGCCGCGGCCGCGGCCGAGATCACCTTCTCGATCGCGCGCCGCTCCGCCACCGGTGGCCGGGACGCCACGAACGCGCCGAAATCACGGCCGGAGACGTCCTTGACCTCCGTCGCATCCTCGGCGTGCACGACCAGCAGCGCGTCCAGCGGCGCCAGCAAGCCGAGCACCGACCGCAGGCCGGACGCGTCGAGCGGCGGGAACTCAGGCGCGCCCGAGTCGAGCAGGAAGCATTTGAACCCGATCACGCCGGCTTCGTGCAGAGGCCGCAGGTCGGCCTCGCCGCCCGGTATCGCGCCCCCCCAGAACGCGACGTCCACCCAGCACTGCCCGATCGCGGCCGCCCGCTTGGCGGCCAGCGCCGCCACCGTCACCGTCGGCGGCAGCGAGTTCAGCGGCATGTCGCAGATCGTGGTGACCCCGCCGGCCGCCGCGGCGCGGGTGGCGGTCGCGAACCCCTCCCACTCGGTCCGGCCGGGCTCGTTGACGTGCACATGGCTGTCGACCAGGCCGGGCAGCAGCGCGACCTCGCCGAGGTCGACGTCACGGGCGGCGTCCAGCTGCGCGCCGTAATCGGCCACGGCCGTGATGACCGGCCCGGTGACCACGATTGACGCCGCCCGCGTCCCCTCGGGCAGCACCGCCCGCCGGGACCGGACCACCAGGTCAGGCCTCATCGGGACCTGCTCCGGAGAGGGCCTCGGTTACCTTCAGCAGTCCGTCGGTTTGGCACAGCCGCAGTCTCTCATCATGGCCAGGCCGGCGGAGCCTGCGGCACACCGAGGAGGCCAGCCCACCTGAAGGATCATTTCGCGGCCTGTTCACCTCCGCGTCATGAGTACGTCAGCCACCATCTTGGGCTGGGCGCTAGAAGTGGACGGTCCCACATCAGTGGGACACGCTTTCGCAAGAAGGGTCAAAAGTATGCAGGTGATCGGTAGATGCGCCCGCGCCGGGCGGGCCGCGAAGGCGATAACGGCCGCCGGGGCCGTGACGGCGACCCTGCTGGCCGCGGTGGGTGCCGCTTCGCCCGCCAGCGCCAGGGCCAGCTGGCCCGGCACGTCCGGCTACGACGTGCGGCAGATCTTGTCCGGCCGGAGCCTGGGCCACTGGTACACCCGGGCCGGATCCAGCACGCGGCACTGGGAACGGCTGAGCTCGCCCGATGACATCACCTTCTTCGGCGGCCATCTGTTCACCGCGTTCCAGAACGGGGTCGGTCCGCAGGGGCAGGCCAGCACGGACGGCAACCGTGACAGCACCGTCGTGGAGTTCACCCAGGGCGGAAAGGTGATCCACCGGTGGGACCTCCGCGGCAAGTGCGACGGCCTGACCGCCAATCCGGCCACCGGGCAGGTCATGGCCACCATCAACGAGGACTCGAACTCCAGCCTCGACAGCATCGACTCCTGGACCGGCCAGGTGACGCACTACCGGTACAGCAAGCAGCCGCTGCCGCACCATGGCGGCACCGACGCCATCTCCTTCTACCATGGCCAGATGCTGATCAGCGCCTCGGCTCCCGGCACCACCGGGGCGGCGGCGCCGAGCCCGGCCTACCCAGGCGTGTACTGGGTGAGCTTGGACCCGTACCACCAGGTGGCGCACGTCCGCGCGTTGTTCTCCGACGAGTCCTGGGCCACCGCCGCTAACGGCCCGCATCAGGGCGTGTCGGTCCGGCTGGGCCTCACCGATCCCGACTCTAACGAGGTCGTCCCGGCCCCCGCGCCCAGCTTCGCCGGCGATTTCATGCTGACCAGCCAGGGTGACAAAGAGCAGATCTACGTGCACGGCCCCGGCACCTGGTATCAGCACCTGACGGTCCTGGCCCTGTCGCAATCGGTCGACGACACTGCCTGGGCGACATCCTGGCACGGGACGTTCTTCGCCGTGAGCACGAGCACCGATACCATCGATGCCGTATCTGGCACGTTCTGGCCGGGCACCGCGTTCGTCGCGGTGACCCCGTGCGGCGCGAACAGCGCTCCTGCCACCTGCCCGGGACCTGGGTACCCGTCGAACTACCTAGGCCAGCTGAACATGTACACCGGCCAGATCACCCGCGTCCCGGTTCACGGCGCCAGCCTCGAGCCCCAGGGAATGATCTTCGTCGCCAGCTGAGCGCTCGCGTCCGGCCGGGTGCTCGGCCCGGCCGGACCAGAGCCCGTGCAGGCGCGTCGGGGGGTCATCTGCCGCGGCTGAGGTAGGTACGCCAGCCGCCGTAGGCGGTGATGTCGATGAGGTCGTCCAACGGGGGGCAGAGACGGCGCAGCAGCATGCCGAGGGCGGCGCCGCCGTCGGCGAGCTCGATCACGCCGAGCTCGAGTTCGGGCGGCTCGGCCGGCAGCAGGACATCGCGCAGCAGGGCCAGGGGCAGGTCGTAGACCTCACCCGCGATGGCGGCGCCCGTCCCGGGCCCCGCGGGGCTCGGCTGCAGGGCCGGATAGCGGTCCCCGGCGGAGTACAGCAGGTAACGCGGCGCGGTCCGGGTTTCGGCGACCAGGGGCGCCCCGGCCAGCAGGTGATGCAGCGACCCGCCGCGCATCCCGCCGCCGTTCAGGAACATATGCGGCATATTTTCACGTCCTCGCTATCCGCTCGGGGCGCACCGGCACCCGGTCAGGTTCAGCAGCAATCCCGCCGCCGCCCGCTACCAGGCTTTCCCCGCGGGCGGGGCGTCGTCGCGGGTGACCGTGCCCTCGATGAGCCCGTATGGGCGGTCCGAGACGGAGAACACCTCACCCTCGTTCACCAGGCCGAACGGCGACATGTCGACTTCGAAGTGGTGCTTGTTCGGCAGCGTCAGCCTGATCTCGGCGATCTCGGGCTGACCGTCGAGCACCCGCTGGCCCATGGCGAACAGCGTCTGCTGCAGCGAGTAGCTGTGCGTGCCGGAGAACGCCGTCAGCATTGCCTCCCGCGCGGCGCGGTAGGACTGCGCCCACCCTGCCGTCGCGGGTACCGGCCCCGCGTGCCGCCAGCGGGCCTGCACCGCGGTCGCCAGGATCCGGTCCGAGGTCTCGGCCAGCGTGGTGTAACGGTCCCGGGGGAACCCCCAGAACTCCGAGCCGGCCGACTTGAGCACGGTCAGGTCGCGCAGCCCTGAGACCACCCAGGAGTCCGTGCCGTCATGGCTGACCGTCGCGGTCCTGATCTCCCGCCCGGACCGGGCGAAGGAATGGCCGTCGAGCCGCTCCCAGGGGTACTGCTCCACGGAGATCCGCGCGAAGGAAATCGCCGCCTGCGACGTGACGAAATGCCGGGCCAGCAGCAGCGCGAAATCCTCGATCGCGCCGACCCCGTGCTCCTGGGCGAACGCGTACACGGTGTTCTTCTGCGCGTCGGTACTCAGCACCGCCGAGTTATCACCCGACCGGTGGGTCGCGGTCAGCTCGCCGGCCAGCGTGACGCTGACGTTCAGGTCCGTGATGGCATGCGGCTCTGGCTGATTGCCGTCGCGGCGGACGTGCAGGAGGCGTATCTCCGCCTTCCCGTACTGGTTGGCGCCAAGCACGAGGGCCATGGCTCAGCTCCCCCGATAGGTGGAATAGGCGAACGGGCTGAGCAGCAGCGGCACGTGATAATGCTCATCCTGCTCGGTCATCTCGAAGGTGATCGTGACCTCCGGGTAGAACGTGGCCGCCCCGCGGCCGGTGAAATACGCCCCGCTGCCGAAGGTGATGCGGTAGATCCCGGGCTGGACAGCGCCGGCCGCCGGATCCCCGGGCATGCTCAGCCGCCCGTCCGGGCCCGTCGTCCCGGCCCCGGCCGGCGACCACCCGGTGTCGCCGGAGCGTTCGAGCCGCACCCGGAGGCCGGCCGCGGGACGCCCGGTGGTCGCGTCGAGAACGTGCGTGGACAGGCTCACGCGCTCAGCAGCTTCGCCATCCGCAGGCGGGTAATCTTTAGCAGTTCCTGACGCACCACGGCCCGTTCGGCTCCTTGATCATTTTTGAGTCTCGCCCGCAGTTGCGTGAGCATGTCCTGCCCGGACAGGCCGCTGGCGCAGATCAGGAAGACATGACCGAAGCGTTCCTGGTAAGCGAGGTTCCCGTCGGCCAGGCCCTGGCGTACCGGCGAGCTGGCCGTCGCGGCGCCTGACTGCTCCGCCGCCGACGTGGCGCCGCCGGTCCGGTCGCCGATCCGCGGGTGAGCGTTCATGCTCTCGACGATATCGTCCCAGCTCAACGCGGCGAATGCGGCGTCAACCGCGACGCCGAGGGCGGCCGGCTCCCGGTAGGGGCGTCCGGATGCGATCGCCTCGGCGAACGCTCGGCAGGCACACCAGGCGAGGACATCCCGCGATGCGGCCCCGGGCGGCGCCGCATCGAAGGCGGCCAGCGCGGACGCCCGCGGGCTGGAGTTCGCCATGCGTGCATCCAATCAGGGCCGGCCGCACCCTCGATAGCCGGCTAGCCATAAACACCGGTAACGCGATCTGTCCTCGCCGGTGACCAGGTGGATTTTTCCCGGCGCCGCGGATTCGCTAGCGTGTCCGGGTGGTGATGATCCGAGCGGGTTCGGCGGCGGACGCGGCGCAGATCGCGGCGGTCCAGCGGGAAGGCTGGTTCGCCGCCTACGAGGGCATCATCTCCCGCGCGATCATCGACCGTGCCACCGCGCCCGATGACGGCGCGCGGGTGCGCCAGAGTTACCGGACCCGGCCGTGGCAGAAGCTCATCGTCGCCGAGGCGGGGGAGCTGGACCGGGCGCGATCGCCTGGTCCGGCCGCGCCTGGCATCGCCGGCTACGCCTCCTACGGACCGGAGGTAAACGTGCTGACCGAGCCGTGGCCGCATCCGCGGACCGACGCGGGCCGGGCCGGCCAGATCGCCGAGCTCTACGCGCTGTACGTCCGCCCGGCCTGGTGGTCGACCGGCACCGGCCGAGCGCTGATGGACCGGGTCCTGGCCAGTACCTCCCGGGCCGGATACCAGTTCATCGTGCTGTGGGTGCTGCGGGACAACACCCGGGCCCGCGGGTTCTACCAGCGTGCCGGGTTCGTGCCGGACGGCGCCACCAGCCTGCTGGAACGTCTCGGCGGCGTCCAGGAGGTCCGCTACCGGCGAGCGCTGGGACCCTAGCGGGGCGTCACCTCCCGGCGGGCGGACCGATCGCGGCGGCCTCGGGACCAAACCGCTCCACGTAGCCGGGGTAGAGCTGCTCCCACCGGGCGCCGCGCGGCGGGGGAGTCTCATCTAGGTACGCCTCGAGCGCCTCCAGGCACACATGCCAGCCCGCGGCGTCCCGGGCGGCCTTGCCCAGCTCGGCGAAGGTATCCGTGAAGATCAGCAGGCAGCCGTCTCGGCTGGGCCGCAGCTCGCAGCGGAGCACGTCGGTGCCCCAGTCGAAAGCGAAGGCACGCTCAGGCTCGACCTCAAGCACCCTGCCCTCGAAGAACGTGCCGTTCTCCTCCGGCTGGCCCTTGGGGGAGGAGAAACGCATCTTCCCCCCGGGCTCCAGATCGAGCCGGACGTCCTGAGGGAACCACCGGTTCAGCCCGTCGGCCTCGGTCAGCGCCTGCCAGACCTCATCGGCCGGGGCAGCCAGGAGCAGCTCGAAGTACACCACGAACGGGCCCGTCCCGGCGGCCTCATCTTCGGCATGCAGCGTGCCGTAGGAATCCACAGCCTCCCACCAGCCCCTATGACTAATGCTTACGTCCTGATAATGAGCATCTCCTGGACTTGCAGATAACGCTACGGCACGCTGAGGACACGTAACCGACAGAAAGAAATCGTGCCACGTCTGATGCCTTAGCCGCAGCCGTCATGCGTGATCCCCAGCGCCCTGCGAATGCCAGTGCCCTGCGGAGCCAGCGCCGTGTACGATCATGTCGCCGAGGCAGCTGTCCCCTGGATCAGGCGGGTGCTTGACCGAGGTGAGCACGGCCTCGAAGCCAGCCAGGGCGCCGGCCAGCCGGGGGGCATCAGGAGGCAAGGTGCGGGACATCCAGAAGGTGCTCGCTGCGCTGAGCTCACCCATCCGGCGCGAAATCCTCACGCTGATCTGGGACCGGGAGCTGTCGGCCGGGGATATCGCCGCCGCCTTCCCGGTGACCAAGCCGACGATTTCCCCAGCATCTGGCGGTGCTGCGTGACGCTGGCCTGGCCGCGAGCACCGCGGTCGGCACCTCACGCCGCTACCGCGCTCGCCAGGACTCGCTCCGCGGCCTGCGCGGCGCCCTGCACAGCCCCGGCAAATGGATCAACGCCGACGATGCCCCCGAACGGGCGACGTCCAGCGTCTGCACCAAGCCGGTCGTGGTGGCCAGCACGGACGTCAGGACCAGCCCGGCGGTCACGTTCGCCGCTTTTACCGATCCCGGCGTGTTCTCCCGCTGGCTCGGTGTGCCCGTCACCCTCGCAGGCGGGCGTTTCGCCTGCACGATGGAGTGGGGGACCAGCGTGCGGGGTCGGTACGAGCTGGTCTGCCCGCCGGAGCTGATCGTGATGCGCTGGGATTTCGAGGACGGTAACGTGCCCGTCCCCGGTGGCGAGATGACCGGCTACCTCCGGGTTATGCCCCGCGGTCAGGGTGCGCACGTCGAGGTTAACCAGTTGGTCGATACGGCCGCCCAGGCCGAATTCATGGAGGGCGCCTGGGCAATAGTCCTCGGCCGCCTGCAGGCCGGGGTGGCCCGCGCCTCGGATCCGGACCTGCCGATGGCGCCCCGGCCGGCCCGGCCCAAACAGCGGGGCTTAGCATCTGAGCCAGCCAGGACGACCAGCTCAGCGTGATGCTGAGGGCTTATGCCCGCGCCGCTTACCAGCCGCGTTCGCGCCACTCGCCGATGTGCGGACGCTCCGCGCCTAGCGTCGTGTCCTGGCCGTGCCCTGGATACACCCAGGTCGCGTCGGGG
>JALYVS010000134.1:12149-13277 GCA_030853115.1 Actinomycetota bacterium
CAGCCGCTCCGCCACGTCGGTGACCAGGGAATCGAAGTCGGCCGGCGAGTTCGTCTTGCCCACGCCGCCGGGGAACAGCGAGTCCCCGGTGAATACGTGCGGCTCACCTGGCAGCCTGCCGCTGGCGTCGTAGACGACGGCGATGCTGCCTGGCGTATGCCCGCGCAGGTGGATGAAGGACACCGCGGCGTCACCGAAGGTCAGCACGTCACCGTGCCTGACCAGGCGGCCGACCGGGACAGGAAGGCCGCCCGCGTCGGCCGGGTGCGCCACCACCTCCGCGCCGGTGTGCTTTTGCACCTCACCGAGCGCCTGCCAGTGATCGCCGTGCTGGTGCGTGGTCACGATCGCGCCGACCGGGGTGTCGCCGATCAGCTCGATGAGCCGGCTCGCCTCGTTCGCCGCGTCGATCAAGATGGCCTGGCCGGTGCTGGTGCAGCGGAGCAGGTAGGCGTTGTTGTCCATGGGGCCCACGGCTATCTTGGTCACCGTCAGGCCGTCTATCTCACGAGTGTCGGGCGGTCCGCCGACACTTACGTCTCCCGAGTAAGTCACTTTTAAAATCTATACCGAACGATCCTTGGTACCAGCGTCCGCGCCGGCGCCTTGCCACCAAGGTGAGCGCCGACCCCCGCCGGAGACCCGCGTGAAGATCCTCGTCCTGGCCGGTTACCAGGTCCGTGAGCTGCTGCCTTACCACGAGTGCGCGGCCGTGATGCGCGAGGCGCTGACGGAGCTGGCCGCCGGCCGGCTCCAGCAGCCGCCGCGGACCATCGTCCGGCCACGGGCCGCGGCCGGTTTCATGGCGCTGATGCCGGCCTACGGGCCCGCGTCCGGGCTCGGGCTGTACGGGTTGAAGGCGATCTGCATCTCAGCGGGCAACCCGGCCCTGGGCAAGGACGCGCACCAGGGCGGGGTGCTGCTGTTCGCGGCGGACACCGGTGAGCCGCTGGCGCTGGTGAACGCGTCGGCGCTCACCGAGATCAGGACCGCCGCGGTCTCCGCCGTCGCGACCGGCCTGCTGGCCAGGTCCGACGCCGTCGAACTGGCGATCATCGGGACCGGCGTACAGGGCCGCGCCCATGCCCGCGCCCTGGCCGCGACCCGGCTGCTGACCGGGATCCGGAT
>JALYVS010000567.1 GCA_030853115.1 Actinomycetota bacterium
CAGCAGGCCCCCGGCGAGGCCGCCGGCGCCTTCGAGCAGCCCGGCGGTCGCCGCGCCGATGACCGCGCCGGTCACGCCAGCGGTGCTGCGGGGGCGGGGCCTCCCGCACCCGGGACTGACGGGCGTGGTGGGCGAGGACGCCCTCGATCACCTCGTCCCTGGTGGGCGTCAGGTAAATTTCCGTCGTGGACAAATGGGTATGGCCCATCACCCACTGCACGTCGGTAAGGCTGAGCTCTTTGTCGCGTGACATCCTGGACGCTGCAGAATGCCTGAGGTCGTGCAGGGTCCAGTCCGCTCCGAGTGAGGCGTTGACCCGCTCGAACATGCGGTGCGCCCCGTGATAGCTCAGCGGCCGGTAAGTCCGTCGCAATGTCCACCAGGCCGGCTGCCGACGGCCAAGGGGCACTCCCATCTGCAGTAGTTCCTGCTGGTAGAGCCGGTGCCACACGAACGCGTCCGCCGATGCCGGGAGCTCCTGGACCGCCCGGGTGCCCTTGCGGACCACGCTGATCAGCTGCTCGCCGGGCCTGAAGTCGCACTGCCGCATGCCCAGCAACTCCGAGGCCCTGGCCCTGGTCGAGATCCAGAACGCCACCAGCGCCCGGTCCCGGTCCGACGCCAGCGACGCGAACAGCTTGTCGAACCATCCGTCGGGGATCGCCCGCGGGATCCGCTTGGGCACCGTCGGCCGGTAGCGCCCGGTCCGCTCCCGCCTCCACTCGTCCATCGGGTTATGGTGCGCGTTCGGCCGGCCGCGACGGCGGCGGGAGGCATCCAGCGGGGACGGGTTCAGCACCGGGCCGGTGCCGCAGTCGCGGTGGAAGTCGTAGAACCGCCGCAGCACCGTCTCGCTGTGCGCCACCGTGGACGGCGCATAGCCGTCGCCGGACGCGGGCTTGCCGGTCACCGGGTTCGGCGCACCCGCTGTCCGCGAGGACAGGCGGGCCGCCCGCGGCCGGGACGTCTGCAGCCGCTGCTTGGCCGTCAGCTGGATCCAGCAGCTGAAATCCCTCGCCTCGGCCCGCGACGCACGGTCCCACTGAACATCGACGGCGTCCAGGAACCGCCACCACCGCAGCAGGTCGACCGAGTACGACCTCAGCGTCGAGTCCGACTTCCCCGACGCCAGCAGGTCCCGCAGGAAAACCGACACCGGCTCCACGACCTCGCCGCCAGGCCCGAGCACCCGGTACGGCTCATGCGCATCGCCGGTGGCCACGAGACGGCCCGCCCTCGCCACCACGAGCCGCGACAGATCGCGTCCCTGTTCCTCATCCGATTCGATCACGCGGACAAATTGCGCAAGTAACCGAAAACACGCCATGAGCTGCCGGGACATCGTAGTTAGTTCAGTTAACGGGGCATCAGGTGCCCGCTCCTAAGGATCGACCCCGCCCAGCGCAGCCGACTCGAAGATATCCGCGACAACCTCCTGGACCGCATCACCGAAGCAGAGCGCGAAGGCTGGACCGGCGAAGCCGAGGGACTCAAGGTCAGCCTCGCCGCCGCCAACAACAAGCTTGCCCAGGCCGACCTGACCGCCGCCCGCCGAGCCGAAGCCGCCAGCCTCGGCATCCCCGCCTACCGCGACATCGCCGCCACGACCATCACCGCACCCGGAGACCTCCATGGACACTGACCCCCTCACCGCGGCCCTGCACGCCTGCGCCGCGGGACTCTACCCTCTCGAAGCAGGCGTCGCCCTACTCACCAGCAACGGCACATTCCTGCGCCGCGACGACTTCACCAGCCGGTTCATCACCATCGGGACCATCATCAGCGACGGCACCACCCCGATGGCCGCCATCGACTGGGACGCCGCGATCACCACCCTCAACGCCGGAGATCTGCCCTGCTCCGGAGGCGAACGGCTCCTCCTCCAACTGTCAGCCAGCTTCGCCGCCGGCATACCCGTCGACCTCCAAGACGCCGTCACCGGCCTTGACGACCGCAACATTGCCCTGCTGGTCTCCGCAATCCGGCACGCAACCGGCAGATTCCCGTGAATGGCGGCCAGCACACGAGCCTGCCTCGCCTGCGCGCGTTGAGCGGACGGTCACAACACGACTTGTTATAGAGGGAAGTCGTTGTGCCACGGGGCAGTCAGTTCCTCAGGGTCACCTCCCGCCTCGCGGACAGCACCGTCCACCTCATCAACGTCATCGACGACCCTCAGAAACCGCGTGTTGATCGCATCCTCACCAAAGCACTCGTCGTCGTCAACGAGTCGCTCCGGAATTTCGATAGCGGCGACTCTAAACCGGCCATCGGGCAACGGGAGTACCCAGACCCAGGAGTAGACCCCTGGCGCCGCGGCCGGGAGCCGCGCTGAAACGAGGGCCCGCTGCCCCATGGTCAGGCGGTTCCTAGTTGAGATTTTCATCAGGGACTCCAGAAGATGCGGACGATTGGTCCTTCAAGCGTATGAATTTGCAGGTGGGGGAAGTCCCCGTCAGAGTTACCAGAACCGTGCCCCAGGACGCGCCCGTCCTCGCCAAGCTGATCGTCCCAGTGATAGGTCCCCACCTTGGAGCCAAAGTACTGTCGAGTCCCGGGCCCGTCGAAACCTGTCGCGTTCCGGTATCCAGCTCTTTGGTACTTGCCGAGGAACAACTCTTCTGCTTCCGAGCGAGAGCCCACGCTAACGCTGGTAGAGCCTTCATCGAGAGCCCGCGAGGCCCGCGAGACGCTCCCGCTCGACCACGGGATGTCGCAGTTGGAGTTGTGCACCAGCACCGCCGCGACGGTTCCGACCACATAGAAGTCGTGGTCGTTGTTGCCGGGGACGGTCAGGTCCCACATCCACCCGTCCTGGACCTTGGGGGTGGTGCCGCCGACCACGGTGACAGCTGCGCCGTCGGGGGCCTTGAGATGCTCATTTTTCGATATTTTGTTCGCAGGAACCCAGTAGTGCAGGTAAGGGTCCCAGAACAGGTGGTTGCTGGTGGTGTCGATGACCGTGGTGCGGCCGTCGGCGCGGACTTTCAGGTCGTACAGGTCGTGGTCGTTATGGACCAGGACCGCGGTGATGGTCTCGGCCTGGTTTTTCCCGGTCCTGGTGTTAGTAGCCAGGACCTTCTCTCCTGGCTTGAGGGATGAGATGGGGACGGCGTTGCCATTCGCGAGCAGCACCTTGGTCCCGGCGGTGAAACTCTGGCCGCCGACCTGGGCGGCGCCTGTCTGGCAGCTCGGCTCCTGATCGTCGCTGCCCCGGGCGTTGGCGTCCTCGCCGGAGGACTCCGTCCCGGCATCGGCTGTCTCGGCGGCGGCCTCACTGGTCTCGTCGGTGGCATCGTTGACTGCGCTCTCGGCCAGCGAACTCGCCGCGTCGTCGGCGCCGGAGCCCAGCAGGCCCCCGGCCAGGCCGCCGGCTCCTTCCAGCAGCCCGGCGGACGCCGCGCCGATGACCGCGCCAGTCACGCCCGCCTTCAGCAGGCCGCCGACCGAGAAATGACCCGTCTGCGCGGCCTTGACCGCGTAGGACGCAGGGCCAATTCAAGATAGCTCTCCGTGACCTATGTCACGTTAGGTAGTCATGAACTGGAGTGCCCGTGTCCTCTCGCGGCAGACCCATTCGGTGGTTTCCTTGATGGAGTTCGCGTTTTTGAGG
>JALYVS010000568.1 GCA_030853115.1 Actinomycetota bacterium
GTCGACGGGCAGCGGGCGGCTGACGCCGCGGATGCGGACCAGGAGCACGTGCGCGCCGATCAGCGCGCTGAGGATGATCGGGATGAGCACGATGTGCCACAGCAGCATCTGGCCCGTGTTCATCAGGTTGAAGAACGCGCCGACCCCGACCCCGTTGAACGCGTCCTTGCCGCTGGCGGAGATCCACTGCGAGTCGAAGTTCTGCTGGGACAGGTACCCGGTGAAGCACTCCACGATCGAGGCGATAAAGGCGACCACGCCGGTGATCCAGGTCAGGGTACGCCGGCCGCGCCAGGCGGCCATCCAGAACTTGCCCCACAGGTGGATGACCAGCAACGCCATGAACAGCTCGACGCTCCACAGGTGCAAGCTGTTGAAGAAGTGCCCGACCAGGTTGGTGTGCCACCAGTCGGGGCCGCCCAGCGCGATGGCGAAGCCGCTCACGATGGCCATGCCAAACGCGGCCAGCGCTCCGACGCCGAACACGTACACCCAGGAGGCGACGTAGGCGGGCTGGCGATCGGGCAGCAGCTTGCCCGGCGGAAGGGATGTTAGCGCTCGGCGGCGTACCCGCGCCGTCCACATCCGCTCATCGCCCTCCGCTGGTGCGAAGTCGGCGCCGGGCTCAGGTGCGGCCGACTCCGGCAGCTGGCCGCCGTGGCGGTGCAGCTTCGGGAACGGCACCAGCAGCGCCGCGCCGAAGATGACCACCATGACCGCGATCAGCACGAGGTTCGCCACCGAAATGGTGAAGACGTTCCAGTGCAGATAGCTGCCGGGCTGATTCATGTCGATGGCAGCGGGACCATGTCCCGCTATGGCGAGGGTTCTCATCGGATCCTCCGGGGTTGGGCCGCGAACCGGCCCGCACAGCAGGTGTCACTAGCTAATCGCTTAATCATGGCCGCCTGGAGGCAGTGCCCTTAGTGCTTATGGTCCCGCGTCGCTGGGACTAAGGTCCCCGTGGAGCTGTGTCAAGAATCGGTAAGGTCCGGAACGGCTGGGACGGTGGCCGCCCGCTGACGTCCGCGTCCGGCGGACCCGGTCACGTTTTTGCTGACGGTTATGAACTGCGGGCGGGCAGCGGATAGCTGAAGCGGTCGCGGACGGCGACGACGCCCTCGAGGTGCCCGATCTGGTCGACGATGCTGCGGCCGAGGATGACGCTGCCCAGGGGGCCGGCCAGCGTCACGATCCCGTCCTTGACGGTCACCGTGAACGGGGCCGGGTCGAGGAAGAACCCGTCCGCGATTACGTCCTGGGTGGCCTCGCGGCGGATCTCCTCGTCGGGCCGGGCGAAGACGCTGAGCACGTCAGTGCGGCTGAGGATGCCGACCAGGCGGCCGCCGTGGTCGACGACCGGGAGCCGCCTGAGCTTACCGGCGGACATCAGCGCAGCGGCGCGGCGGACGGGCTCGTCCGAGCCGATCGTCACGGCCGGGTGGGTCATCAGGTCCGCGGCGGCCGGCGGAGCCTGCTGGTGGTGGTGCTGATGGTGGAAGGCGGGGTGTTCGGAACCGGGGGTCCCGGCCGCCAGCAGGTCTGATTCGGACACCACGCCGATTACCTTTCCGTCGTCGTCCACCACAGGAAAGCCGCTGACCCGGTGTGTCCGGAGCTGGGCGGCCAGGTCCAGGTAGGACGCGTCGGCCCGGACCGCCACCACGTCGGCGGTCATCACGTCCTTCACGTATGCGTGCGTCATGGTCTCAGCGTCGCCGCGGCGCGCCCGGCCAGGGAAGAGACGTAGTTCACCTCGCCAGGTGCCAAAGGTCCCGGGCCCCGGACCCTTTTGACCCTGCCAGGTGGCCGCGGGCCGTAGTTGGCTTGATTTATTCCCTGCGCCATGAGGAGGACCAGATGGTGGCAGCCGCGGACCGTCAGGCAGCCGAGCCGGAGCTGTCGCCCGCGGCCGGGCCGGCCCTGCACCGGCTGGCCGAGCTGCCGGACGGGTTCTGGTACTCGGTCAAGCGCCGGGCGCTCGGGGAGCCGCTGGTGACCGAGCAGCTGAAGGACCAGCGGCTGTCCAAGCCGCTGGCGCTGGGCGTGCTGTCCTGCGACGGGCTCTCCTCGGCGGCGTACGGCACCGAGGAGATCCTGTACGCGCTGCTCCCGTTCTTCGGCTGGCCGCGTTCACGCTGGTGCTACCGATGACGTTGCTGGTCCTGTCTGGCGTGCTCCTGGTGGTGCTGTCCTACCGGGAGGTGGCGTCCGTCTACACGCGGGCGGGCGGCTCGTATGTGGTGGCGCGAGAGAACTTCGGCCCGCGGGTGGCCCAGGTGGCCGCGGTCGCCCTGCTGATCGACTACGTGGTCACGGTCGCGGTGCAGACCGCCGCGGGCAGCGCGGCGATCGTGTCGGCGTTCCCGGCGCTGTCCGCCCTACCGGTCATCGGGCCCAGGATCCTGCTGATCATCTCGGTCACCGCGATTTGCGTCATGTGCCTGGCCAACCTGCGCGGGCTGCGCGAGGCCGGCCGGATCTTCGCGCTCCCGACGTAGCTTTTCGCCGGCTCGGTCGTGCTGATGATCGTCACCGGCGTGACCCGCGAGCTGACCGGCGGGCTGCCGCACATGGTCACCGGCACTGGCACGGTCAGCATCGGATCGCACTCGGGGCTGATCGCCTTCGGTGCCCTCTACATCATGGCCCGGGCCTTCGCCAACGGCGGCTCGTCGCTGACCGGGATCGAGGCGGTGTCGAACGCGGTCAGCGCGCTGCGGCCGCCGGAAGGGCGCAATGCCCGGCAGATCCTGGCCATGCAGGGATCGATCGTCGCGGCGCTGATCGCGGGGATCTCCTGGCTCGCGCACGTCACCCACGCCACCCCCTACACCGCCGGGTTCCCGACCGTGATCGCGCAGGGAAGCCAAGCTCGTCTTCGGGGACACGGCGGCCGGGCAGGCCATGTTCTTCACCCTTCAGGAGGCCACCGCCGCGATCTTGTTCACCGGCGGTAACCCAGCCTCACCGGGTTCCCGTTCCTGGCCAGCTTTGTCGCCGAGGACTCGTTCCTGCCCCGCTGGCTGACCCGGCGCGGGCACCGGCTGGTGTTTTCCAACGGGATCATCCTGCTGGCCGTGCTGTCGCTGTCGCTGTCGCTGTCGCTGGTGGCGGGCGCGACGGTGGACGCGCTGATCCCGTTCTACGCCATCGGCGTGTTCACCGGATTCGCCATGGCCGGGTTCGGCATGGCCAGGTACCACCGGCGGACCCGGGAGCGGGGCTGGCGGCGGCGGCTCGTCATCAACACGGCCGGGGGAATCTACACCGCGCTGGTCGTGGTGCTGTTCGCGGTGGTCAAGTTCACCGAGGGTGCCTGGCTTATCGTGATCGGCGTCGCCGGCCTGCAGCCGCACCCGCCGAACTACTCACGCCGTGTCGTGCTGCTGCTGGTCGACAGCTACGACCTGGCCACCATTGCCGGCTCAGGTACGCCAAGAGCCTACGGCCGCAGGTGCTGCGCGCGGTGCATTTCAGCCTGGACAGTGCCCGGGCGGACAAGCTCAGGCGGCAATGGCTGGCGGCCGGGACCGGAACCGCGCTGGAGCTGGCGGACTGCCCGGACCGGCGGCTGGCCCACGCCGCGGCCCGGCTGGCCGCCAGC
>JALYVS010000569.1 GCA_030853115.1 Actinomycetota bacterium
CCTGGCCACAGCCTGGTGCGCCGACACCGACTTTTGCACGGCCACCGCCACCTGCAGCTCGGCGTAGTACTCCTGCCGAGGGCGCGTTTCAGCCTGGGCGCCACCGGGCCGGCTAACCCGGCCGCCGCCGCCCTCGTCATCCCGATGGTCCGCACGCCGATCTGGCGGCATGTCCGGGTCATCGGGGAGGTCTACACCCACCGCACCTCATCACTGCTCCGCGATAAACGACATTACTTATAGAGCACAATCTATTACAATCAGTAGCATGTCCTCCGGGTCATGAACGTGCCGTCACCCCGTAAGACGGGCTCGACCCTTCGCTGGTTCATCGCTGCATCCCGATGACGTCCGCGCCCGGCTGATCCGCTCCCGCTCGCCGACGGTAGCGAACCGGGAAAACCATGGGCCGTTCGGAGAAATTAGATCTTGGCCGAACGGCCGGCGTGTCAGTTCCGGGTCAGCCGGGCAGCTCATCGTGGCTAAGGTTCAAATATGGCCGTGCAACTCGCGAGTGAGCTCGACCCGGCCGCCGAAGCCGGGCGGCTGGGACAGTGGGCGGCGAGCTACCGCCCCTCGGGCGGCACGGGCAACTGGCTGGGGCCGCGCCGCGAAGGCGGGGAGCGGTGGCAGGCGGTGATCCGCGGGGTCGTCCGGGACGAGATCGGTCAGCGCGATCTGGCCGATCCGGGGCTGATCGGCCACCGCCGGGCCTTCCATCCTGTTCCTCATGCGTGGATATCGCCGCAGCGAGCGATCATTGGCCGCGGGCGTCGGGTGCTGGAGTCCTGGCGGCTGGACGAGCTGTCCGGCGTGCGGGTCCTGGATGACCTGACCGGCGTGGTCCTGCTCGCCACCGAACCCCATCCGTACGACGACGACCGCTCCCCCGCGCTGCTGTCCGACATCGTGCCCTGGTACTCGAAATGGGCCGGGCAGCCCCCGCCCGGCTACGGCCGGCGCCGGGTCGACGTGGACTGGCTGAAGTTCGAGGCCGTCTTCGCTGTCCGGCGCGATGGGCTGGAGGAGTGGACCCGCGACTTGCCGTCCCGGCTGTCCCGGATCGTGCGGCAGGCCCAGGACGCCCCGGCCCAGTAGGCGGACGTCAACTGCGCCGGGTGACGGGGTTACCGGTTGCGCAGGGAGATCTCATCGGACTCCGCGATGTGATCGGCCCGGACGGCCCGCAGTCCTAGGCCCAGCCGCTCGCGCGCCTGCCGCAGCAGCTTGAGGGAATTGGTGGACGGGCTCAGCGGAGCGGCGCGCTCCGGATCAGCTCCGTGCTCTTCGATGAGGTGGGTCTGCAGGGCCGCGGCGACTTCGTCCGCCGCTTTCAGCGCGTGGTAGATAGCCCGGTCTCGTGCAGTGTCGTCAACCATGAGGCTAGTATCGCGCGTCTGCACGCTCCCGGGGCGGTTGGGACTTGAACGGGCGCTGCGGCCGCGCGATGAGCAGCGCTCGCCACCGGCCGGATGAAGGAGAGACGGCGTCCGGCGCGAGGAGCCGGCTAGAAGATCTTGTTGATGAGGTCGTCGCCGATGCCGAAGCCGGCGCCGGTCGTGATCGCGCGGCCGAACCCGCCGCCGAGGAAACGCTGCAGCGTGCCCACGCCGCCGGCTCCCTGCTGATACTGCTGGTACTGGGGCTGCTGATATTGGGGCTGCTGATATTGAGGTGCCTGCTGGTATTGGGGAGCCTGGTACTGAGGGGCCTGCTGGTACTGCGGCTGCCCGGCGGTCTGGACGTGGTTGTCGACCATCGCGTGGATGGACTGCAGCAGCAGCGACACCTGCCCCTCCTCTTGCTGCACCCCCAGCGTTATCTCCTTCAGGTCCAGCGCCCACTCGCGGGCGTTGGGGTCGCGGCGGGGGGCGACTAGGCCAGGCCGTTCCCGGGCATTGGTTTGGAAGGGCGCGACCGAGGCACTTGATCAGGCAGGCTAAGTGTCCTGCCGCTAGGGCCGGAGTCCGGCCGGAGGAGGATGGCGTGGAAATCGATATGGTGCTGTACCTGCCCCGCGATGCCGCCAGCGTGCCCGTCACCCGCCAGGTTCTCGATAGCTGCCTGGAGACTCTCGGAGTCACGCCGGATACGCGCGCCGACATTGCCCTGGCGCTCAGCGAGGCCTGCGCTAACGTCATCCAGCACGCCGGGCCGGGCGACGAGTACGAGGTGCAGGCCAGCGCCAGGAACGGGCAGTGCGCCATCGAGGTCGTCAATACCGGTAGCCAGGATGGCAGGCCCGCGCCGGACGGCAGCGGGACCGGCGCGGGAGGGGGCGACGGGATTACTCTCACCGGTGATCCTGTGCCGGCGACCGCCGAGCACGGCCGCGGCCTGAAGATCATCGATGCCGTGGTCGACAACCTGCAGCTGACCGGCAGCAAAAGCGAGGGGACGGTCCTCCACTTCGAGAAAACTCTCGAGTGGCTGCCCGGGGCGGCCGGTGAGCACCTTCTCAGCGCCGATAGCGGCAGCAAGACGCGGCCCGGCCAGACCGGCGGCGAGAATCGGTGATCTGGGAGCGGTACCAGCTGACTGGGTTCGTGAGGGGCAGGTGCGATGCCGGACGACGTTCTCTCGATTTACGCGCGGAGCCAGCCGGACAAGCTGGGTGTCATCGACGACAGGCCAGACGGGACGGTCGTCGCCTGGACGTACGCCGAGCTTGAGGCGAAGTCGAACCGGGTGGCGAACCTGCTCCTCGGGCTGGGGGCCGGGCCGGGAAAGAAAGTGCTGTGGTGCGGGCCGAACTCACCTGAGGTCGTGGCGGTCATGAACGCCACGAGAAAGATCGGCGCGGTCGCGGTGCCGCTGAACTACCGGCTGGCGCCGGAGGAGGCACTGTACGTCGTCAACCACAGCGACGCCGAGGTCGCCTACGTGGACTACGAGCACGCGCCGGTGTTCGCTGCGCTCCGCGGCCGGCTGGAGAAGGTGCGGCACATCATCGCGGTCGGCGGGCCGGCCCCGGACGGGATGCTGACCGACGCCGATATCGCGGCCGCGCCGGCCGCAGAGCCCGACGGTGGGGACGCGGCCGGCTCGGGCGGGACGATGGTCTACACCTCCGGCACGACCGGCAAGCCGAAAGGCGCAGTCCGGGCCGGCGCCACGGACCCGGAAGTCCTCGGCGCCCTGCTGAACCTCTTTGGCTACCGGCCCGACGACATCTACATCACCTCTGGCCCGCTGTACCACAGCGGCCCCAGTGCGTTTATGAGCGCTGGCCTGCTGTTCGGCCAGACGATCATCGTGCAGCGCAAGTTCGACGCCGAGGACTGGCTGCGGCTGGTGGACAAGTACAAGGCGAGCTCGACGTTCTCCGCGCCCGCGCTGGTTCGGATGATCTGCGCATTGCCCGGGGAGGTCAAGGATCGCTACGACCGCTCCTGCATGCGCGTCATGGTGGCTAACGCGGCCCCGTGGAGCTACGCGCTCAAGCAGCAGTACGTGGCGAACTTCCCGCCCGGGTCGCTGTTCGAGGTCTACGGGTCGACCGAGCTCGGCGTGGATACCGTGCTGATGCCGCAGGACCAGATGCGCAAGCCCGGATCCTGCGGCCAGCCGGCTCCCGGCGTCGAGATCATGCTGG
>JALYVS010000135.1 GCA_030853115.1 Actinomycetota bacterium
GCCGCTGGGCGAACTGGTCGCGGCCACCACGCGGAACGCCGGCGGCATGCGGGTCGACCATGTCATGGGGCTGGCCAGGCTCTGGTGGATACCGGCCGGGAGGCCACCCGGCCAGGGCACCTACGTGCGGTACGACCACGAGCTGCTCGGAAACGTGGTGGCCGCTGAGGTGGCGGGCGCGGGCGCGCTGGCGATCGGCGAGGACCTCGGCACGGTCGAGCCCTGGCTGCGGACGTTCCTGGCCGCACGCCGGGTGCTCGGCACCTCGATGCTCTGGTTCGAGCGCCGGGCAGACGGTACGCCGCGCAGGCCAGGCGGGTGGCGGCGCGGTTGCCTGGCCACGGTCGGCACCCACGACATGCCTCCGGCGGCGGCGTTCCTCACCGGAGATCAGGTCACCATCAGGGCCGGGCTCGGCTTGCTCACCCAGCCGGAGGCGACCGAGCGTGCCGCCGCGAAGGCGGACGCGGACCGGTGGCTGGCGATGCTCGCACGCGAAGGCCTGCTGCCCGGCCCGGCCCGGCCCTCTCGTCCGTCGCCTGAGGACTTCACCATCGCCTTGTACCGCTACCTGACCCGGACGCCGGCTGTGCTGATCGGCGTCTCGCTGGCCGACGCGGCCGGCGAACAGCGACCGCAGAACATGCCGGGCACCGTGGATGAGTACCCCAACTGGCGGATCCCGCTGACCGATAGCGAGGGCAAACCGGTCTTGCTCGAGGACCTGCCCGCGCATGCCGGGGTCCGGGCCGTCGCGGAGGCCGTGTCAGGGGATCCGCGCCGCTAGGGCGTCTTAACGACCCCGGGGCGGGCAGGCGATAGAGTCCACGCGTGAGCACCCGCGATGAACTGGACGCGCTTTCCTCCCGTGAGCTGCATGACCTCGCCATACGACGGGCGCTGCACCACGTCGACGTGGAGTTCCTGTGGGAGCTCCTGCGGGCCATCCCGGCGGCCGAGGCTTCCGCGGGACGCCCGGTCGAGGCCGGGAGGGACATCGCGAAAGTCTCGGTGCTGCTCTCCGACGCGATCAACTCGGGGAAAGGCGAGGTCGCCGAGGCGCTGCGCCCGATCTACCTCGACTACCTCGTCAAGCACGGCACCAGCAGCTGACGCGGGGGGCAGCGGTCCTGGCCCGCGGCGGGTACCCCGGTGCCGGACATGGTCGTGGGCCAGAAGGACTCACGCGCGGCCCTTCCGGCCCACGACCACCTAGCCGGACGCTTCAGCTGCGCCGGCGAGCAGCTTTGCTGCTTACCTGGCCTGATAACGACGTGGCCTGATACTTACTCGGGCTTGGCCAGGACGCCCTCGATCTCCAGGGTGATCGTGACCTTCTCGCTGACGGCCACGCCGCCACCGGGAATCGGGCCGTTGTAGCTGACGCCGAAGTCGCTCCGGTTGATCTCCGTGGTGGCGGAGAAGCCCGCGCGCGTGCCGCCGTAAGCGTCCGGGCCGAAGCCGTTGAGCTCAAGCTTCAGCGTGACCGGCTTGGTGGTGCCGCGGATGGTGAGGTCGCCGTCGAGCAGGAAGTCGCCACCGTGGTGACGAACGCCGGTGGAGTGGAACGTCAGCGTGGGGTGCGTCTCGACTTCGAAGAAGTCCGCGCTGCGGATGTGGTTGTCGCGGTCAGGCGAGCCGGTGTTCACCGAGCTGAGGTCGACGGTCGCGTTGACGCTGGACTGCAGCGGGTCGGCGCCGGTGGTAATCGTGCCTTCGAACTTGTCGAAACGGCCGCGGACCTTGCTTACCATCATGTGCCTGACGACGAAAGACACCTCCGAGTGCACCGGGTCGATGGTCCACGTCCCGGCGACGTAGCCGGGGATTTCCACGGCTGTCTCGGTCATCATTCCTCCAGATAGGTGGTTCTTACTCGTACGCGACTTCGTTCGCGTACCTAAGTTCCTTAGAGTAACCCTCAAATGATTGAAGCGTCAAGTATCAGGGTACACCGCCTTCAGTAAAGTAATCTGGTGACATTTGGGAGGGGATTTCTTGGATTCCGGGCAAATCAGCCCGGCCTGCGATCCGTCGGGACCGGTAGCAGGACCCTCGTCGTGCCGCGCGCGCGAGGTGCTCCAGCGGGTCGGCGACAAGTGGTCGGTGCTGGCCATTGACCTGCTGGGACAGGGCACGATGCGATTCACCGAGCTGCACCGCGCGGTAGACGGCATAACCGCGAGGATGCTGACGGTGACGCTTCGCGGACTTGAACGTGACGGAATCGTGACCAGAACCATACATCCAGTCATCCCGCCCCGGGTCGAGTACGCGCTGACTCCGATGGGACGCACTTTGCTTGACACCATCGGCCAGCTCGTCACCTGGACCGATAGCCACCTGCCCGAAATCGAAGCCGCCCGAGCCGCCTACGACGCCAGGCATGCGGCCCCCTAAGCCGGCTGGCATGGACGATCAGAGGCAAGGTGGCACCCACCCGGAAACGCAGGAGCGGCTGCGGCACGGTTCGTCGTTCGGCGGCGCCGCTGCTGCCTATGCGGAACATCGCCCTGATTATGCCGAGGCCGCCGTGCGGTGGGCCCTTGAGCCCGTCTGGTCACGCCAGCCGCTTCGCGTCGTTGACCTCGGTGCGGGAACCGGCAAGCTGACCGCCACCCTGATCCGCCTGGGCGCTGATGTCACCGCCGTGGAACCCGATCAGAACATGCTCGCGGAGCTACGCCGCGAGCTCGCCCCGGTGCGCTCGGTCCCGGGCCGCGCCGAGGCGATCCCGCTGCCCGACGCCAGCGTCGACGCGGTGCTGGCCGGGCAGGCGATGCACTGGTTCGACCTGGACCGGGCGGCGCCTGAGATTGCCCGGGTCCTGGTCCCGGGCGGCGTGTTCGCCGGCTTGTGGAATGTAGAGGACGACCGGGTCGGCTGGGTCGCCGGGTTCACCGCGATGACCAAGCGCAAGACCAGCATCACAGTGCTCAGGTGGCTGGACGGCAGCGCCCGTTCCCGCCAGGAGGGCCTCATCGCGGCGGCTGCCGGGCTCTTCGTCGCGGCTCAGACCGCTGAGTTCGGGCACGGGCAGGCCAGGACCGTCGATTCCCTGCTCGCCACGATCGCGACCCACTCCAATTTCCTGGTGATGGAAGAGCCAGCACGAACCGCCCTGCTGGCCCGGGCCCGCGACTTCCTGCAGGCGCAGCCGGAGACCTCCCACGGCGACTTCGTCCTGCCGATGAGCACGGTCGCGCTGCGGGCACTGCGTACGTAGTCGCGCTGCGGGCACTGCGTACGTATTAGGCCGCGCCTTTGCCGGCCGGGGCCGCTGGGGACACCGGGTCCGCGTCGGCGCTGGTCGTGGATTCGCGGGGCACCAGGACCGGGTCGAAGCGGACCTGGCGATGGTGGTGATCAGCTGGCCGCTCGACCTCGTCGATGAGCAGCTCGGCCGCTGCCGCGCCCAGGTCGATGCTGGGCTGGCGCACGGACGTCAGCGGAACGGCGGCGGCACTCGCGAACTCGATATCGTCGTAGCCGACGATCGCCAGCTCCCCGGGCACCGCGACGTCGTTGCGCAGGGCATGCTGGAGCAACCCGAGCGCGATCAGGTCGTTGCCGCACACGACGGCGGTCGGCCTGCGCCGTCGCGGCATGTCCAAGATGGCGCGCCCCGCTTCGCGGCCGCCGTCGATGGTCATCCCCACCTTGTCCACGATCGTCAGGTCAGTCTCGGGCCGTCCGGCCTCCGCCATCGCCTGCCGTACCCCGGCGATGCGGTCGGCGATCTGTTGCACGGCCCGCGGGCCGCCGGCGAAGGCGATGCGCTGATGATCCAGCTCGAGCAGGTGTGACGCGGCCAGCCGGGCGCCGGCCACGTCATCGACGGATACCGAGCACTGCCTGCTGCTGCCCGCATGATCGACGAGAACCACGGGGACACCGTTCCGGCGCAGCTCGTTGATCCGGCCCAGATCGCGTCCCACCGGGGTGAGCAGGACGCCGTAGGAGCGCTGCTCCTGGAACAGCGACAGATAGTGCCGCTGCCGGTCAGTGGTGGTGTCGCTGCTCGACAGGATCAAAGACAAGCCGCGCTGGGTCGCGACGCACTCGACCCCGCGCGCGATGTCGGTAAAGAAGGGGTTACCCATGTCCAGGACGAGCAGCGCGATCGTGCGGCTCCGGCCGGTCCGCAGCTGGCGCGCGGCCTCGTTACGGATGAAGCCGAGATCTTCGATGGCGGCGCGGACCCGCTCCAGGGTGCCTGGCGCGACCCGGTCGGGCCGGTTCAGCGCGTTCGACACCGTGCCGAGCGAAACGCCGGCCCGGTCGGCGACGTCACGGATGCTGACGCCCACCTGACACCCCCGAAAAGGTAATGAAACGCGACATTATCAGCCGTTTGCCCGGTCCCTGGGTGCCCGTGGTCAGACCACCGTGACACTGAGCTTAAGAAGCTCCGCGACCGCCCGCAGCTCCGGTACCCGGTGGCCGGTGCCGAGGGCCCAGTGGTGGGCGACGCCGGAAGCCGACCATGCGTCGGTCCACTCGCCGGGATCACGGCCGAAATCGACGCGCGAGGTCGTGTTGCCGATCCGGAGCAACGGCCCGGGAACGACGGTGCCCTCGGCGGCCACCAGCGAGAAGGTGCCGTCACGGTCCTGGGCCAGCCCGCACACGGTGACCGGGCCTGGGCTGACGTCGAATTCGACGGACACGCCCCAGCCTCGTTTACCGTGATAGACGCCCAGGCCGCGCAGCAGCGGCTGAGTTGCGCTGATAGCCAGATGCGCCGGACCGTCGTGGCCCATCTCGACGACGCCGTCGCGGAAGTTGAGAGCTTGCAGTTCGGTGAACGAGCCGCCTGCGCCCAGCCGGTCGAAGATAAGCATGGCCAGCGACGTGCGGAGTTCGTATTCCCCGCGGCCGGGACGCCCCGGGCGGTCAGCAGGGAGGCGCCGAGGATCAGGCCGGCTCCCACCCGCTCGTGGGTCTCGCCGTCCAGGCCGCGGTGGTAATACGCCAGTGAATCGAGCGCGAAGTCCTCGACTAGCCGGTCCAGGCCCACCGATACCCGGGCGCCCCAGCGGAAATCGTCCTCCATCACCGAGTCGTCCAGCTGGAAGATGCTCCGCGCGAGGTCCATCCGGGCCGCCGTCTCAGCCTCGGTGACCTGCTCCACCCGGACCCTCAGGTCGTCGATCTCCAGGATCTCCACATGGCCGCCGAGCTGCGACGAGACCAGCGTCGGATCGGTAGAGACGTCCATCATGCCGGGGTAGAGATGCCCCATCAGCCCGTGGCGGCCGTGCCGGAGCGCCGCCCGCACCCCGGCGGCCTTGATCCAGCTCTCGATCCTGGTCCAGGCCCGATCGTCGGCGAGGTAACCGGAGACGGAACGGAAACCGATACCGCAGCGCCGGAACGCGCTGGCGATCTCCGGCAAGGGGCAGGCGCCGCAGTACGCGAGCCATGCCCCGGTATCAAAGCTCGCGTGATCCATCGACTCAGTGGGTTGCAGGTTAAGCAGCAGCATCGGCGCGCCCGTCCGTTGCGCGACCGGGACCAGCATGGTCGCGGTCATGTACGTGGTGAGGAAGCCGATGATGAGATCGCAGTCGGCGAGGCGCAGCTTCTCCGCCGCGGCGGCACCCTGCGGTGCGTCGGAGATGAAGCCGACGTCGACCACCTCGCAGTCGAGCTGAGCCAGCCGTGTTGACACGCGGCGGGCTGATGCCTGCAGCTGCGGGAGAAGCCCGGGGAACTGCGGCCAGTAGGCGCCGAGTCCCCCGGCGACGAGTCCCACCCTTGTCTTACGCGGCACGATCCTCGCGATTGCCTGGGCGGGCACGGCGGTGAGCGACTCGGTCATGAGGTCCTTCAGTCCCGGTGCATAGATGTTGAAACGTTACAGCTAATGACTTGGACTGACGGTAAAGTGCGCGGGATCGCGCTGTCAAGAGTGACCCCGCAACGTCTTCCCGGGCGCGGATCCCGCCGCCCGGCGGCGGGATCCCGGGGGCCGTAAAACACATCATTTGCGCTCGACACCCTGTTGCGACCGTTGACGTGCTCCTGACCAGGCGTGAAACAGATGGCGCCCGGTCCGCGGGGAGTAAATCTGCTCGTAACATGCCGGAATTACCTCTTGACATCCAGCGGCGGCCCTGAGTACCTTCAGCCAACCGATTGAAATGTTTCACTTATAACGAGGTGAACGAGCTTGACTGAGCAGCCAGAGGGGGCACCGAGACTGGCGCTTGATCAGGCCGCGAAGGCCTTCGGCGCCGTGCAAGCGCTGATCGACGGATCGATCACGTTGTTCCCTGGCGAGGCCCACGCGCTCGTCGGCGAGAACGGCGCGGGCAAGTCGACCCTGGTTAAGATCCTGGCCGGGGTGTATCAGCCGGACAGCGGCACGCTGAGCGTTGACGGCCAGCCGGTCGTGCTGAGCGGCCCGATCGCCGCCCGCGACACGGGCATCTCGATCATCTACCAGGAGCCGACTCTCTTCCCCGACCTGACCGTGGCGGAAAACATCTTCATGGGCCGGCAGCCGCTGCGGGCCGGCCGCCGCATCGACCGTCCGGCGATGAACCGCGGCGCGGGTGAGATCTTCACCCGGCTGGGCGTGGCGCTCGACCCGCAGCGCCAAGCGCGGGGACTGTCCGTAGCCGACCAGCAGATCGTCGAGATCGCCAAAGCCCTGTCCTCGCGAGCGAACGTCCTGGTCATGGACGAGCCCACCGCGGCCCTGACCACCGTCGAGGTGGAACGGCTGTTCGAGGTCATCCGGGCGCTGCGCCGGGAAGGCGCGGCGGTGCTGTTCATCTCGCACCGGCTCGAGGAAGTCTTCGCCATCTGCCAGCGCGTCACGATCATGCGGGACGGCCGGTTCGTCCGGACGGCCGCGGTCAGGGAGATCACTGTCGATGAGGTCATCAGGTCGATGGTCGGCCGTGACCTCGACATGCTGTTCCCCAAGACGGCGACGACCGCCGGCGAGGTGGTGCTGCAGGTTGACCACCTCAGTCGCGAAGGCGTCCTATACGACATCAGCTTCTCGGTCCGCCGTGGCGAGATCGTCGCCCTGGCCGGGCTTGTCGGGGCCGGCCGCAGCGAGGTGGCCCGGGCCATCTTCGGCATCGACCGCCGGTCGGCCGGGGTGGTATCGGTGCGCGGCCAGGGCCTGCCGAACGGATCGCCGCTGGCCTCGATGGCGGCCGGCGTAGCCCTGGTGCCTGAGGACCGGCGGCAGCAGGGCCTGGTGATGGACCTCGGGGTCGACCGGAACGTCGCGCTGGCCTCACTGACCCGGCTGAGCCGGTTCGGCCTGATCAGCCGCACCCGCGAGCGGGACCTGGCGGCATCTTGGGCGAACCGGCTCCAGCTGAAGTTCGGGCGGCTCACCAGCGCGGTCTCGACGCTGTCCGGCGGGAACCAGCAGAAGGTCGTGCTGGCCAAGTGGCTGGCGCGGGACCCTGCGCTGCTCATCATCGACGAGCCGACCCGCGGCATCGACGTCGGCACCAAGGCCGAAGTGCACCGCATCCTCGACGGCCTGGTGGCCGGCGGGCTCGCGGTGCTGATGATCTCCTCCGAGCTGCCCGAGGTCCTCGGCAGGGCCGACCGGATCCTGGTGATGCGCGAAGGACGGATCAGCGCCGAGCTTTCCCGGGCCGAGGCCGACGAGGACTCGATCATGCGGGCGGCGACCGGCCAGCCTCAGGGGGCGGCCGCATGAGCACGGCTACGTCCGCGTCCGGCGCGAGGTTTGCCCGCGGCGGTGCCCTGCTGCGGGCCCGCGAAGTCGGCATCGGCCTGGTCCTGGTGCTGGTATTCGGCATCACGACCTTGCACAACCACAACTTCGCCACCGCGAACAGCATCCAGCAGCTGCTGTCCGGCGCCGCGCTGATCGCCATGCTGGGCGTCGGTGAAACGCTCGTCATCGTCACCCGCAATGTCGACCTGTCCGTCGGCTCGATCGTCGGCTTGTCCGCGTATATCGTCGGCGACCTGTTCAAGGATCACCCCGGCACGCCGGTGATCCTCGGGTTCGCCGTCGGGATCGCGGTCGGCGCGGTCATCGGCGCGGTCAACGGCTTCGTCACCGCGACGCTGCGGGTGCCCAGCCTGGTGGTCACCCTGGCGATGCTCTACATCGTCCGCGGAATCGACGGCCTCATCGTCAACGGCGTGATCATCACCTCCAGCAGCATTCCGAACGCGTTCATCGCCATCGGCTTCCGCACCTTCCTCGGCATTCCGTGGCTGGCGATCATCGCCTTCGCGGTGGTGGTCGTCGTCGCCTACGCGATGAGGTCGTTCCGGTCCGGCCGCGACCTGTACGCGGTCGGCTCCAATCCGGAGGCCGCCGCCCTGGCGGGCGTGCCCGCTGCCCGGCGGGTCTTCACCGCCTTCGTCATCAGCGGATCCCTGGCCGGCCTGGCCGGAGCGCTGTTCCTCGCCCTGCACGCCGAGGTGGACGTGACCGGCGGGACAGGGTACGAGCTGCTCGTCGTAGCGGCCGTGGTCGTCGGCGGGGTAGCGATCTTCGGCGGCAGCGGCACGGTGGTCGGCGCGGCCCTCGGCGCGTTGCTGCTGAATACCATCAACCAGGCCCTGGTGGCCAGCCGGGTCTCGGCATTTCTGGAACGAGGCCATCGCGGGCGCGCTGCTGCTGCTCGCGATCGCCTTCGACCGGTGGCTGAGCCTGCGGGTGGCACGCGGCCTGCGGTCGGCGCAAGGGGCTCACCGTGACCTCTGAGCCGGGGACCCAGGCAGCCCAGAAACGGCGGTACGCCGGACGGACACGTCGCGGCAGGCGCCCTGGCGCCGGGTCCTTCGCTGGGAGGGCGGCCTGGTCGTGGTCCTGATCGCGACGTTGATCTTCGGCACCGCCCGGTCATCGGACTTCCTGAACACGACCACCGGCTTTTACATCGGCCTCAACATGGGCGAGATCGCCATCATGGCGATGCCGCTCATGCTCATCGTGATGACCGGTGAGATCGACCTGTCGGTCGCCTCGATGCTCGGCTTGTCCGGATGCGTCATGGGCCAGCTGCACACCGAGGGCTGGCCCATCGGGCTGGCGATGGTAGCGGCGCTGGTCGTCGGCGCGCTCGGCGGTGCGCTCAACGGCGTGCTGGTCGCCAGGCTCGGACTGCCCTCGATCGCGGTCACGATCGGCACGCTCACGCTGTTCCGGGGCCTGGCCGAGATCGTCCTGGGAGCACGGACCATCACCGACTTCCCGACCTCGTTGACCAACATCGGCGTGGTGCCGGTACCTGGCACGAAGCTGTCCTACTCCACGGTGATCTTCTTGGTGCTGGCCGTCATCTTCGGCGTCGTCCTGCATGCGACCAGGGCCGGGCGAGCCATCGTGGCGACAGGACTGGCGCCGGAGGCGGCGCAGTTCGCCGGGATCCGGGTCAACCGGGTCAAGTTCATCCTGTTCGTCTTGTCCGGCGTGATGTGCGCTTTCGCCGGGATCTTGTTCACGCTGAAGAACGCCTCGGTCAGCTACGACGCCGGTACCGGCCTCGAGCTCAACGTCGTGGCGATCGTGCTGTTCGGCGGGGTCTCGATATTCGGTGGCCGCGGCACCGTGATCGGCGTCGTCCTGTCGGTCGTCATCTTCGGCACCCTCCAGCAGGTGCTGACCCAGATGCAGGTACAGCCCGAGGTGCAGAACATCATCATCGGCGGCCTGCTGCTGGTGAGCGTCGTCCTGCCCAATGGCGCGGAAGCGGTACGCCGGCTCCGCGCTCGCCTGCGCACAAGACCCGGCCTCGCCGCGTGCCCCGGCCCGTGCGCCCCGTCAGCTCGTCCAGCATGAAACCAAAGGAGAAAGACTCATGAGGAATTCCAGAAGATTGCGGAGAAAAATGGTCTCCGCTCTCGTACTGACCGCCGTCGGCGTGACCGCGGCCGCGTGCAGCAGCTCCGGGTCATCGTCGGCCGCAGGGACCACCTCCACGTCGTCCGCTCAGGCGAGCAGCGGCGCGATCAAGAAGGGCCTGCTGGTCTACTTCATCCCGAAGGACACCCAGAACCCCTACGAGGTCATCGCCGATAACGGCGGCGAGAAAGCCCTGGCCCAGCTGGGCGGAAAGGTCGTCGTGAGCAGCGGCACGGCCGACACCGCGGCCGCGCAGATTCCCTCCATCCAGGCGGCGATCCAGGCCCACGCCAACGCGATCGTCATCGCCGGCAACGACCCGTCCGCGCTGTGCCCGTCGCTCAACCAGGCCGCCAAGGCCGGCATCAAGATCGTGTCCTTCGACTCCGATGTCACCTGCGCGACGGCGCCGGACCACTTGTTCATCAACCAGGCGAACACCCAGCAGATCGGCGAGTCCGAGGTGAGCCTGCTGGCGGCCGAAATCGGCGGCAAGGGCCAGATCGCGATCTTGTCGGCGGCGGCCAGCGCCACCAACCAGAACGCCTGGATCGTGTACATGAAGCAGGAGCTGGCCAAGTACCCGAACATGAAGCTGGTCTCAACGGTCTACGGCAACGACGACCCGGCGACCTCGCTGCAGGTGCTGCAGGGACTGCTGTCGGCGTACCCGAACCTGCGCGGCATCATCTCCCCGACCACCGTCGGTGTCTCCGCCGCGGCCCAGTACCTTGACACGCACAAGAACCTGCTGTCGCACCTGACCCTGACCGGCCTCGGCCTGCCCTCGCTGATGCGCAAGTACGTCGAGGACGGAACGGTCGCCAAGTTCGAGCTGTGGGATCCGGGCAACCTGGGTTTCCTGGCCGGGTACGCCGCGGCCTCGCTCGCCTCGGGGCTCGCCAGCCTGACCCCCGGCTCGACGTTTAAGGCCGGGATGCTGGGCACCTACACGGTGCTCGCCCCGACCCCCGGCGTCGGCCCGTCGGTCGTGCTCGGACCTCCCACCGTGTTCGACAAGGCGAACATCAGCAACTACAACTTCTGAGTTCCCGCGCCGCGGCCCGGCCGGCCTGCCCAGGCCGGCCGGGCGGGTTCGGGGGCGACCCGCCGCTAGCAAAGGAGCAGCCCGTGCGTTACTGCTTTCTCCTGCAGGTCAAGCCCGAGCTCCTTCAGGAGTACAAGGAACGGCATGCCGCGGTGTGGCCGGACATGCTGCGGGCGCTGAAGCTGGCGGGGTGGGAACGGTACTCGCTGTTCGCCAAGCCCGACGGGCTGATCGTCGGGTATACCGAAGCCGAGGACCTGGACGCGGCGCAGCACGCGATGGCCGCGACCGACGCGAACACGCGGTGGCAGAGCGAGATGCGACGGTACTTCGTCAGCGTCGACGGTCAGGCGCCCGGCGGGACCATGGTCCTGCTCGAGCCCATCTTCAACCTCGGCGACCAGCTCGCCGACCTGGACGAGCGTGACCCGGCGTCCCTCGGGGAAGGCGCCCACCATAGTTGAGAAAGCAGGTTCATCCCATGGATCGTGAGGCGGTCAAGAACGCCCTCCGCGAGCAGAAGATCGAGCTACCGTCGTGGGCCTTCGGCAACTCCGGGACCCGGTTCAAGGTCTTCGCTCAGCCCGGCGTGCCGCGTGATCCGTACGAGAAGATCGCCGACGCCGCCCAGGTGCACAAGTACACCGGCGTCGCGCCGACCGTCGCCCTGCACATCCCGTGGGACGCGGTCGACAGCTACGCCAGCTTGACCTCGGCGGCCGCCGAGGCGGGCACCGGGCTCGGCACCATTAACGCCAACGTCTTTCAGGACAACGACTACAAGCTGGGCAGCGTCACCAACCCGGACCCGGCGATCCGGCGCAAGGCTCTGGACCACCTCCTGGAGTGCATCGACGTCATGGACCAGACCGGCTCTCGCGATCTGAAGCTCTGGTTCTCCGACGGCACCAACTACCCGGGCCAGGACAGCATCAGGGCACGCCAGGACCGGCTGGCGCAGGCGTTGTCCGCCGTCTACGCGCGGCTGTCCGGTGACCAGCGGCTGATCCTGGAGTACAAGCTGTTCGAGCCGGCCTTCTATGCCACCGACGTGCCTGACTGGGGCACGTCATACGCGCACTGCTTGGAGCTCGGCGACCGGGCCAAGGTGTGCGTGGACACCGGCCATCACGCCCCCGGGACCAACATCGAGTTCATCGTGGCGTTCCTGCTGCGGGCAGGCAAGCTGGGTGCCTTCGACTTCAACTCCCGGTTCTACGCCGACGACGACCTCATCGTCGGCGCCGCGGATCCGTTCCAGTTGTTCCGGATCCTGTTCGAGGTGGTGGCCGCGGAGGCGCTGGGCTCAGCCGGCCAGATCGCGTTCATGCTTGACCAGTGCCACAACATCGAGCCGAAGATCCCCGGCCAGATCCGCTCGGTGATGAACGTCCAGGAGGCGACGGCCAAGGCGCTGCTCGTCGACGGCGCCGCGCTGGCCGCGGCGCAGCAGGCCGGCGACGTGCTCGGCGCGCACGGCGTGCTGATGGACGCCTACAACACCGACGTCCGGCCGCTGCTCGCCGAACTGCGCGCCGAGATGGAGCTCGACCCCGATCCGATGGCGGCCTACGCCGCCTCCGGGTACGCCGAGAAGATCGTCGCCGAGCGGGTCGGCGGCCAGCAGGCCGGCTGGGGCGCATGACCGGCTGGGGCGCATGACCGGCTGGCGGCCGTGACAGGCTGGCGGTCGTGACAGGCCCGGCGTGAGCGATACCGCGATCCGCGTCGCGGCCATCGACCTTGGCGCCTCGAGCGGGCGGGTCGTGGTCGGTGAGGGTAGCGGCCGGGGCTTCGCCCTGCATGAGGTCAGCCGGTTCGCCAACCGCCCCAGGCCGGTCGGCGGCGTGCTGCGCTGGGATGCCCGCGCGCTGTTCGCCGGGATCCTGGACGGCCTGCGCACCGCGGCCAGCCAGGCCGGGCCGCTGGACGCCGTGGCCGTCGACGGCTGGGCGGTGGACTACGGGCTGCTCGACGGCGACGGCGCGCTGATCGCCGATCCGGCCAACTACCGGGATACCCGCACCGAGGCGCCGTTCGCCGCCGTCACCGGCACCCCCGGCGCGGTGGCGGGCGTGGACGCGGCCCGCCTGTACGCCGCGACGGGGATCGCGGCGCAACCGATCAACACGGTGTTCCAGCTGATGGCCGAGCGCGGGTCGGACCAGCTGCGGGCGGCCCGGCATATCCTGCTCGTCCCGGACCTGATGACCTACTGGCTGTCCGGCGAGCTGGGCACCGAGCTGACCAACGCCTCCACCACCGGTCTGCTCGACCCGCGCACCATGACCT
>JALYVS010000136.1 GCA_030853115.1 Actinomycetota bacterium
GGCGGCCAGCGCCGGCCTCGGCCGACAGCGGCTCGGTCGGTCCAGTGTCGTCACGATGCGGCTGGTCATACCCGGCCTGGTCATGTCCGGGCTCTTCGTTCCACGGCGGCTCAGGCCACCGGCCCGCACGCCGCGCCTCCCGGCGCCGTGGCCGCGGGTCCGCGGGCTCATCCCCGCCGGGGTCAGGCGTCGTCGGCCCAGCGTCGTGCATCGGCCAGGTCATCCGGTGCCTCCGTAGGGTGTCGCGCGCTGGTGCCTGTCACGACGCTACCTGGTGCATCGGCTTCTTCGCTGACGCGCTGCGTGTCGTTATGCCAGCGCCGCCCGGCCCGGTAGAGAGAGGTCAGCACGAGGACGCCGACGGCCGCCGCGATGACCAGCAAGATCGCCCGCCCATAACGGGTGGACTGCACGATGAGCGAAGCGTGGGCGAACGGCAGCGGCGTGCCGTCCGCGCTGCTGAGGCTGATCCGCAGGCCGCTAGATCCCTGCGGGGCCCCGTTGACCGGCAGCCGTATTGTAATCAGCCCTCTGGCCGGGATCACATACAGGTTCTTGAACCGGCCGATGGTCAGCGGGGACGTTGCCTTCGGCGTGCTCAGCACGCTGACGTTCAGCCTGACCTCGATAGCCTGGTTGAGCCCGTTCTGGATCGCCAGCGGAACCGGTCCGGACGCGCCGCCCATCGGTACCTCGGCCGAGTGCAGGATCTTGATTTTCTTTTCCGCGTTGGTGAGGTATGCGGACAAGCTGCGACGCAGGGTTACGGCCTGCGAGGTCCCGCCGCCGCGCCAGGCGGCCGACTCGGTCGCGGACCGGGCCTCCTCCAGCGACTGCACGTACCACGATGGTGGGTGGTCCAGCATGGACTGGTAGACGCTGAGCCGGGCGCCGAGCGAGCTCACCTGGTTCAGGTAGCCGCGGCTGAGCTCGTCCGGGCTGGCCTGGCTGGTCGGCGGCCCTTGCCGCCTGAGCGTGCGTTCGGTGTCCCGCGCCGTGGCCAGGCTGCCCAGCGGGGCCGGCTTCAGCCACGGCGCGCTGACGGTCTCGGCCAGCACGTCGCTGGCCAGCTGCCGTGACGGGCTCCAGCCGGTCGGCGGGGCCACCACGACCGAGCGGGCCGAGTCGGGGGCTTCGGCGGCGATCATCGCGGTCTCGGCGAGGAACCGCTGCTTGACGTTGAACTCAGTGCCCGGCGACAAGCTTCCGGAGCTGGTGTTCCCGGCCCGCAGGACCGCGGTCATGGTGTCGTCGGCGAGCAGGACGTTCATCGTGCCCGCGTCCGTCGGGATCGAGGTCACCGCGTCATCGGGGTGAAAGGCGGTGGTATCCGCGGGCGGCATCACGCCGCTGTTCAGCACCACGGTTCCGACATGCTCGGAGGCGGCGAGACTGGTGAGCACGCTGAGGTCCGCGGTTCCGCCGGGCGGCCAGGCGATCGCCGGCTTGACCACCTGGCCGAGAACGCTGCGCGCCACCACGTCGCCGGCCCGGTAGGCACTGGCCAGATCAGGGTTAAGTCCCTGATGGACCAGGGCCGCCATGTCCACGTCGGCGTACGGGGTGATCACAACCTGCTGGCTCGACGTGACCTTCTTGGCCGCGGAGAGCCACCGCGCCGCCGCCGGGCTGGCCGGCCTCGCGGGCGCGGTGCAGCCCGCCGGGGCGGCCACCTTGTAGGGGTAGGTCATAGTGGCCACGTCGCCGAGCAGCGCTGGGTCGATGACCCAGGTCAGGTCGGCCGCCGCCTGGCTCATCCCGGCCGCGAGCAGGGTAGTCAGGCGGCCGCCTGGGTTCAGGCTGGCGGCCAGGCCATCGTTGATCAAGGACCCAGTGCACACCTGATGGCGCGGCTGGTCGATAAGCGGCCACAGCCAGGAGATCTTCAGGGGGGCTCGGAGAGCCGCCGCCTGTTTTCCTGGCCAGAACGGCATCAGCGTCGGGTCCGATGCCAGCAGGTCGCCCGCGGAGTCCTGCACCAGGGCGGCGACCGGGTAGACGCCGAAGCTGGTGATGCCCTGGTTATCGACCTGGAACGAAGCGGTCCAGGAGGCGCTACCGCCCGGGGCCACGCTGGCCGGAAGCAGGACCGGGCGGCCAGCGGGGACCAAGCTGCCGTTGGCCCCGTGGGCGAGAAAGGATTCCATGTCGTCGCGGCTGCTGAACGCCGTCGCAGACGCGTTCAGCTGCACCTCGAGCCCGGCCGCCGTCTCGCGGGTGCCGTTGGTGACCGTTCCGGTCAGGTTGACCGTGTCGCCTGGCTTGGCGTACTGGGGGTTCATCGAGATAATGGTCACTGCGACCCGGCCGGTCGCGGCGGGCCGGGCCAGAGCCGCCGGGGCCGCACTGGCCGTTGTGAGCCCGGCCGTCGTGAGCAGGGCCGGGGCCAGCACCGCCGGGACGGCGAAGACAGCGGCGAGAGACAGAATCCGCCGCTTGACCTTCGCCGCTCGCACGCCGTGCACAACTGAAATGTTATTGCCGTTCGCGCCGGGCCCGTGCGGTCGATAATGTCGGTGGCCGTGCCCATGACTTCTGAACAGCGGAAGGCGGCCGCCGCGCTTATCCGCGCGCGGCTCCCTGGCGTGGCTGAAATCGGCCGGCTATTCGCCGCTCATGGCCATGAGCTATCCCTGGTCGGCGGGCCGGTCAGGGATGTCTTCCTCGGCCGGGAGCCTGGTGATCTCGACCTGACCACGGACGCGACACCCGAGCAGGTGCTGGCGATGGCGGCCGGCTGGGCCGACAAGACCTGGACGGTGGGCATCGCGTTCGGCACCGTCGGGCTGCGCAAAGGAAATTCGCTTTTCGAGATCACGACGTACCGCAGCGAGCAGTACGGGCGGACTTCCCGCAAACCTGACGTCACGTACGGGCGGTCGCTGGAGGAGGACCTGAGCCGGCGGGATTTCACTATCAACGCGATGGCGGCCAGGCTGCCCGGCTACGACCTCGCCGATCCGTTCGGCGGCCTGGACGCGGTCCGGGACAAGGTGCTGCGGACCCCAGGCACGCCGGAGCGGTCGTTTGACGACGATCCGCTGCGGATCCTGCGCGCGGCCAGGTTCGCCGCCCAGCTGGGCTTCGAGGTCGCGGCCGATGTGCGGGCCGCCATGACCGAGCAGGCGGGCCGGCTGGACATCGTGTCCGCGGAGCGCATTACCGCCGAGCTGACCAAGCTGATGCTGGCGCCGGACCCCGCGCTGGGAATGGACGTGCTGGTCCAGACCGAGGTGGCGGCGCAGGTGCTGCCCGAGGTTTCCCGGCTGCGGATGGAAGCCGACGAGCATCACCGGCATAAAGACGTCTACCAGCACAGCCTGACCGTGCTCCGGCAGGCCATCGCCCTCGAGCCGCGGTACGGGCTCGAAGGTGACCTGACGGTCCGGCTGGCCGCGCTGCTGCACGACGTGGGCAAGCCCCGGACCCGGTCCCTGCTGCCGGGCGGCCGGGTCGCCTTCCACATGCACGACGTGATCGGGGCCAAGATGACCGGCCGCAGGCTGGCCGCGCTGCGCTTCCCGAACGACGTGGTCAAGGACGTGTCCCGGCTGGTCGAGCTGCACCTGCGGTTCCACGGTTATGGTGAGGGTGAGTGGACCGATTCCGCGGTCCGCCGCTACGTCCGCGACGCCGGGCCGCTGCTCAGCCGCCTGCATGTGCTGACCCGGGCCGACTGCACCACCAGGAACCGGGCGAAGGCGGCCCGGCTGGCGCGCGCCTACGACGGCCTCGAAGAGCGGATCGCCGAGCTCGGCGAGCGGGAGGAACTGGCGAGGATCAGGCCCGAGCTGGACGGCAACGAGATCATGCGCATCCTCGGGGTGCCGCCCGGCCTGCTGGTGGGCCGGGCCCGGGACGTCCTGCTCGAGCTGCGGCTCGAGCAAGGCGAACTCGGCCAGGAGCGGGTAACTCAGGAACTGCTGCGCTGGGCGGCGGCCGAGGGGATCACTCCGCCGCCAGTACCTGATCCGGAGCCGGGCGCGAACTGATCCCGCCCGCGGGCGAACCAGCAGGCGGCCGCCTGCTGGCGTAAGCGGCCGCCACCGGCTTGCGAGACGAGCCTGGTGGCGAACAGGCGGCGGAAGTCCCGCGTGGCCAGCGCCGCCCGCAGGTTGGCCAGGAAAGGCGGCCGAGGCCGACCGGGTCGCCGCGGCCCGTACGGCCGGCGCCCCTGTCTTCCCGCGGCCGCCCCCCACCCATCCAGCTGAGGCGCCGCCTGTCAGCGGGCATCCTCCCCGAGGATGAACTCTTCCACCAGATCGCGGCAGACGTCGTCGCCGAACTGCTCAGGTGGCGACTTCATGAAGTACGAGCTGGCCGAGACGACCGGCCCGGCGAGGCCCCGGTCGAGCGCGATCTTGGCGGCGCGCACCGCGTCGATGATCACCCCGGCCGAGTTAGGCGAGTCCCAGACCTCGAGCTTGTACTCCAGGCTCAGCGGCACGTCGCCGAACGCGCGGCCCTCCAGCCGGACGTAGGCCATCTTGCGGTCATCAAGCCACGGCACGTGGTCCGAGGGACCTATATGGACCGCGGCGCGCTCCATCTCGTGCGGGATCTGAGAGGTCACCGCCTGGGTCTTGGAGATCTTCTTCGACTGGAGCCGCTTGCGCTCCAGCATGTTCATGAAGTCCATGTTGCCGCCGAAATTAAGCTGGTAGGTGCGGAGCAGCTCGACCCCGCGGTCCTCGAACAGCTTGGCCAGCACGCGGTGCGTGATGGTGGCACCGACCTGGGACTTGATGTCGTCGCCGATGATCGGCAGGCCGGCCTCGGTGAACTTGGCGGCCCAGGTCGGATCGGAGGCGATGAATACCGGCAGCGCGTTCACGAACGCGACGTGCGCGTCGATCGCGCACTGGGCGTAGTAGCGGTCCGCCTGCTCAGAGCCGACCGGCAGGTAGCAGACCAGGACGTCGGCACCGCTTTCGCGCAGCACCTGCACCACGTCCGCGGCCGGGTCGTCTGATTCGGTGATGATTTCCCGGTAGTACTCACCTAGGCCGTCCAGGGTGGGGCCACGCTGAACGGTCACCCCGGTCGGCGGCACCTCGGCGAACTTAATGGTGTTGTTCTCGCTCGCCGTGATGGCCTCGGAGAGGTCGCAGCCGACCTTTTTCGCGTCCACGTCGAAGGCGGCGACAACCTCCACATCGCTGATGTGGTACGGCCCGAACCGGACATGCATGAGGCCGGGAACCCGGGCACCGTCTTCGGCGTCTTTGTAATACTCCAGTCCCTGCACCAGGGAACTAGCGCAGTTACCCACCCCCACAATGGCGATGCGCACCTTACCCATCAGGACGACTCCTTCTCGGAAATGTTGTCTGGTCCGCTGGCCTGCCGCTCGGATGCGATCAGCTCGTTCAGCCAGCGCACTTCTCGTTCCACTGATTCCAGGCCATGCCGGTGCAATTCCAGCGTGTAGCTGTCCACCCGCTCTCTGGTGCGGGTGAAGGCCGCCCGGATGGCCTCCATGCGTTCCTCGAGCCTGCTGCGGCGGCCCTCGAGGATCCTGAGCCTGACGTCGGCCCTGGTCTGCCCGAAAAACGCGAAATGAACGCCGAATTCGTCGTCTTCCCAGGCCGGAGGTCCGCCCTCGCCGAGGAGTTCCTGCAGCCGTTCCTTGCCTTCGGTGGTCAGCCGGTACACCTTCAAGGACCGGCGGCCAGCCCGGGCCCGCGCGGTTCCCGGCGCGACCGCCGGGGTTCCAGGCTCGGTCTCGTCATGCTCCTCGGCGATCAGCCCGGCGGCTTGGAGCTCATGCAGGCACGGATACAGCGATCCGTAGGAAAGCGCGCGGAACGCGCCGAGCACGGCGGAAAGACGTTTCCGCAATTCGTAGCCGTGCATCGGCGTTCCGTGGAGCTCACCGAGCACGGCGAGCTCGAGTACGCCCGAGCGGTTGCGTCCCACGCTTCCCCCAGAAGGTGGCTGTAACTCTGTTGATGTATCCGTATGATGTGTCGTCGCGATGCCTCGCAGCGATACCTTTACTCGTTAGATCGCTCCGATGTATCGAACCGATACGTGTGGATAGTATGTCGTACTTCGTGTCACCGCAAGTGCCTGCCAGTTCCGCAGCTCCGTGGGCATGCCGGCAAAGATGACCGGATCGGGTCTCGGCTCAGGCGCCGTTCCGACGTACGCTGGCGCTATGACGTCAAGGCGTTCCGTCGTGGACTACGGGCTGGCCCGCCGGGCCACGCTCGCGTCTGTCTTGGCCGGGCGCACGACGGTCACGGACGTTTGCGATGCGCACCCTTACTTGCTGCGGGCCGCTAAGTTCCACGGCGAGCCCACTGGTGACCGCTGTCCGATCTGCAGAAAAAGCAACTTGACTCACGTCACTTACGTATACGGTGACGAGCTCGGCCAGTACGAGGGGCGGGTTAAGCAAGCCCGCGAGCTCGCTGAGATGGCGGCCGAATACGGTGAATTCCGGGTCTACGTGGTCGAAGTCTGTCAGAGTTGCGGGTGGAACCACCTCGCTTCTTCTTACGTTCTCGGCACTGGCGAGCCTGTCGTACGCCGGAGGCGGCGTGCGCGGTCCAGCCAGTAAACATGTGACCCAGGAGGTAACGTTTGACTTCGGCGGCTTTCCGGGATTGCTGGGGCCGCCTTTCGGGTAGAGGTCGCATTCCCGTCAGCCGCGACCTCCGAGCCACCAGCGAGGACTCGTGAGCAGCAAAGCTGATGACTTTGACCTTCGGTATCGCGATGCGGGGGAAACGGGTTACGACCACCCCGCGGACAGTGGCTACGGGGAAAATGTCGACTATGACCTGGGCTATGACGCGAACGGCTGGGACACCAACGGCTTTCGCAGTCCAGCCGCCGGGTACCCGGACAGTCATGCCACCCGTTCGGCCAGCCCAAGCGGCACCAGCCACGCCAGCGCAGCCGTAAGTCAGCCCCGTACTGGCGGGAGCCACGCCAGCCCAGCCGTAAATCAGCCCCGCACTGGCGGGAGCCACGCTAGTACTGGCGGGAGCCACGCGCGCCCGGCTGGCCTGCACCAAGCCAGGTCCGCTGGCCCGTATCCGGCCGGTCCGGCCGTCCTCCCGGCCAGCTCGGCCGTCGGGCAGGACACCCAGGCGATGAGCTGGGACCTGGACTCACCCGGGCGCGCCGATCTGCTGACCGGTACACCGGGCCGGGGACACCGGGCCGGCGGTCCCCGTGGCCCCGGCCGAACCCGGCGATCCCAGGGTCCCCAGGGCCCCCAAGGACCCGGTGGCCCGCACGGGCTGACCGGGCCCGGGCGCCGCGGGCGGAACGCCGCCAAGGTCAAGGTCAAGGGCAGCTGGTGGCGGCACTGGACGGTGCGCAAGATCCTCGGATTGCTGCTTGCGCTGGTCGGCGTCGTCGTGGTGCTCGGCGCGATCGCCGTGGTGGTGTTGTACCAGGAGACGCCTCTCCCCACCGAGGCGATGGCGGCCACCGCTTTCTCCCAGTCCGTGGTCAAATCCAGTGACGGCACCCTCATCGGCCGGTTCGGCACCCTCAACCGCCAGATGCTGACTTACAACCAGATCCCGCAGAACGTCATCAACGCGGTGCTCGCGGCCGAGGACCGCAACTTTTTCAACGAGGGCGGCGTCTCCCCCACCGGCATTGCGCGGGCCGCCTACGAGGACGCCCGCGGCAGCGACGGCTCGCTGCAGGGTGGCTCGACCATCACCCAGGAATTCGTCCGGCAGTACTACTCGGGCATCGGCACCCAGCAGACGTTCAGCCGGAAGATCAAGGAGATCTTCGTGGCGATGAAGGTCGCCAAGAATAAGTCCAAGCAGTGGATCCTGGAGAACTACCTGAACACGATCTACCTGGGTGACGGCGCGTACGGCATCGGCGCGGCCGCGCAGACCTATTACGGTGAGCCGGTCGCCAAGCTCACGGTCGGCCAAGCCGCGGTGATCGCCGCCATCGTCCAGCAGCCCAGCACGTACCCGCTGCCGCAGTACCGCCCGGAGCTGGAGACGCGCTGGCACTACGTGCTCGGGGGCATGGTGCAGATGGGCGTGCTCACGCAGCAGCAGGCCACGACGATGAAATTCCCGGCGCCCGGGAACTACGTCCCCCAGTCGGTCGGCCAGGACGTCTGGGATCCCTACGTCCTGGACATGGTCCGGAACGAGCTGGAAGACGTCTACCACCTCAGCCAGTCGCAGATCTACAACGGCGGCTACGTCATCCGCACCACCATCGACGACGCCAAGATGAAGGCGATGTACGCCGCCGTCCAGGCCAACGAGATCCAGATGACTCAAGGGGGCGTGTCGCTGCCCAACGACGCGCAGGTGGGCGCGGTCCTGGAGAATCCGGCCGACGGCGCGATCGAGGCCATGTATCCCGGCCCGGGCTATCCGGGATCCACGTACGTGGATCACCGCGGGACTAAGCACACGATGACGGCCAAGATGTGCAAGCTGCTGCACTGCGAAGTGAACATGGCCGTGTACAACCGGGAGCAGGTCGGTTCCTCGTTCAAGCCCTACGTGCTGGCCACGGCGGTCTCGCAGGGGATGAACGTGCAGACCAGCACACTGAATGGCTTCGACCCGCTGTGGATCCCGCCGGACACCGTGCCGGCCGGCCAGTTCTCGACCAGCGCCGAGCCCGCCAACGGGCGCGCCCTCGGATATTACGAGGTGCACAACGACTCCACCGCGGAGAACGGGGCGTTCACGCCGCAGATGGCGATGGCGGAGTCGATCAACACCGCGTACACCGACCTGTGGCACCACGTCGGCGGTGCCGCCGTGGCCACGATGGCGAAGCTGTTCGGCGTGAACGTCCTCACCTCCGGGATCACCTCGATGCAGAACGAGACGGGCATCGCGCTCGGCCAGGCCTCGCTGACGGTCAGCGAGCAGGCCACGATGCTGGCGACCATCGACGACGGGGGCGTGTATCACGACGCACACGTGATCTCGTCGATCACGCAGGCCAACGCGCAGCCGACGCCGATCATGATCACGTCCTATCCGGTGTTCGATCCCGGCAGCCCGACGCTCAACGCCGACGAGGCGACGCAGGTCCAGTACGCGATGTCGGAGGACACCGCTTCCTACGGCACCGCGCCGACGGCGGCGCTGAGCAACGGCCAGGTGATCATCGCCAAAACTGGCACGACTACCAATTTCCAGTCGGCCTTCTTCATCGGCGCGATCCCGCAGCAGGCCCTCGCCGTCGGCATGTTCACCAACCTGTCGAACGAATTCCTGCCCAGCGACCTCGGCGGCAATTCCCAGGGCGGATACGGCGGCACCTGGCCGGCCTCGATCTGGCACACCTACGCCGAGAACCAGTTCGTCCCAGCGGGTCTCGAGCAGTGGACCGCACCGGTGTTCACCGGCGCCAAATGGAACGAGGTCCCGCCCAACCTGCGCGCCGTCCCGAAGAAGAAGCACGTCAAGAAGCATGGCCTGACCGGCAACCCAACCGGCACCCCGACTGGCAACCCGATCAATACGCCGACCGCGCCGGGCAACCCCTACCCCTTCCCCACCTACAGCTGTGATCCCTCGAAGGTGAGCTGCGGCACGGCCGGCGGCACGCAGAGCGTGACCGCTACCCGGGCCGGCGCCGCGGCGGGCGGCATCTTCGCCGGCCTGCCCGCGGCCTGCCTGTGGGCGCGGCGCCGCAGGCGCAAACGAGGTCCAGGGCGCGGTTAGATATGGGGGTGGAAGACGCCCCTGGATCGACCAGCCCGCGGGTCACCGCCCTCGCCGCGCGTCCGGGGCTGGCCGTAGCCCTGGGCAGCACCACGGTGCTCGCCGCCGCGTCGGTAGTCGGCATGGTGCTCGCGTTCGCGGAGAAGTACCCGTGCCGGTCCGGGGCCTGGAATACCTACGCCGCGCAGTTCCAGGACGCCTGTTACACCGACATCTACCCGCTGTACTACAACGAGGGGCTGGCGGCGGGCAAGGTCCCCTACACCGGTCACCCGGTCGAGTACCCGGTCCTCATCGGCGGCGCCATGCAGACCGCGGCCTGGCTGGTCAGGAACGTCAACCCGGTGATCAGGGGCCGGGAGTTCTTCGACGTCACGGTGCTGCTGCTGGCGGTCTGCGCGGTGGCGGGGGTGCTGGCGACCGCCCGGGCGGCCGCGCCGGGGGCCCGGGCGCAGGCGCTGATGGTCGCGCTGTCCCCGGCGCTGATCTTGTCCGCGTTCATCAACTGGGACCTGATCGCGCTCGCGCTGACCGCGCTGGGGATCGCCGCGTGGGCCGGGCGCCGCGGCGGGTGGGCCGGTGTCCTGCTCGGCCTCGGGGTCGCGGCCAAGTTCTATCCGCTGGTGGTCTTCGGGCCCTTGCTGCTGCTCTGCCTGCGGGGCGGCCAGCTGCGTGAATTCGCCAAGACCCTGGCGGCCGCCGTGGCGGCGTGGCTGGTGGTGGACCTGCCGGTGATGATCGTCGCGCCGTCCGGCTGGGCTTACTTTTACACCTTCAGCAAGAACCGCGGCGCGGACTGGGGCTCGATCTGGTATCTCCTCGAGCACTTCAACGTGCCGGTGCTCGGCAACGCCCAGCTCGGCGCGCTGAACCTGATGTCGGCGGCCTTCTTCATCCTGGCGTGCGCCGCGATCGCCGTGCTCGCGCTGGCCGCGCCCCGCCGTCCCCGGCTGCCGCAGCTTTGCTTCCTGGTGCTGGCCGCGTTCTTGATGACCAATAAGGTCTGGTCGCCGCAGTACATCGTCTGGCTGGTGCCGCTGGCGGTGCTCGCTCGCCCGCGGCTATGGCCCTACCTGCTGTGGCAGCTGGCGGAGGTGGCCTACTTCCTCGGCATCTGGGGCTATCTCCTCCTCGTCGACCGCAGCGCGGGCAACCTGGTGACCGGCTACGGCGGCATCAGTACCGGGTGGTACTTCGCCGTGCTCCTGGCCAGGTTCGGTACCGTGGCTTTGCTCGCCGCCTACGTGGTGCGTGATGTTCTTTCTCCCGAACGGGACGTGGTGCGTGCCGCCGGTCACGATGATCCGGCGGGTGGTGTCCTGGACCAGGCACAGGACCGGTTCAGGCTTCGCCTGGGCGCGCGGTTCAGGCGGGCAGGTGCTGCTTCAGCCAGCTGACGTCGGCGGCCAGGCCGCCGTCGGAGTCGGGTGTTTCGCAGATGGCGGGGGCGCCGGCCGCGCGGACCACGCCGAGCAGCAGGGCCGGGTCGATGGTCCCGGCGGCGATGTTGGCGTGCCGGTCACGGCCCGAGCCGAACTCGTCGCGCGAGTTGTTGCAGTGCACTAGGTCGATCCGGCCGGTGATCGCCTTGATCCGGTCGGCCGCGTCGGCGAGCTCGATCCCGGCCGAGTTGGCGTGACAGGTGTCCAGGCAGAACCCGAGGTTGCCCGCGTCGCTTCCGGCCGCCTCGGTCACCGCGTCCCATAGCTTCCCGATGGCCTCCAGCGACCTGGCCATCGCGCCGTCGCCGCCGGCCGTGTTCTCGATCAGCATCGGCACCGGCCGCTCGATCCGCTCCACCGCCTTGCGCCAGTTCTCCAGGCCCTCGGCGGCGTCGACGCCCGTGGTGACGTGGCCGCCGTGCACGATCAGGCCTTTGGCCCCGACTGACGCGGCCGCCTTGAGCTGGCCGTCGAGGAGTTTCCTGCTCGGGATCCTGATCCGGTTGTTACTGGTCGCGACGTTGATGACGTACGGCGCGTGAATGTAGATATCCACCCCCGCGGCGGCGAAGGCGTCCCGGATGGCCGACGGGTCACCGCCGGGTATCACCGGTCCCTTCCAGCCCTGCGGATCGCCGAGGAAGAACTGAGCCGCGTCCGCCTGGTAAGCGGTCGCCGCCTCGAGCGGGTTGTCGACGTGAAAGTGGGCTCCGATGCGCGCCATGCTTTATCTTCCCACTCACCTCCGGGCGCTCTGGACGCGCCGCCTTCCGCTGTCGCTCCTGGAGGCCGCCCGCCCCCTGGCCCGCGGGGGGGATGCGCCCTAACCGATGAAGCCGCCGCGGCTGAGCCCGATGGCCAGCCCGACGAACCCGGCGATCATGCCGGTCACGATGAGTATCCGCTGCTCACGCGTGGCCGAGATCATCTGGGCGTAGAGCCCGATGAGCAACGAGGCCAGCCCGGTGGCGGTCGCCGTGATGTACACCGCGGTGCCGGTATGCGCGTTCCGTACGAACATGCCGAGCACGAACGCGATAAGACCCGCCACGAGCGTGAAAATGGTAAGGACATTCTCGACTCGGTGCCGCTGGCCGTCGGAATTCAGGATGTTCCGCGAATCGGTCGGGACGGTGCCTGCCATGGTGACCTCCTCCTCCTGGCTGCCACTCATATATGGGGTTACGTTGTCACGGGACAGTCTTCCCCCGTGCGGTTATCAGGAATCCACCGTGTTTCCCGCTGACTGACGGCCAGGGCCCGCGATCCGGGTTTCTGCCGGGCGCCGGTCCGCGGCGTCCGGTCCGCGCCCGGTTACCGGGTGAGGAAGGGATGTTGGTATAGTGACCGGGCTGCGGACGACCCGGCCGGCCCATGTGCTGGCTCGTGACCGCGACACCTCCTGCCACGGAGAGACCGTGGCCGCATTAGTCCAGAGGAGGCTCAGGACACCCATGCGCCGTTACGAAATAATGATCATCCTCGACCCCAATCTCGAGGAGCGCACCGTTCAGCCGTCACTCGACCCGTTCCTCAAGGTCGTGACCGGCGACGGCGGCAAGGTTGACAAGGTGGACGTCTGGGGGAAGCGCCGTCTTGCCTATCAGATCGAGAAGAAGTCAGAAGGCATCTACGCGGTCCTGGACCTGATGGCGGAGCCGGCCACGGTGCTCGAGCTCGACCGTCAGCTCAACCTGAACGAAGCGGTGCTGCGGACCAAGGTCACCCGGCCCGACCATCACTGAGCGGGCGCTGGCGACCCAGCCGGTTCTCTTTACCGCCCCATTCTCCTTACCACCCGTCTTCCTCATCAGCAGGCCGACATTCATTAGCGACCGGGAGTATCCCGATGGCAGCAGGCGACACCCAGATCACGATCGCGGGAAACCTCGTCGACGATCCGGAACTGCGATTTACCCCGGCGGGGCAGCCGGTTGCGCGGTTCCGGATCGCGTCGACTCCGCGGTACCTCGACAAGAACACTAACGAGTGGAAAGACGGCGACAGCCTGTTCCTGACGTGCAATGTGTGGCGGCAGGCGGCGGAGAACGTGGCGGAGAGCCTGAC
>JALYVS010000137.1 GCA_030853115.1 Actinomycetota bacterium
GATTCAGCGCACCTGCAGCGTGACGGCAGCACGGTGCGGCGCGGCCTAGCCGCCTCGGCCGGGCGCGGGACCCGGTGGCGGGCCCGGGTCTTCCCGGCGTCGCTGATGTCCGCCCTTGAGGACGCCGCCGCCGGGATCGCGGACTTCCTGGCCACACGGCTGCCCCGGCGGCGGCCCCAGCACCGGTCCGCGAGCTAACTCCAGGACCCGCGGCGGCGGGCTGGGTCACAGGTCGAGGATGAGGGTGACCGGGCCGTCGTTAAGCAGGGCAACCTTCATGTCAGCGCCGAAGACGCCGGATTCGACCCGGGCACCGAGGTCTCGCAGGCCCGACACCACGGCATCGACCAGCGGGGCGGCGACCGGGCCGGGCGCGGCGGCCGACCAGGAGGGCCGGCGGCCCTTGGCCAGGTCTGCGTAGAGGGTGAACTGACTGATCACCAGCAGCGGCGCGGCCACGTCGGAGCAGGACTTCTCCCCGTCGAGGATCCGCAGGCCCCAGAGCTTGGCGGCGAGCTTCGCGGCCTGCTCAGGGGTGTCCCCGTGGGTGACGCCGACCAGCACGAGCAGGCCGGGCTCGTCGATCGCGCCGACAACCTGGCCCGCCACGGTCACGCTGGCCCGGCTCACTCGCTGTACGACCGCCCGCATAACACGGCAGGGTACCCCGCCTCAGCCAGCGGCCGCCCGGGATTACCCACCGGACGGGACCGCAGGCTTACATCCTGCGGTCACCTTCCTGCCGGCGCTTCCAGCGTTCTTCCATCCGCTCCATCATCCGGGCCCGGCGGGTCAATCCCGCGCGGGACGGACCGCCGCCGGAGCCGACGGACTTGAGCTTGGCCCGCGCGGGCCGCACCCTCGCCGCGTGCCGCCGCCAGGTGATCACCGCCCACACCAGCGACAGCAGCGCGATCGGCGCTCCGGCCGCCGCAAGGTACACGTGATGAGTCACTAGCCCCGCCGCGACCAGCCCGGCACCTACCAGCACGCCGATGAATGCCTGCACCAGCTTGCGCTTGTAGTGCACGCGCGGATCGCTGGAGCGCACGAGACGCCCGAACTTCGGATCCTCGCGATAAAGCGCTTGCTCGATCTGCTCCAGCTGGCGCTGCTCGTGTTCAGAGAGCGGCACGACGCCTCCCATTAAAAACCTTGCGCCCGGCAGGTGTGCGGTGATCTTTCCACCCCACATACCCGGTTCAATTTCCAGAATACGAGCGTTGACACGCCCCGTGGAAGAGCGCACCTCACAGCAGGTAAGAAAGCTGCCTCCGGCGGGCGGTCCGTATCCTCCACCAAGGCGGCCGGCCGGACCGCCGTGGACCCGAATCGCTCGGCGATTTTGTCGACGGCCTGCTCTGCTTCACGCCAGCCGATAGGCCGTTCATCAAACGTCAGCTGGGCATTTGCGCCGGTCGCAGGCACCAGACCGGACACCCGGACGCCGACCAGCCGCAGCCGTGCCGCACGGTCGAGACCGGCCGACTCATACAGCGAGCACACTGTGGCATAAATCTCACGCGCGACATCGGTCGGATAGCTGAGTGTCCGGGATCTCGTCATCGTCTTGAAGCTGGCGAGCCGGATTTTGACCGAAACCGTCCGTGCCACGCACCCGCTGGCCCGCAGGCTGTGCGCGGTCCTCCCGGCGAGCTTGAGCAGCTCGCGCCGGATCCGCTCCGGGTCATCAATGTCGGTGGCGAACGTCTCCTCGGCGCCGATGCTTTTCTCGGCCACATGCGGAAGGACCCGGCGCTCGTCCCGTCCCCACGCCAGGGCGGCCAGGTGCGATCCCTGCGCGACGCCGAGGTCGTGCTGCAAGGAGGTCAGCGGGGTGCGCGCGATGTCGCCCACCGTGCGAAGCCCCAGCCGGGCCAGCGTCTCCCCGGTCCGCTCCCCGACCCCCCACAGCGCGGCGACCGGCAGCGGATGCAGGAAATCGAGCACCCCGTCGCACGGGATCACCAGGAGCCCGTCCGGCTTGCAGCGGACCGACGCGATCTTGGCCACGAATTTGGTCGGCGCGACTCCGACCGAGCAGGTGATGCCCTGCTGCCTGGCGACCTCGGCCCGGATGTGGCTGGCGATCCCGGCCGGGGCGCCCAGCCGCCGGATCGCGCCGGAAACATCGAGGAAGGCCTCGTCGAGCGCTAGCGGCTGCACCTCGGGCGTGACCGTACCGAAGATGGCCATAATTTCCTTGGACACGGCGGCGTAGACCCGGTGCCTGGGGGCGACGAAGACCGCCTGCGGGCACATCCGCTGAGCCCGGCCGACCGGCATCGCCGAGCGCACGCCGAACGCCCGGGCCTGGTAGGAGGCGGACAGTACCACGCCGCGGCCGCCGGTCCCGCCGACCACGACCGGCTGGCCCGCGAGCTCCGGCCGGTCCCTGATCTCGACGCTGGCGTAGAAGGCGTCCATGTCCACGTGCAAGATGTGACAGCCGGTGTCGTCGGGGCGGACGCCCATGGCGGTCAGCGGTGGCCGAGCACGTGCAGCTGAGCGGCGATGTCACGCAGCGGCGGAGTCGACGCGGCGGCTTCCTCCAGCGCACGCAGCGCCTCCGCCGCGCCCGCGTCGCCGTCGAGCAGCACGCCAGGCACCAGGCCGCCGAAGATGCGCAGCCCGTGCGCCTGCCCGGCCCGCAACCCGGCCGCCTCGATCAGCAAGGTCAGCGCGGGCAGCGTGAACCGCCGGGGTACCCCGGCCTCGTCGCCGGGGCCGAGCAACTGGCGGGCCTCGGCGAAGCGGCCGGCCAGGGCCTGGTGCAGCACCGCGGCCACCGCATTGGACGCGAGCACGCTTACGGTGGCGGACGGCCGCAGGACCGCGGCGATCGCGGTCATCGCGTCGGCGGGCGAATCGACGTACTCGAGCACGTTATGGCAGATGACGAGGTCCGCCGCCTTGGTGCCCACCACGCTGTCCAGGCTGGCCGCCTCACCCTGGACCGCGGTCAGCCGGGCGCCCGCCTCGGCGGCCCGCCGCTGGGCCGCCGCCAGCGCGTCCGGGCTCGGGTCCACCACGGTGACGTTGTGCCCCAGGACCGCGAACGGTACCGCCAGCCCGCCGGTGCCTCCGCCGACGTCGATGATGTCCAGCGCCTGCCTGCCGGTCTCCGCGACCCGGCCGGACACCACGTCGCGCAAGACATCCCAGACCATTCCCCTCCCAAGCGGAGGCTGGGGGGACGAGTCCCCCCCAAGGGGGGTCTGGGGGGATGGGTCCCCCCAGGAGCGGGGGGGTATCGGGGGGTCGCCCCCCCAGCTAACAGAACGCACGCCAGCCTCCTTTCCAGGAGTCCAATGTAGTGCCGGCCACCGGCATTGCGCCGGCCTGACTTTGGCTACTTTACGTTTGCTCCTGGTAACCCGTTGAACTTAGTCGGCTCGCGCCACGTTATACAGCCGTGCGGAACTCCCAGGCTCTCATTGGTGCCACCTGCCGGCAATTCCAGCGCGGCCGCAGCCAGCCGCCGTATGCTCATCGCCATGGCTGAGCACCTCGAGTTGCCGCGCCCCTGGCGGCTGATGCGGACCGCAGGATGGAACCTGGCCGAATCCCTCGGGCTCCCCGTGGCCGGGTATTTCGCCGGCGCGCAGCTGGGCGGCCGAGAGGCCGGCATGGTGGCCGCGACGGCGGTAGTCTGGCTTACCGTCATCGGGCGCAAGGTGATTACCGGCCGCGTTCCCGGGCTGCTCACGATCTCGGCCCTGGTGCTTACCCTGCAGGCGGCCGTGGTGATCGCCACCGGCAGCGTGCTGTTCTTCCTGCTTCAGTTCCCGCTGGCCAACCTGGGCCTGTGCGTGCTGTTTGCCAGGACCGCGCCTACCCGCAAGCCTCTGGTGGCCCAGCTCGCCGCCGAGGTGGTGGCGTTGCGCCAGCCGTCCGTCCACCACGCGGGACTGCACCGGTTCTTCCAGGGCGCGACCTGGTTGTGGGCCGGGATCTTCGCGGTCTCGACCGTGGGCCTGGCGGTGCTTATGTCCGTCGAGTCGGTCAAGGTGTTCCTGCTGCTCAGCACCGTTGTCACGATCGGCGGCACGGTGGCGGGCAGCTGCTTGTCGGCGTTCTGGTTCTTCCGCGTCCTGCACCGCTTCGGCCTGCGGGTACGTTTCGCCCCGCCGTCGGCCTGACGGGGCTGACCAGACCCGGCGGCCGGGTCAGAGTTGCGCCGCCGGGGGTGCGGCCGGCCGCGACGCCTTGAGCTCGGCGATCCGGGCCAGCAGGCCGTTGACGAACGCGGGCGAGGCATCGGTCGATAGGTCGCTGACCAGCAGGACCGCCTCGCTGATCACCACCCCGTCAGGCACGTCAGGCGCCCAGAGCAGCTCATAGACGCCGATCCGCAGCACGTTCCTGTCCACGGCGGGCATCCGGTCCATGCTCCAGTCCTGGGCGTTCGCTGAGATCAGCTCGTCGATCTCCGCCGTGTGCACGGCCACGCCGCGGACCAGGTCGGCGGCGTACTCAGGCACCGGCGGGCTGCCCAGCGTGATCCGCTCGGCGAGCAGCTCAAGCACCGGCAGTCCCCGCAGCTCGGCTTCGAACAGCACGTCGAGCGCGCGCTTGCGTGCCTTGCTACGCGCAGGCATGGGCGAGCCAAAGGGCCGCGGCGCTGCCTGGACGCAGCGGCGAGGTACGAGCGAGGAAGGAAGGCGGTGCCTGAACCGCGGCCCGGAGGCGAGAGGCAAACAGGGGCATCAGGCGCGGCCGAGGTACTGGCCAGTCCGGGTGTCGACCTTGATCTTCTCCCCGGTCGAGATGAACAGCGGCACCTGGACGGTGGCGCCGGTCTCCAGGGTGGCCGGCTTGGTGCCGCCGGTTGAGCGGTCGCCCTGGACACCAGGATCGGTCTGGCTGATCGTGAGCTCGACCGCGGCGGGCAGGTCCACGTACAGCGGCGTGCCGTCGTTGAATGCCACCGTGACCGTCTGCTCCTCGAGCAGGTAATTCGAGGCGTCCCCGACTACCTCGGCGGACACGTGCGGCTGGTCGTAGTCCTGCGTGTCCATGAAGACGAAATCCCCGCCCTCGCGGTACAGGTACTGCATTTCCCGCCGGTCGACGTTGGCCACGTCCACCTTGACGCCGGCGTTGAAGGTCCGGTCGACGACCTTGCCCGACATGATGTTCTTCAGCTTGGTCCGCACGAAGGCGGGCCCCTTGCCGGGCTTGACGTGCTGGAACTCGACTACCGTCCACAGGTTGCCGTCAAGGTTCAGCGTGATGCCGTTCTTCAGGTCGTTCGTGGTGGCCACGTTACGTCTCTCCAGGTTAAAGGACGAGAAGTTCTCTCGTAGTAGTGGTGAGCAGGCCCGTCCCGTCGGCCCCCACGACAAGAACGTCCTCGATCCGGACACCGCCCCGGCCCGGCAGGTACACGCCAGGCTCGATGGTGACGGGAACCCGGCGGCCAAGCTTACCCGTTCTGGAGTACCCGATCGTCGGGGCCTCGTGCACCTCCAGCCCCACGCCGTGGCCGAGACCATGGCCGAAGTGGTCCCCGTGCCCGGCATCACGAATCAGGTCGCGCGCGGCGGCGTCCACGTCCCCGGCATCGGCGTCCGGCTGGGCCGCGTAGAGGCCCGATCGCTGCGCGGCCGCGACCAGCTCGTAGATCTCCCGCTGCCAGCCAGCGGGCTCGCCGAGCGCGACGGTCCTGGTCATGTCAGCGTGGTAGCCGCCGTACCGCGCACCGAAGTCCATCGTGATCAGGTCCCCGCGGCGCACCGGCCGGTCGGTCGGGCCATGATGCGGGCTGGCGCCGTTCGGCCCGCTGGCCACGATGGTGTCGAAGGCCGGGGCTTCCGCGCCCAGCTCGGCCATCCGCCGGTCCAGGGCCGCGGCCAGCTGACGTTCGGTCAGACCGGGCCTGATCAGCGCGAATACGTCGGCGATGGCCTGGCAGCTAATCCGGCACGCGGTCGCCAGCAACTCGAGCTCGGCCTCGTCCTTGACCATCCGCAGCTCTTCTATTTTCCGGCCGAACGGGACCGCGGTCACGCCGCGAGCCCTGGCGGTGAGCTCCGCGTGGCGCTCGACTGTCATCTCGTGCGCCTCGAAGGCGACGGTACGCATGCCCCGGCTGCTCATCAGCTCAGCTAGGGCCGGCTCGATGAACCGCGCGACGGTCAGCTCAAGATCGGGGCAGTCCCGCCGGGCCGCGAGCGTGTACCTGGAGTCGGTGGCCAGCATCCCGGCCCCGCTGGCCGGCAGCAGCAGCGCGGCGTTGGAGCTGGCCAGGCCGGTGAGGTAGCGGACGTTCGGCCCTGAGGTAACGAGCGCCGCATCCGCGCCGATCTCGGCAATCTCCTGCTGCGCCCGCCCCCGGCGAACGACGTGAATCTCAGCCATGGCTGAACTCTACGCGCGCTGCTGGCGGCCGTCCCGGCACCAAGACGCAACTGCCCGCCGCCTAATCCGCCAGGGCGCGGACCCTGTCGATCAAGGTAACGCGGGCTTCGTGGGTGGGCGCGAGCGGCGTGACGTTGAGGGTGGTCACGCCGGCCTCGCGGTAGGCGGCCAGCCGCTCCCGGACGTAGGACTCGGGGCCGATCAGGGAGGTCAGCTCGGCCAGCTCGGCGGGCACCAGGGCCGCGGCCTCGTCCTTACGGCCGTCCAGGTAGGCGTCCTGGATCGCCTTGGCCTCGGCGTCATAGCCGAATCGGCGGGCCAGGTCGTTGTAGAAGTTCCGGCCCCGGGCGCCCATCCCGCCGATATACAAAGCCAGCTGAGGCCGGCTGAGGTCGCGCAAGCCGGTGACGTCGTCGCCGATCGCCAGCGGGGCGGCCGCGATCACGTCGAGCGGGCCGAGCGCAGGATCGCGCTTGGCCGCGCCCTGCGCCACCGCGTCGCCCCACACGTCCGCGGCCTTTTCCGGCAGGTAGAAGATCGGCTGCCAGGCCTCGGCCAGCTCGGCGGCGAGCGCCACGTTCTTCGGGCCGATGGCGGCCAGCAGGATCGGGATACGCTCGCGGACCGGATGGTTGATCAGCTTGAGCGGCTTGCCCAGCCCGGTGCCCCCTTCCATCGGCAGCTGGTAGTACTGGCCGTGATACACCAGCCGCTCACGGCGCCAGACCATCCGGCAGATCTCGATGATCTCGCGGGCCCGGCCGATGGGCGCGTCGTACGGCACGCCATGCCAGCCCTCGATGACCTGCGGGCCGGACGCGCCCAGGCCCAAGGTGAACCGCCCGCCCGAGACGTAGTCCAGCCCGGCCGCGGTCATCGCGGTCAGCGCGGGCGTGCGTGAGTAAAGCTGGAAGATCCCGGAGGCGATCTGCAACCGCTCGGTCTTCGCCGCGATGTAACCGAGCTGGCTCACCGCGTCGAAACTGTACGCCTCGGGCACGTACACGATGTCGAGCCCGGCCCGCTCATAGTCGGCCAGCTCCACCACGGTCTCGGCGAAACCGCCCGAGTAGTTCAGGTGCATCCCTATCCGCATGGAGATCAGCCTTTCCGGTCCGGGCCTGGTACTGGCCGCTAACCCTGTCATTTCATCATCATCGGGGACCCGGGTCAGCCGGGCGAGGATGTGGTCGCTGACGGTCTCGGGGTCGCGGTCGTCGGTGCCGACCGTAAGCGTCGCGAGCCGGGTGCAGATCAGCCGCCGGCGTTCGTAGACCGCGGCGAGGTCCGGCCGGGCCAGCATCGGGCGGCCCGCGTCCCGGCCCACCCGCGCCAGCGCCTGGTCGTAGCCGACCTGGAGATGGACGACCTGGGGCGCCGGGCTGGCGCCGAGCTTGTCCTGCGTGCCGGGATGCTCGGCGGCGCCGCCACCCAGCGCGAGGACCATGTCCGGGCCGTCGAGCAGCTCGGCGATCACCTGGTGCTCCAGAGCCCGGAAGGCCGGCTCGCCGGCCTCGGCGAAGATCTGCGCCACCGGGCGTCCCGCGCGCTGCTCGATTACCTGGTCGCTGTCGGCGAACGGCAGCCCGAGCCGGGCGGCGAGCAGGGTCCCGATCGTGGTCTTGCCCGCTCCCATGAACCCCACCAGGACGATCACGGGCCGGCCGGGGCCGGGTCGGCGGGCTCGGGCAGGCCCGGCTCGGGCGCGCCGGACTGGTCCGCGGCGGCCAGCTCGGCGATCGCCTGCAGCGCCAGCTGGTAGGAGACCAGGCCAAACCCGGCCACGGTCCCGTCCGCCACCGCGGCCACCACCGAGGTGTGCCGGAACTCCTCGCGCGCCGCCGGGTTGGAGATGTGCACCTCGACCAGCGGGGCGGTCCGCATCGCCAGGGCGTCCCGCAGCGCGTAGGAATAATGGGTGAACGCCGCCGGGTTGAGCACCACCGGAATCCGGGCGTCGGCGGCCTCGTGCACCCAGCCGATCATCTCGCGTTCGTCGTCGGTCTGCCGGACCTCCACGCTCAGGCCGAGCTTGCGGCCGGTCGAGCGGCACAGCTCGGCCAGGTCCTCGAACGATACCGAGCCGTAGATTTCCGGTTCCCTGATGCCGAGCCGGCCGAGGTTCGGCCCGTTGAGCACAAGCACCTGCCTGATCATGTGACTACCTCCTGGTATGCCTGCTGCAGGAGCTCCTCGGACGGGTCGTCGAGAATCGAGGGTCGCGCCAGGCCGTCGAGCACCACGAGCCTCAGCCGCGCGCCGCGGGCCTTCTTGTCCATGCCCATGGCCGCCCGCAATGACGGCCACAGGCCCGCCGGATACGCGGTCGGCAGGCCGACGCTGGCCAGCAGCGCCCGGTGCAGCTGGCACGTCTGCTCATCCAGCCGCCCGGCTAGCCGGGCCAGCTCGGCGACGTACACCATGCCGATCGCGACCGCGTCGCCGTGCCGGAACCGGTACCCTTCCACCCGCTCGATCGCGTGCCCGAGCGTGTGCCCGTAGTTCAGGACCTCCCGCCGCCCCTGCTCGGTCAGGTCCTCGGACACCACCTCGGCCTTGACCCGGATAGCCCGCTCGATCAGCTCCCGCGCGTGGGTGCCGTGCGGGACCGTGGCGCCGCCGGGGTCCTGCCGGACCAGGTCCAAGATGACCGGGTCGGCGATGAACCCGGCCTTGATCACTTCGGCCAGGCCCGCCACGTAATCGGCCCGCGGCACCGTCTCCAGCGTGACCAGGTCGGCGAGCACGCCGACCGGCGAGTGGAACGCGCCGACCAGGTTCTTGCCTGCCGGGATGTCGATCGCGGTCTTGCCGCCGACCGCGGCGTCCGCCATGGCCAGCAGCGTGGTCGGGACCAGCACCACGCGGACCCCGCGGAGCCAGCTGGCGGCCACGAACCCGGCCAGGTCGGTGGTCGCTCCCCCGCCGATCCCGACGATGGCATCGGACCGGGTCACGCCATGTTCCGCGAGCCGGGACCACAGCCGGGCGGCGACGCTGACGGTCTTGGCCGCCTCTCCGTCGGGCACTGGCTCGGCCCGGACCCGGAAACCCGCCGCGGTCAGCGCGCCGCACGCGGGCCGGGCGATCTCGCCGAGGCCTTCGGGGTGGATCACGACCACGGTCCGGACGTCCTTCGGCACCAGGCCGGGCAGCTCGCCGAGCACGCCCACGCCCACCACGACCTGGTACGGCGCACCGCCGCCGGGGTTGACGTCGATCCTGGTCGCGGTCACCGCGGGTCCCGCGGTGACGGCCCGGCGGTGATCGCGGCCGCGATCCGCGCGGCCAGCTCGTCAGGGTCCAGGTCGTCGGTTTCCAGCGTGACGGCCGCGAGCCCCTGGTAGAGCGGAGCGCGTTCGTCCAGCATGGCGCGCAGGCGGCCGCGCGGGTTTCCCGGGACCACGACCCGAGGGCGGTCCAGTCCGATCCGCCGCGCGACCGTACCGAAGCTGGCCGACAGGTAAACCACCGGCAGGCCCGTGAGCAGCTGGCGGACCCCGTCGTCGAGCACCGCGCCGCTGCCCAGGGCGAGCACCCCGCCGCGGGTCTGCAGGGCTCCTTGCTCCTGCAGCGCGCTGGTCACCACCGCGCGCTCGAGCTCGCGGAAGGCGTCCTCGCCGTCCTCCACGAAGATGTCGCCGACCGGCTTACCCGCGGCGGCCGCGACGTCGGCGTCGGTGTCCCGGAATTGCACCCCGAGCCGGTCCGCGACCAGCGGGCCCACAGCGGACTTGCCCGCACCGGGCGGCCCGATCAGCACGACCAGGGGGGTCAAAAGATCACCAGGGCCTTGAGGTAGCTTTCGGCGTTGCGGCGCATCTCCTCTACTGAGTCGCCGCCGAACTTCTCGACCGCCGCCTCGGCCAGCACCAGGGCGACCATCGCCTCGGCCACCACCGCGGCCGCCGGAACCGCAGTCGCGTCGCTACGCTGATTTATCGCTTTGGCCGGCTCGCGGGTGCTGGTGTCGATGGTGTCCAGGGCCCGCGGCACCGTCGAGATGGGCTTCATCGCAGCCCGCACCCGGATCACCTCGCCGGTGCTCATCCCGCCTTCGATGCCGCCCGCGCGGTTGGTGCGGCGCGCGATCGCGTCGCCGGCGGCCTCGATCTCGTCGTGCGCGACCGACCCGCGGCGGGCCGCGGTGGTGAAGCCGTCCCCGATCTCGACACCCTTGATCGCCTGGATGGACATCAGCGCGCCGGCCAGCCTGCCGTCCAGTCGGCGGTCCCAGTGGGTAAAGCTGCCGAGCCCGGGCGGCAGCCCGAACGCCAGCACCTCCACGACGCCGCCCAGGGTGTCGCCGTCCTTGCGGACCGCGTCGATTTCGGCCACCATCGCGGCGCTGGTCGCGGTGTCGAAGCAGCGCACCGGGTCGGCGTCCACCGCCGCGCCGTCGCCGGGGCCTGGCGTCACCTCATCCGGGGCCCGGACCTGGCCGATCGCGACCACGTGCGACAGGATCTCGATGCCGAGAACCTGGCTGAGCAAGCGCCGCGCTACCTCGCCGAGCGCGACCCGCGCCGCCGTCTCCCGCGCGCTGGCCCGCTCCAGGACCGGCCGGGCGTCGGCGAAGCCGTACTTCTGCATCCCGGCCAGGTCCGCGTGACCAGGCCTCGGCCTGGTCAATGGCGCATTCCTGGCCAGCCCGTCCAGCTCCTCGGCGGGCACCGGGTCGGCGGACATGACCGTCTCCCACTTGGGCCACTCGGTGTTGGCCACCCTGATCGCGAGCGGGCCGCCGAGCGTGCGGCCGTGCCGGACGCCGCCGGTGAGCTCCACCTCGTCCTGCTCGAACGTCATCCGCGCGCCCCGGCCGTAACCGGCCCGCCTCCTGGCCAGCGCGGCGGCGATGTCCGGCGTGCTGACCCGCACGCCTGCGGGCACGCCCTCGCACACCGCGACAAGCGCGCGCCCGTGCGATTCACCTGCGGTCAGCCAGCGAAACATGGTCCCGATCCTAAGGGGTCACCGGTCATGGCTTTCCTGCGGTCGCAGCCGGCCTCACCGTGGGGCGGCAGCGACGCTGAACTCGATGCCACGGCGGAGCCGGCCGGCCAGCCGGGCCGCGATGCTGCTCGCCGCCCGGTCTACCACCGGCTCCCAGTCCCGGACGGCCAGGGACAGCCTGATGGCGAGATCGGTTCCGTCCGTACTGCTGGCCGTCAGGCTGAACCCGGCGATCGTGGGTTCAGCCGCGAGCGCGGCCTCGACCGCGGCGCGCACGTCTGGATCTTCATGCGGAGGCGGCACCGGCTGGCCGCCGGCCAGCGCGTCAAGCCGCGCGCCTTCGACCGCGAGCGGAACGGGGCCGGCCACGTCGATGACAACCGCGCATCCGTCGGCGACGGCGGCTCGCCATACCCGGTCCGCCTCGGCGGGCACCGGGCGCGCGTTAGGCCGCCACCGGGTCAGCGCGTCCAGGCAGGTAAAGGCGAGCACCGCAGGCCTTCCGTCCTGGCCGATGAGGGTGGGCAGCACCATCTCGCTGTTCTTGTCCCCGTGGGCGCCGCCCGGCGCCGAGCCGTCGGCGAGGATCGCGACCACCGGGACGAGCAGCCGCGCGGCGGACAGCGCGGAAAGGGCGGCCTGCTCACTACCCTCTCCCGCGACGTAGGCGGCAAGGGCCTTCCGCACGCGGGGATCCGCCGCGCCGTTATCGTCGCGGAACTGCTGGCCGCCAGGATTCAGGTGCCCGGACACGTCACGACCCTACGTCACCCCCGACCCCCGGCGCCCGCGACCCGCCCGTCTTCGTGTCGCAGAGCAGCCGGATAACTTCGCGAGGTAATGAATCCTGTCAATGACCAGCATTACCGCGAATGACTGTTATTAACTTGGCACAATCGGGTGTGCGGAATATACGCGGCCGGAAGGGAGCCTGGGTGACCCAGCCTGAGCGACTGCCCCCCATCGCACCGGGCACGCCGATGTGGAAAGCGATCCCGCCCCGCCTGGTCGACCCCTACCTGACCGGCCAGCGCTCGGTGCTGGCCGGCTACGTCTACCGTGCCACTGACGTCCGTTTCCACAATCCGGCCGAGGCCTACCTGGCGTTGAGCCTGGGCTGGGAGGACTCGGAGTTCACGCCGACTATGAGTGAGCTTTACCTGGTCTGCTGGCTGGCCCGGCCGATCGACGGTTATACCGAGGCCGCGGGCCACGGCGCTCCCGAGTTCTACCTCGAACCCATCGCGATTCCGGTCGGCGCTGGAATGTGCAGGCTTGGCGCCGACGGAGACCAGCTGGTAGCCCGGTATGACGGCCTGGCCTGGCAGCACACGGAGCTGTGAGCTATGCGATACCGGCTGATGGCTACCTATCTCGGTGTCCCCTACCACGCTGGCCTGGGGCCCGACGGCGCCGACGTGACGCTGTTCTCCCCGGGGCCGCCGCCTGAGGAACTCGGCTTCACCGCCGCGCCCGGGCACTGGCGCAAGCAAGTCGGCGTGAACGACCTGTCGGCGCTGTGGCAGTCGCGGCTGGTCGGCGAGTACCGGGGCGAGCCCTGCATGGTCCTGGACGACCTCGGCGAGCGGCTGCACATCGTCTGCCTGGGCCGTGATGCGGTACGGGCCAGGCAGCTCGGTTACTGGGAGATCGACCGCGAGGTTTTCGAGGTCATGGTGGCCCGCTCCGATGTGGACGGCCTCACCGAGGAGCGGGTGGAGTTCCCGCTGAGCGCCGCCATGTTCCCGCCGTCAAGCCCGGCCCCGCCGCCCAGCGCGGGGCTGCGGTCCGGAACCCGGCCGGCATCCGGCGCGGGGCCGGCG
>JALYVS010000570.1 GCA_030853115.1 Actinomycetota bacterium
TGACCGGACTCATCGGGCACGAGCCGCAAGCATTCTCAACCCGGACTAAAACTTCAAGCACCCGGGTCCGTCGGCGTGTCGAGTCCGTCACCGTCCAAACCCCGTGAATGGACACGATAATTCCTTATTCACGTCAATTAGGGAATCCAGGAAAGTGTAGTAATCTCAAGAATGTTGCTCCGGACCCCGGCAGGTGCTCCCGCATAAATTCGCGGTGGCACGGCAGAGCCCGGAATTTTTTCGTTATTACGCAGCAGAGCCGCCCAGGACACCGAAGACCGATGGCACGGTGAACCGCGAGAGAACAATTCTTCCGCAGCGACCTACTCGCCACCACTGACTGCCGTACGCATCATCTCACGGTCACCAAGGAATCAGTCATGGGCATTTTCGGCTGGATCGCGGTCGGCCTGGCCGCGGGATTGCTGGCCAATATGCTGCTCCCCGGCAAAAGATCACGGGGCCTTATCTTCACCGGCCTGACGGGCATCACCGCGGTCCTGGGCGGCGACTGGACCGCCAGCCTCTTCCGCGAGCACGGCCTGGGCAGCTTCCCCGGCTGGACCGCGGCCCTGGCCGAAGTAGCGGTCCTGCTGCTGGCCTGCCACCTGCTCACCAGGTCACCCCGACGGTTCGGCGGCCTAACCCGGCGCTGGGAAACTCCAAGCCGCGGCGAGATACCAGAAGGATCACCATGAAAACCCTGATCATCGTCCTCGTCGTTGTCGTCATCGTGCTGGTGATCGGCGCGGCCCTGTCCGCCCGGGTCATCAAGCAGTACCAGCAGGGCGTGCTGTTCCGGCTGGGCCGGGTGCGGGGCCCCCGCAATCCCGGGTTCCAGCTCATTATCCCGTTCATCGACGTCCTGCACCGCGTCTCCCTGCGGATCGTTACCATGCCGATCCAGTCGCAGGGCATCATCACCCGCGACAACGTCAGCGTCGACGTCTCCGCGGTGGCCTACTTCCGGGTCGTGGACGCGGTCAAGTCCGTGGTGGCGATCGAGAACGTCTACTCCGCCATCGACCAGATCGCCCAGACGACCCTGCGCAAGGTCGTGGGCCAGCACACCCTGGACCAGACCCTGTCCGAGACCGACAAGATCAACTTGGACATCCGCAAGATCCTCGACATCACCACCGTCGACTGGGGCGTCGAGGTCACCCTGGTCGAGCTCAAAGACATCCAGCTGCCTGACACCATGAAACGCGCGATGGCCCGGCAAGCCGAAGCCGAGCGCGAAAAACGCGCCAAGATCATCAACGCCGAAGGGGAATCCCTGGCCGCCGCCGCCCTCGGCGAGGCCTCCGACACGATGATGGCCCACCCGCTGGCCCTGCAGCTACGCAACCTGCAAAGCCTGGTCGAGATCGGCGTCGACAAAAACACCACCGTGGTGTTCCCCGCCCCCCTCATGACCACCATCGCCGAACTCGGCGCCTTCCTCGCCCGCGAAAAGGCCGCGGCCGGCCTGCCGCCGCTGCTGCCCCTCGCCGACCGCATCCGCCGCCCGCGCCAGTGGCCAACGGGCATGCGTGAGCGGCCTCCCATCCATGGCGGCGGCTATCCAGGACCGCCGCGGGAGCGTAACGTAGTAAATACTAAAAAATGCCAGCATCCTGTACCAGCCACAGCAAAGGTACGGGGTAGCCGCGTCGCCCCGGACCTCGGCGGCTTGATCAGTCAGTCGTAGCCGATCGGACCAAAGGTGCCCCAGCGATGCGCCAGCCACCAACCGCGCTCAGCGTAACCGAAGTAGCTGCGCCATTCGCGGCGCGCCTGATCCGCCCGGGGCCTGGCCGTGCTTAGGGACGTCTATCCAGTGCAGTGGGCCGGCCGACAGGCGGTGGTGGCACTTCCGGAGCATATCGGCGTGTCTAACGCAGGCCAGATCCGCGAAGAGCTGCTATCGGTCATCAACCGCGGCGCCCGCCCTGGTCCCCGAATCGGACGGGCGGCCGGAGCACCGCGACCAGGAACTGCTCAATACCGTCACCACCGGCATCTTCCAAGCCGCACTCAAGCTGCAAGCAGCTATGGACGGGCCGGCGGGCGCAGCCAGGCCGCACGTCGCCGCGGCCCTGCGGTACCTCGACGGCACTATCCGCGAGATCCGCGATGCCGCATTTACTACCCGTGGCCACGACACCGCGCCCCCGGCCCGCCCTGCACCGCGCGAGGACGCCGGATGATGCCCGACTGTCGAGGCTAGCTGGCGAGGGTCCGGAGCGACTCCGCCGACGGACCACGAAAATCGCGAGCGATCACTCGATAGCGGCCTTTTCAATCTGAAAAGAAGTGCTCGGCTGCGCCATGTTGTGCCTGTCCTGGGTAACCGAGTCAGCTGGCCTGCTCGTTTTGGACGGCCTGGGCGGCCGCAGGTGCTTGCCCTGGACGAGTCCCCAAGCGCGGCTGAGCGCCACCGCGAACAGGGCAATCTCCAGGTAGGCCAGGCTGTAGACCGGGCTTTGATCCCCCGGGCTTAGGACCAGAAGGATGCCGATGACCAGCTGAAACAGGAACGTAAGCAGGCTGAGCACCAGCATCATGAGGTGCAGTTCCTGCCTGGTCACCTGTCCGTGCAGCCGGACGGTGGCCACCAGGCTGAGCACGGACATAATGATGGCGATCGAACCGAGGCCAGCGTTCGGGATGAGCGCCACCAGGGAGACGAAGAAGCAGTTGGCCAGGCTGGTGAACGCGGAGCCCGCCTGGGCCTGCCCCATGGCCGGCGCGCCGGCGCCGAAGATGGTATCCGACCGCAGCGACACGGCCACGAACAGCAGGCCGATCAGGACACCGGCCGCGGCCGCCGCCGCGGTGAAATACCCGGTGAATTCAGCGAGAACCACGGGCCGCCTCCCCCGGGCCAATCCTCTCCACCCGGCTGGGTCAGCCGTGTACGTACTCGCCCGGGGCGTCGCCGAGGACCGGGTGCCGCTTACTGCCCAGCCGGGGCGGTTTGGCCAGCGCGCCGGCCCGGGGCTCGGACCAGGCGGTCCAGTCCTCCCACCAGGAGCCGCGGTGCTTCGTGTTCGTAGCCCGCCAGGCTTCGGGATCAGGGCCGGCGTAATCGGCCGCCTCGTACCAGGCTTTGGGACCGGGCGGGTTGACGATCCCGGCGATGTGGCCGCCGCTGGACAGCACGTAACGGACGGCGCCGCCGAGCAGCCCGCCGGTCTTGTAGGACCCGTGCCAGGGCACGATGTGATCGTTGATCGCGCCGACGACGTAGGTGTCGCTGGTCACCGAGGACAGCGACAGCTGCTGGCCGGCCAGCTCGAGCTCGCCGTGGGCCAGCTCGTTGCGCATGTACAGCGAGCGCAGGTAGAACGAGTGCATCGCGGCGGGCATCCGGGTGCTGTCCCCGTTCCAGGCCAGGATGTCGAAGGCCGGCGGATCCTGGCCCATCAGCCAGTTCGACACCACGTAGCTGAAGATCAGGTCGTTCGCGCGGAGCATGTCGAAGGTCCCGGCCATCTGGCTTGCCTCCAGGACGCCCTTGGCCGCCATCTGCTGCTCCAGCCGGGCCACGGTCTTCTCATCGGTGAACGCGCCCAG
>JALYVS010000571.1 GCA_030853115.1 Actinomycetota bacterium
GGTGCTCGGCGTAGTGCTCGTGACCGAAGACGTGCGCGGGGCCGCCTGATTCCAGCGCGGTGCCGATGCCGTTGGTGCCGACATGCTCCTCGGCGTAGCTGAAGCCGGGCGCGAGCTTGACCGCGTCGAGGTGACGCTCCAGATCGTGGTCCGCGGTCAGCCGGGTCAGCACCATGCCGGCCGCGTCGGTCAGCACGATGCTGATCGGCTGGCCGTCGAGCTGCTCGAGCAGGTGCCGCAGCACCGGATCGGCCGTCCGGGCGAGCGTGGTCTCCAGGTCGGGATCACGCAGGTAGTTCAGCTCGATGTGGTCCGCGGCCACGTTCCACTGGCGAGAGCGCCACCATGACGCCAGGATCGGCTTGCGCACCACGGTCTGGTCGATCGGCTCGGCGTTGAGGAACCGGTCCCTGGCCTCGGCCAGCCGGTCTCTCGCTGCGTGCAACGGCGAGGATGCACGAACCATGAGGCCTCCCCCACCCACATATTTCCGGCCGGAGGCACAGCCAGGCGCGGACGTCGGATCGGGTTTACCCGCCCATTACAAAGTAAACCCCAGATTACCGGTTACTGTCTCAAGTTGAGACCGCTGGTTTTCCCTGGTAGGCGTTACCTCGGGCCCATGGCAGCCCACGACGAGAACACCGACGCCGAAACATTTAACCCCTGGAGCATTGTCAACCTGGTTTTTCATCACCTGGCCGGCGAGGGCCTGCATCCCGTGCTCGGCGAGGCCGGCGACCCGGGCGCGCCGGCCGCGGAACTGCTGCGCGCGATGGGCATCACTCCGGCCGCCGAAGGCAACCGGCAGGCTTCCGAGCAAGTTAAGCAGCGGCTGGCCGAGCTGCGGGCTGCATTCGATGTGTCTCATGTTGAGAGCTCATGACCTCCTCTATCGGGGTGTGATGCAAGACACAAGGACTTTCGGGACCCGTCGGCCGCCCTAGCAGCCGCAAGGCCACGCTGACCCAGGGAGACGACCTAATAGCCTCCCCGGGGGGCACGACCCCGGATCCCGGAACCCGCCAGAAAGGGGTGGCGATGAGTCGCCAGAGTGTCGCCAAGGCTCACCAGAAAATCCAGGAACTGTCCTGGGAGCCGCAGTATCACGAGCCAGTGTCGCAGTACGGAACGGACTACACGTTCCACAAGGCACAGAAGAAGGACCCGCTCAAGCAGGTCCTCCGGTCCTACTTCCCGATGCAGGAAGAGAAGGACAACCGCGTGTACGGCGCGCAGGACGGCGCCATCCGCGGCAACATGTTCCGCCAGGTGCAGGAGCGCTGGCTGGAATGGCAGAAGCTGTTCCTGTCCATCATCCCGTTGCCGGAGGTCTCAGCGGCGCGCGCCATGCCGCTGCTCTTCCGTACGGTTCCGAACCCGGAGCTGCACAACGGCCAGGCGATCCAGATGATCGACGAGGTACGTCACTCGACGATCCAGCAGAACCTCAAGCGCCTGTACATGAACAACTACATCGACCCGGCCGGCTTCAACAACAGCCTCCGCAACTTCCAGAACGACTACTGCGGAACGATCGGCCGGCAGTTCGCCGAGGGCTTCATCACCGGTGACGCCATCACCGCGGCGAGCATCTACCTGACCATCGTGGCCGAGACGGCGTTCACGAACACCCTGTTCGTGGCCATGCCGGCCGAGGCCGCGGCCAACGGCGACTTCCTGCTGCCGACCGTGTTCCACTCGGTCCAGTCGGATGAGTCGCGGCACATCTCCAACGGCTACGCCACGCTGCTGATGGCGCTGTCGGACGAGAGCAACCACCAGCTGCTCGAGCGCGACCTGCGCTACGCGTGGTGGAACAACCACCGCGTGGTGGACGCCGCTATCGGCACGTTCATCGAGTACGGCACCAAGGACCGCCGCAAGGACCGTGAGTCCTACGCAGAGATGTGGCGCCGGTGGATCTACGACGACTACTACCGCAGCTACCTCGTGCCGCTGGAGAAGTACGGCCTGGTCATTCCGCACGACCTCATCGAGGAAGCGTGGAACCAGATCTGGAACAAGGGCTACGTGCACGAAGTCGCCCAGTTCTTCGCCACCGGCTGGCTCGCCAACTACTGGCGGATCGACCCGATGACGGACGAGGACTTCGAGTGGTTCGAGTACAAGTACCCGGGCTGGTACGACAAGTACGGCAAGTGGTGGGAGAACTACAACCGCCTGTCCACGCCGAACGGTCATCACCCGATCGTGGCCGAGAGCGTCGACTACGTGTACCCGCACCGGTGCTGGACCTGCATGGTCCCGTGCCTGGTCCGCGAGGACATGGTGATGGCTGAAGTCGACGGCCAGTGGCGGACCTACTGCCACGAGGAGTGCCGCTGGACGGACACCGAGGCGTTCCGCCCGACCTACCAGGGCCGTGAGACCCCGAACATGGGCCAGCTCATCGGCAAGCGCGAATGGGAGACGCTGTACCACGGCTGGAACTGGGCCGACGTCGTTTCCGACATGGGCTACGTTCGCGACGACGGCAAGACGCTCGTCGCCCAGCCGCACCTGAACCTGGATCCCAAGAAGATGTGGACCCTGGATCACCTGCGCCGGATGGGCAACGTGCTCAGCCCGAACGTGCTGCTCAACGAGATGTCGTCCGAGCAGCGCGACGCGTTCCACGCTGACTACATCAAGCAGGGTCCGGCGGGCCGTCCGGCCCCGGCGGACAGCTAAGAAGGGCAGTGGAGGGGGCCTTACGAGGTTTCGTGGGGCCCCCTCCGTCCGCCCGCACGTCGTTACCGTTCCACGCAAGCAGCCCGGGTCCAAGGCAGCACTCAATCCCGCGAGGGGGGTTATGGGCGCAAAGCACGTCGTTCGTTTCGAGCCAGTGGGCATCGAGATCGAGGTAGACGAGGATCAGAACATCTTGCGCGCCGCGGCCGAGCAGGGCGTCATGCTCATGCACGGCTGCAAGGAAGGGCAGTGCGCCTCCTGCAAGTCGTTCCTTCTCGAGGGCGAAGACATCGAGCACGACAAATACTCCACGTTCGCACTGCCCGATCATGAGCTCGAGGAAGGCTACACGCTGCTCTGCCGGGCGCACGCGTACGAAGACCTGACGATCGAGCTGCTCAACTACGACGAGGAAATGATCCGCTCCGGTCTGCCGATCCAGCAGGGCGTCGCGGAGGTGGTCTCGAAGGACGCGGTCACCCATGACATACGGCACCTGGTGCTGCGGATGATCGAGCCGGCCGAGATCAAGTTCTTCCCCGGCCAGTACATGGACGTCGCCATCCCGGGCACCGAGGCGGTGCGTTCCTTCTCCATGGCGAACACCTCCAGCCGTGAGAGCGGGTTGCTGGAGTTCGTCATCAAGGTCTACCCGGACGGCCTGTTCTCCAAGTTTCTCGCGGAGGACCTGGCCGAGGGCGACCGGCTGGATATCACCGGGCCGTTCGGCGTCTTCACCCTTCGCGAGGGTGATAACGACCTGGTGTTCGTCGGCGGCGGCGCGGGCATGGCGCCCATCTTGGCGCTGCTGCGAACCTTGGCCGAGCGCGGCCTGACCCGCAAGGCCACCTTCTTCTACGGCG
>JALYVS010000138.1 GCA_030853115.1 Actinomycetota bacterium
GGCAAGCTCATCGAGCGACCCGAAGACCAGTCACCTACAGACAGCGGACCATCGCTTATTGCAGCCGAGAACGAGATCCCCGAAGCTGCCTGAAAGATCTTGATCCACAGGTCTTGACAATAACTCCGGGCCCGGCCTGCGCCGGATGACACGGGAATCGTCTGGACCACGTGGGGACACTCGATCAGCGGCATGATCGACCCCGCTCAGGACGTGAGCGGCAACGGCTCAGCCTCGGCCTAATGGCACGGAGGCCGCAGCGATTGATCGGTGAACAGCATTTGCCTGGTGCGCAACAGATTTCGAAGCTGTGACCCCTAGCTTGCAAGGCGCAGATTTGCCGTCGCGGGACGTCGCCTGTCGTGGCCTGAAGAGTCATTTAACTGCATTGACTGTCGCCGGGCGTCGTCCCATGCCGGTTGGTGACTGCCTGCGTTGGTTCCCCGTTTGGCTCCCTGCATATCGGCCGGGCTAGCTGCTCCTGGTTATGAAACCGTGGCGGAATGGTGAGTACCCGTAGAAGGCTGCGTTGGTCTCCGATCGCCGTGTATCACCTCGACGCTTCGGGAGAACGGCGTGTGCCTGGGCTGGCCGCCGCCGCTAGCATGAACTCGTGACCTACGACCGCATCACCACAGACCCTGCTGTCATGGGCGGCCAGCCCTGTATCCGCGGACTGCGCTTCCCGGTCGCGACAGTGGTGGCGATGCTCGCGGATGGCATGGGAACCGAACAGATCCTCGCCGAGCATCCGGACCTTACCGCCGAGGACATCCACGAGTCACTGCTGTACGCCGCCGAGGCCGTCCGCGAGCGGGAGCTGCCACTCCGGCGCACGGCGTGAAGTTCCTCATCGACAACAACCTCTCCCCGCTCCTAGCCGACGAGCTGAAGACAACAGGGCATGACGCCTTGCACGTCCGCGACCTCGGCATGCAGGCGGCGCCCGACGAAGCGGTCCTTGAACGCGCGCGGGCCGACGGGCAAGTCCTGATCTCCGCAGACACCGACTTTGGCGGCCTCCTCGCCCTGTCAAAGGCTAGCAATCCGTCGGTGATCCTTATCCACCGTCTGGTTGGACGCCGAGCCGCGGAGCAAGCATCGATCATTCTCGCTAACCTTGATCAGGTCGCGGAAGAACTCACGGCCGGAGCAGTGGTAGTCCTCCACGAGGATATGCTCCGAGTACGCCGCCTCCCCATGCCGGCTGACTGACCGCGCTGATGCAACGGCTCCGTTCGTGGGTGCTCTTGCCGGCCTGACGGGCACCGTTGCACCACGCGAGTATCCTCAAGCGCTTCGGATATCAGGCTCTGTGCGTGACGAGGAACCAGTTCAAACAAGGTGGCCATACCTCAAGTGCGACTTAGAACCATGAGAGATGTGGTCACTTGAACGGTCATGTCATGGTCACTTGGCCGGAGGGATGGCGGTCGTCTGGCCGGCCAATCCGGACGCCGAAGGTGCGCGGTGTCCTCGATGTCTTGAGACATCACCCTGGTGGGCGCAACAGGTTTTGAACCTGTGACCCCTCGCTTGTAAGGCGCAAATTTGCCGTCGCAGGACGTCGCCAGATGTCGCCTGAAGTGCCAGTAGCTTGGCTGATCGTCGCGGTAAGTCGCCCTGGATCGCCTAACATCTGACGGCGTTGGCTCCCCGTTTGGCTCCCCGAAATTTGGTTATCCCCACTAACTAAAACCCAAATGAAATCCTTCGGGCTTTTGGCGAGTCGGTCAGGACCGGCCTGGTCAGACCGCTCTCGCCCCGATGCTTCCGCCAGGCCTCCATGACCACGCATCCCGGTCTGCCCGGTCTGAGCCTAGCAGCACGGCGATCTGCGGATCGTAGACTTTCGATCTGCGGATCGTAGACTTAAGTGCATGAGCGCGATGCGCGAGGAGTTCCACCAGCTGGTGGACGAACTTCCCGAGGCTGACCTGCGGCCAGCCATGGAACTGATCCGTGGCCGGGTAGGAGAGCATGGCGGCCAGGGTCGGGATCTGCCGTTCTTTGCCTCCTTTGCGGCCGAGCCGGACCTGGCCGAGCGGGCCGAGGAGATTCTCAGCGCCGAACTTGGCCGCTGACCATGCTGTTGTGTGACACCGGGGTTCTCCTGGCCGCGGGTAACGTCAAGGACCATGCTCACCGGGCGTGCCTGAACTTGCTGAGGCAGGCCGAGGGGCCGCTACTGGTGCCATCGCCGGTGCTGGGCGAAATCGGGTATTTGCTCCAGTCGCGGGTGGGACCGCAGGCCGAAGTCGCCTTCCTGAGATCCTTCGGCGGCGACGGCTTCCACGTCACCGAGCTGCAGGGCCCCGATCTCCAGCGGATGGCCGAGCTGGTGGAAACCTACATCGATCTCCCGCTCGGCATCGTCGATGCCGCCGTGATCGCCATCGCCGAACGCCTGCGGCTGACCGAGGTCGCAACGCTGGATCACCGGCACTTCACTGTCGTGCGGCCAAGTCACACCACGGCATTCACCCTCCTCCCGGGCCCCGGCTGACCGCGCGGCGGCCGCCTCATCTGCTCTGAGCGCGGCGAGAGGTGACGAAAACACCTCGGCCCGGCACCGTGTGGACCAGTCCCTCGTCCTTGAGGATGCGCAGCGCTTTCTGGATCGTGCCGTCCGCGACCCCGTGAGCTTGCTGGAGCGTGCGTATCGACGGCAGCGCGCGGCGGGTCCTCTAGCCACGTCGTGGCCTAAACCAGAGTGCATGGCAGCGCCGCCAGACGTAGCCCTACGTCCATACGCAGCCGGGATAGGTGGGGAGTCTCGCCCCTTGCCTGATGCTCACTCCGCGTCCCGCCGAAGGGGAGCAGTGGCCCGTCGACATCGAGGAAGAGCAGCGGGCGTTGTTCGTGATCTGCCACGGTCGCACGATAGCGTTCCGCGACTTGAGATCTTCGCCTCGGCCATACATTAACTTCGGCCTGGTGGACACAACTGCCGCGGAATCCAGAGTCCCCTCGGAACCACTTATTACTTCCTAACCAGCCCTCAGCTGCGGGATCATGTCTTCATGACCGCAGCCCACCAGCCGGATAGCGTACCGTCACCCTTGCTGGTCGCCGCCTGGGAAAGACTGGGCGTGCTCCGTCCGGAGAGCGTTCCGATGTGGGCGGCCTACTGGATCGCGGCGGGCTACGACGGAGAGAACTTGATCTACCTAGCCGGACTGCATGGCGACGATCCGCGCGAGGTTCATGACTCCCTACCTGGCGCTCTCCAAGATTGCACCGTCCCCTGGCCAGAGTCGGATGTCGCAGCCGCAATCGTCGCATTCAGGAACCTTGCGCAAATGCACCTGGCAGGACAGGCAGGACCACTATGGGTCGCCCAAAAGGCCGAAGAGGTCGTTTTCAGGTCAGGCTACTCAAAGGATGTCATGGCTCTGCCGCTTGGCCAAGTGCAGGGCACCCGTGATGCGTGGGAAACCGGTTGGGGAGGCACGAAAGCGGAGCTTGCTGCCACGGTCCGCAAGGCGTGTGAGGAGCAACTAGCGTACGGCGCGCTCGCGCCCTAGTTCTAGCGGGATTCCGCAACGGTGCCCGCCGCGTCGCGCTGGGTCGGCCGTCAGGCCGCAAGCCCAGCGCGAGCGCGGCGTGCGCGGCGGCGCGGAGAGCCGTCGCCTTGATTCCTATTCGGCTGAATTCGGCAACGTAGGCGCGGCGCTGCTGCGCCCAAGTGCCAGTCCCCTCGCATACACCGATGATGGGAGATTCTGCGGAAGGCCTGTTCCGGATGCAGAGATCTATCATTCTATCTAGAGCGAGAAGATCCGGTCCATGATCTCGGCGCCGGTGGTGATTACAGGGCGAAGCTCGCGGCGGTAGACCAACTCGGTGGTGCTGGTCTGCTGGTGACCGGCGAGACGGGCGATCTCCTCGACTGGGACGCCGTCTGCGGACATGATGCTGACGAAGGTGTGGCGCAGTTCCCTGGGAACCCAGTCTTCGCCGAGGGCTGCGGCCTTGGTGATCTGTCGGAACTGCGTCTGATGTTGTGCTGGTCGAACATCGTGCCGATAGTGGTCGTGAAGACCAGGCCGGTGTCCTGCCACAATTCCCCCGCCTTCAGGCGGTCGGCGGTCTGGGCCGTCTTGCGCTGGCGGAGGGCGGCCACGGCGATCTGAGCCAGCCGAAGGGTACGCCGGGACTTCGGGGTCTTAGTATCACCCCCGCCCGGTCCGAACGCCAGACAGCGACTGTCCCCGCCTCTAGATCGACGTGATCCCAGCGCAGTGCCCGGGCCTCCTCGGGCCGCAGACCCGTGGTCAGCAGCAGGACGACGTAGGCATGCAGCCGGTGCGGGTCACCACCCGGATTCTCGTCAGCGGCCACGCGCAGGAGCTGCTGAGCCTGCTCGACCGACAGCGCCTTCGACGGTCTGCCCTCGCCACCGGCAGGCGGCCGAACCAGCGCGGCCACGTTCCTGCCTACGAGGTCGTCGGCCGCGGCGTGCCGGATGGCCCGTACCAGGCAGTTGTGCGCGAGCTGCAGTGATCTTGTCGACAGCTGATCGCTCAGCGCCGCCAGCGCCGACCGGACATCCGCCGCTGACAGCCTGCTCAGCGGACTGGCTCCGATCCGGTCGGTCCGTGGCCATGCCGTCTCGGTACAGCTGGATCGTCCGAGCAGAGCGGCCCGAGAGCCCGTGCTCCAGCCAGTCATCCACGGCCGCCCGGACCGTGTAACCCGCCGACGATTGCAGCCCGACGTTGAGCTCCGTGTGCAGCGCACGAAGCTTGTCTCGGACCTCCTGCTTGGTCTTGCCCGAGACCTTCCGGCGCAGGCGCTTCCCGTCCGGGCCGAAGCCGGTCGAGACCGCGCCGATGTACCGGTTCTTGTCTGCCGCGAAGTAGATGGCATCCTCGCCATGCCCACGGTGCCTTACCGAAGCGTCCGCCATAGGAACCAGCGCAACTTTTTGGCTCCCCGTTTGGCTCCCTGCCGACGAGGCCAGGACCTGCAAACGACCTCTGACCTGGTGGGCGCAACAGGTTTCGAACCTGTGACCCCTCGCTTGTAAGGTGCGTTGGTAGCGTCGCCTGATGTCGCCAGATATAGCATCTAGCTGCGGAAACCGTGGCTGGCTGTAGGCCGGTGACTCCTCGCGTCTGCGGCCGTTGGCTCTTAGTTTGGCTCTTTGACTCTCGTCATCGCGTGGCATTGTGCGCTAGCAATGACCTGCCCGGTAAGATTTGTGCCTACCAGGACGGCACGGTATCTGATCCTTGCCGCTAGCCAAGTTCGACGAGCAGCCTCGTGTGGTCCTGGCTCAGCGCTCCCGTGCGGCCCTGCTCGTTCAGCGACCAGTCGCTGATTTTCACGGCTTGAAGGATGAAGCTCGGGAGCCGCTCCCTGACCCTGTGCAGGGCCTCACTGAGGGATTCCCACAGCCAGGCATCCCCGACGCCGGTGATGCCGGCGCCGTGTGTCATCGCCGTGGCGGAGGTGATGTCGTTCTCAAGCGTGGACAGCTGCGTCACCGCGGAGTGCGCCAGGTGCAGTGGCTGGTCAAGGTCTGCATTCGCTAGCGCGCGGAGGGTGCCGGCAAGCCGACCCGCCGCGTCCCGGAGCCTGATCGGGAGGTCGAGCGGTAGTCCCGGGTCGCGGGATCCGGCGCGACGCCACATGGTTGCCACCTCCTCGAGCGTGCCGCGAACGCAGCTGAGGTCGCGGATCAAGAGGTCAAGGTCGCCGAGCACGGCTATCAACCGGTCATCGCTGTCGCTCACTGGTGCTCCTCCCCGCCCCGCCTCGCCCCGCGCTGGCAGTGCGGTTCCGTGCCATCGGGGTCCGCGTCGTCCCGCGGGCCAGATAGCATGAGACTCGCCGTCCGCGGAGCCGCCGCTACGGACACAGGCCGGCAGGGGAGCCCTTGATGAGCCTGGGCAAGCGGCTCAAACTGATCTTCAGCGCGAAAGCAGCCAAGGCTCTGGACTAGGCGGAGGACCCCCGGGACGTACTGGACTATTCCTACCAGAAACAGCTGGAGATGCTTCAGCAAGTCCGCCGCGGCCTGGCCAATGTCACCACCAGTCGCAAACGGATCGAGCTGCAGAGCCTGCAACTGTCGGTCAGCGCCGGCAAGCTTCAGGCCCAGGCCGCCGCGTCGGTGGCCGCCAGCCGCGAGGATCTCGCCCGGGAGGCACTGACCCGCCGGTCAGCGGCTCAGCAGCAGCTGGCCGATCTGGCCCGGCAGCAGGCCGGGCTGCAGGCCGAGCAGGACAAGCTGGCCGCCGCATCCCAGCGTCTGCAGGCCAAGGTGGAGGCGTTCAGAACCCGGAAGGAGACGATTAAAGCCAGCTACACCGCCGCCGAGGCAGAGACGCGGATCGGCGAGGCAGTCTCCGGTATCAGCGAGGAGATGGACGATGTCGGCCTGGCCATGCAGCGAGCCGAAGACAAGACCGTGCAGATGCAGGCCCGCGCCGCCGCGATCGACGAGCTAATCGCGTCCGGAGCGCTAGCGGACGCCACCGGCCCGGCGAAAGATGATATCCAGATCCAGCTGGAGCAGATGTCTTCCCAGCTTGATGTCGAATCCGAGCTCGCGAGACTCAAGAGCGCGCTGCCACCCGGTGGCCCGCCGCCAGCCGCGCTGGCCGGCGGGACGCCCCGGCAGCAGGAGGCCCAGTCATGATCGTGCGCATCATCGGCGAGGCCAGCTGGAACTACCCCGGGCACACCTTGCCGAACTCAACCAGGAGGATGCGGCGCTGGCCTCCGCAGTGCACGCCGGGGACGAACCGCGCTTCCAGCAGGACCTGGCACGCGTGCTGGACCGGGTCCGCATCCTGGGTACACCAGTGCCTGAAAATCACCTCGCGGTCTCCGGCTTCATCCTCCTGGGCCCGCGCAGCAGTCTCACCGAAGTCCTCGCGCTGCCCGGCGAAGAAGGCCTGATCCCCGGATGATCCGCCCCGCGCCGGCCATCTTCAAATCCTGCCTCGCTAACTTGGTGGTGGTTCTCCTCGGCGGCTGTTGCAGGCCCGGCGCGCGGATCAACCCTGCACGGTGCGCGAGGCCAGCGCCTGCGACTGGTTCTTTTCTTTGCTAACGGGAACTGAACCGGGTACGAGCCGGACGGGTCATCGCGGCCGCTGACCCTGCGCGCTCTCCGCCGGGCACCCATCGCACGAACAGCCGCTGGCCTGCTTCTGACGCCGAGTGGCTGCCGGGGGTCACAGAGCCGGTCAGAACTGGAAGACGACCCGGGCGGGGATCTGGCCGGAGAGCACTTCCTCGATGGACTCGTTGACCTCGTCGAGCTTGCGGTCGACGGCGACGACCCGGGTGCGCCCGGCTGCGTGGAGTGCGAAGACGTCGGCCAGGTCGTTGCGGGTGCCGACTATCGAGCCGATAACGGACTTGCCGTTGATCACGGTGTCGAAGATCGGCAGGGTCAGCGCCCCGTTGTCGGCGGGCAGCGCAACGCATACCAGCCTTCCACCGCGCCGCAGTGAGCGGTAGGCCTGGTCGAAGACGGCGGGTGAAGCGGCGAGGACGACAGCAACGTCGGCGCCCCCAAGGCTGAGGATGGCCTCAACGGGGTCACTGGTCCGGGCGTTGACCACGTGGTCAGCCCCGAGCTCGGTAGCCATCGCCAGCTTGTGGTCCTCGACATCCACGGCGATGGTGAAGCCGCCGACGATGCGAGCGTACTGCAAGGCGAGATGCCCGAGGCCGCCGATGCCGAAGATCGCGACCGTCTCGGCGGGCGCGACGCGGGCGACCTTGATCGCCTTGTACGTCGTGACGCCCGCGCACGTCAGGGGCGCGGCATCGCGGGAGGAGATGCCCTCGGGCACCGGGGTGGCGAAAGCGGCGGGCGCGAGCGCGTACTCGGCAAATGTGCCGTCGACCGAGTACCCGGCGTTCTCCTGCTTCTCGCACAGCGTCTCCCAGCCTCCGATGCAGTAGCTGCACTCCCCGCACGCAGAGCCCAGCCATGCGATGGCCACCCGGTCACCGACCCGGCGCGTCGTGACGCCGGAGCCGAGCTGCTCGATGCGGCCGATGCCCTCATGGCCCGGAATGAACGGAGGGGTCGGCTTGACCGGCCAGTCACCATGGGCGGCGTGGATGTCGGTGTGGCAGAGCCCGCTGGTCTCGATGCGGACCAGGACCTCACCCGGACCCGGCTCAGGAACCGGCAGATCCTGGATTTCCAGGGGAGAGCGGAACTCGGTGACGACAGCAGCCTTCATGGCTTGCTCCAATCCGGTCAGGTCACGAATCGCATGGTGCGACACGGTCGAGGCTGCTCGCCTCCGGCCGAGACGGCCATGGCCGATGTACCTCACTCAGACGGACGTTGGTCCCAGCAATGGCCGCCCGGCCCTGGGTGGCCGGCTGCTTGCCCCCGATGATGACATCGCGGCCCAGAGTATTCCCCGCCTCGGCTGGGCAGCTGACCTCGCTTCCGTAGTGCAGCTCGCTTACTCACAGGGCAATGCCGTTCGGTGCCTGCTGGCAGGACCTAAGCCCCTGTTCGCCAGCTTGCGCCCGGGCGCAAGCTGAACAGCATCGGCTGGCAGCTTGCTGGCCTGAGGGGATGGATTACCATGATGTTTGGTTACGGGCATAGCGGCTGGTCGGGCTGGGAGATCGCGCTCATGTGGGCCGGGATGATCGCCCTGGTGGCGCTGCTCGTCTGGGCCGTCACGAGAACTGTCTCCGGGCGCCGCAGCGACCGGGCTGGCGACGATCCGGATGCGCCGGGCCGGATCCTGGACGAGCGGCTGGCCCGTGGTGAGATCGACGCCGGCGAGTACGCGCGCCTGCGGGACGCGCTGAACTCCGGTCGCGCCAAGCCGCCGACCGGTGCGGGAAGCCGGAACTGACCCAGCCAGCCCTGCGGACCCGACCACCACCGAGGGAGTGCCCGATGGGCGCCGTAATGACGGATCTGGCCGCTGCTGACGCCGGTCATAGCCGGGTGCTTTCCTCGCCTGTCCCGCTGCTGGCGGCGGCCGGGATCGAGAAGTCCTACCGGCGGGGGGTGTGGCCTGCCCGCCGCCAGCGCCCGGTGCTGCGGGGCGTGGACCTGGCCCTGTTCCCGGCCGAGGTCGTCGGGCTGGTGGGGGAAAACGGGTCTGGGAAGAGCACGCTGATGAAGATCCTGGTCGGCGCCCTGGCCGCCGATGCGGGCACCGTTGAGCTCAGCGGGCGGCTAGGGTACTGCCCGCAGGAGCCGCAGGTATATGAGCGGCTGACCTGCGACGAGCATTTCGAGTTGTTCGGCCATGCGTACGCGCTGAGCAGCGCCGACCAGATGACCGCCCGCCGCGGGCTTTACGGGGCGCTCGGGTTCGAACAGTACGCGGCCACCCGCGCCGACCAGCTGTCCGGGGGGACGCTGGCCAAGCTGAACCTGGGGCTGGCGCTGCTGGCCGACCCGCAGGTGCTGCTGCTTGACGAACCGTACGCCGGGTTCGACTGGGACACCTACCAGCGGTTCTGGGAGCTGGTGGCCGGTCGGCGCAAGGCAGGCCGCAGCGTGCTGATCATCAGCCACTTCCTCGCCGACCAGGAACGTTTCGACCGGATCATCGACCTGCGGGACGGGAAAGCCGTGGCCCGATGACCACGGTCCTGTTCGTCCGCCGGTTCCTGGCCGACTACGGCCGCAACCCCGTCAACGTCCTGCTGATCATCGTAGTGCCGGTGGTGTTCGTGGTCGTGGCGGCCGGGCCGATGGCCAATTTCGCCAAGCTCGGACTCTTCGGAAGCGGAGGCAGCGGCGCGGCGATCCAGACCGCCACCGCCGGATGGGCGGCCGGCTTCCTGGCCGCGATCGCCATGTACTTCCAGGTCTGCGCCGCCCGGGACACCGACCGGCGGCTAGTCATCTCCGGGCTCCACGCCGCCCGGCTGGTCACCGCCCGGCTCGCCGCCGGGCTGACCCTGGCCGTGCTGGCTAGCGCCGCGGCACTGGCCGCACTCGCGGCCCGCGCCGGCGGGATCGCCGACCCCGGCCGGGTGATCGCGGGAACTCTCATGTTCGCGGTCATCTACCTGGCGATCGGCGCACTAGCAGGCGCCCTGGTCCGCAGCCCGCTCAACGGAACCCTGCTGATCCTCTTCGTATGGATCATCGACGTGTTCCTCGGACCCGCCTTCGGCACCGCTGGCACGGCCGCGACCCGCGTGCTGCCCACCCACTACGTCACGCTCTGGATGACCGGACTGCAGCCTGGCCACGCCCGGATGCCAGCCAGCCTGGGCTGGGCGCTGGCCTGGACAACAGGAGCCGCCGCGGCCGCCTGGATCGTGGTGACTGCCACCTCCCGCACCGCCCGTACCCGGCACCGCCGGCGTCCGGGGACGGCAAGTGACCAGCTGATCGCCGCGACCCGCGGCGGGCTGCTGGACTGGGGACGAAACCGCGCGCTATGGGCCCTGCTGGCCGTGGTGCCGGCCGTGTTCATCCTGATGACTAAGGTCACCACCCCGGCCAGGTTTGTCCGCATCGCGCTGACCGAGCACAACCGCCAGGTGACCATGGTGGTCAACCTCGCCGTCATCCACCCGGCCGTGATGGCCCCGATCGCCATTGCCTCCCTCTCCGCGATCGCCGCGATGTTCATCATGCTGGACTCCCGCGCTGGTGATGAGCGCCTGGTGCTGGCCGGCCAGCGGCCCGGCCCGCTGCTGGCCGCCCGCCTGTCGCTCATCGCCCTGGCCGCATTGGTCGCGACCGCCGTGTCCCTGGCCGTCACCGCGACCGTGTCCGACGTCCGGCAGTGGGGTATTTACATTGCCGCCAACGTGCTCGTGGCCGCCACCTACGCCCTCATCGGAGTGCTGATCGGCCCCCTGCTCGGCCGGGTCGCCGGGGTATTCATCGCCTTCCTGATCCCGTTCACCGACCTGGGCATCAGCCAGAGCCCCATGCTGCGTGCCACGCCAGCCGCCTGGGCCCACTTCCTGCCCGGCTACGGCGCCGGCCAGATCGTCATGAACGGCCTACTCGCCCCTTCCTTCGACCAGACCAGCTCGCTATTGATCGCGCTAGCCTGGCTGGCCGGGCTAGCGACCGCCGCTACGCTGATGTACCGCCGCCCTGCGCGGACGGCCACCGCCAGGATCGGCTGTCCGGCCCCCGTCCGGAGCTGAGATCGTCAAGCTGATAGCAGTACTTGCTCAGGCAGCCTGAACGAGTTCCCGGTCGGGTCTAGACCATATGCCAGCCTCAAGATCGCCTTGCTGCGTTCCCATCGGCCAGCCCTGGGGCGACCCGGTAGCCGGCCTCGCCGTCACGGCCCTCGATACTGCAAAACGGAAAGTCTCGCTAAACCGCCGAGTCGATCTCCCTTAGCGGCGGGACTCCTCGTTCTAAAGCTCTTCGACCCGGATCTCCCTGAGCTGGTCCTCCCGCACCCGGTCGGCGCGCCGCTTGGTGTGGCAGACGTTTGGCGGCGAGCCATTCGGTGAGCTTGTCGGCGTCCCGGAACCCAGGTATGGCGGACCTACGCCGGGACCAGGCGAACCGCTCCGCTCCACCGCCCCGGCCCAGGAGCTCGCAAAGGCCGGCGACTGGCCGAGAGCCTGGGCGCTGGCTCGGCTGCGCCACACTGATCTACACAGGCCGCGTGGCGTGCCATTCTTACTATTGCAGCTCGCTGACCTGCGTAAAAACCACGATGGCGGCAACCTATCCGCGGACCGCTCAGCGCTTCGCGCAGCCAGACGAACGCGGCGCCGACGGCGATGATGATGATGATGACGAGGCCGAGAAGCGCGTAGGCGATGACCGCGGAGGTGGAACCTGCGCCGCGGCCGGCGCAACCGGCTCGTGATCAGCAAGGACAATGGCCGACTGGACCACAGCGAAGCTCCAAGGATGACGCGGATTCGCAGGAAGACCCCGTCATGCCGCAACCTTGTCCTATTTCCACGGCAACACGCCACTTCAGGTCACACCGGGACAACCCGTCATGCGACGCTCTGCTCATCCTTAACGAGCTTGAAACGAATAAAGCGCTCCCAGTCGGTCGCCGCAGCGGCAGCAATCGTAGCCGCCGGGTCCGAAGCCGGTGTATCAGGGCCCAGGGGGCGTCACCTCCGTCAGGACGGGTGGCAGCGAACCCGGACTGCCTATCCTGATAGGAGGGGAACGATCATGGCACTCGGAGACGGAATCAGGCGAAACATCGCGAATGTCAATCCGGCTGAGCGGGCGCTCCTACGCGACGCGGGGGCAGCTCACCGTCCACGCCGACCGCGGCTCCTCGATGACCTCCAAGCCGGTCGCGTTCCTGCTCGCCGACCTCGGCATCACCCAGTCGCACTCCCGCCCGCACGTCCCGGACGACAACCCGTTCTCCGAAGCGCAGTTCAAGACCTTCAAGTACCGGCCGTACTTCCCGGGCCGGTTCACCTGCATTGAGCACGCCCGGGCGCACTGCCAGGAATTCTTCCTCTGGTACAACGATGAGCACCGCCACGGCGGCCTCGGCCTGCACACCGCCTCCGACGGCTGCCACGGCCACGCCGCAGCCGTCCGGGCCGCCCGGGCCGACGTCCTGACCGCCGCCTACCACGCCCACCCCGAGCGCTTCGTCCGCAAACCCCCCACCCCGCCCGAACTGCCCGGCACCTCATGGATCAACCCGCCCCAGGAGAAAGAAGCCACCCCTCCCTAAGACCCGCCAAACAGCGCCTCATACAGGTGGACGGATTCCGTAGTCCTGCCCTTCGTCAACACCGCCCTCGCCAGCCGCGTCCCGTTCCGGCGCAGCGTCGAGTCACTCCAGGCCGAAGGCGCGCGAATTCTTCTCGGGCCCGGTGGCTTCCAGCCTCACCCGCCCCGCACCGGCGCCAACCTGACCGACAACTACCCCCTGGAACCTCGGCCTCGACGAAGCCGAACGCATGGCTCCCGGATACTTAGCCACTCAGTCAGTTATTCACCGCCCAGCCGCCGCGCCAACCTGCGAGTACCTACCCATTGAGGTTTTCTCAACAAGTTTTACTTGATCATCTTGTGCTCGAATAGCACCAGGACAAATGCTGCCCTGGCGATGAGGCCGATTCTGCCCGGGCTGGCGGTGACGTGCTGGAGGGTCTGCCATCGCT
>JALYVS010000013.1 GCA_030853115.1 Actinomycetota bacterium
CGCCAGGCCTGCTGGCGCCCCGGCTCCGGCGGCGCCGATACCGGCCGGGCTCGCGCCGCGCCGGCCGCAGCGGCTGCAGTACTCAGCTCCGTCGGTGGACGGCGGAACGCACGTGGAAACCTCCCAGGGTCCGGGCCCGGATGAAGACTTCGCCCGGGTCGGGCGCAACGACCCGTGCCCGTGCGGTTCCGGCCGGAAGTTCAAGCGATGCCACGGCGACCCCCGGATGCGCCCCGACGCCTAGCGAGCGGGCGCCGGTCCCGTTCGCGCGGGACGCGCCTAGCCGGCTTCCAGCTCCGTGCACATCCATCGGGCCGGGCGGGCCGGGCGACCTGGGGCGGCGGGCCGCGACGGTACCTGCTCGCAGCGCACGGCCAGCGCCCGCGATCGTGACCCGAAGCTGACCACGACCGTCATCTCCACCGCGTACGCCGTCGGGTGCGACGTCAGGATCCGCTGGATCCTGGGTCGCTGGTCCGCGGCCACCAGCGGCGCCAGCAGGCCGATTTGCTCCCGTACGTGATCGGTGGTGCAGGACAGGATCTGTCGGGGCGAGCGTGCTCCGGCCAGGATCTCGACCACCACCTGAGCGAATTGCCGCGGCCACGCGCCCGCCGCCGATTCGGCACGGGACGCGGCGGGCCACACCGCCGGGCCGTGCGGCCCGGAGCCCACCCCGGCGCCGTAGGGACCAGCCCCTGATGGCTCCGCCCCGTGGGGGCCATCCCAGGACGGCTCCGCCCAAGACGGGACGCGCCGCGCCGGGCATGCGGCGCCGTGGGCTTCACAGTCGTAGGGCGGTGCGGTATCGGGAACGGTAACGAGCCGCAGTCCTAGCAGGTCAGGTGAAACGACAGGCTCCGCCGCCCACTCGAGGGCAGATGCGGCAGCCTGGTCGGGTCCGGCAGCCTGGTCGGGTCCGGCGCCCTGGTTGGGTCCGGCGCCCTGGTCGGGGACGGGCTGCGCGGCGGCGGCTGGCGCAGGGCCGGGACGCAGGTCGGGCGATAGGGTTCTCGACGGCATGTTCCTGGCTCCCGGATCCGGAGAAAGCGAAGTGACCGCGAATGCCCTTGGCGGCCGTATTCGCACCAGGCTCCGGTTAGGTTTTGTTATACCCTAGGCCGCTGACATTCCGTTGGCGCGGCTATATCCTGCCTGCTCACTTGGCCTTCATGTGCCTGACAGACGACGTTTCCCCGTTCGGCGGATAAGCGCTTAAAATGATTGTCGTGCTTACTGGCCAGGAAATCCGGGGTGTCATCACGGACTGGGGCGGTGTGCTGACCAGCCCGCTCCTGGGCACGGTTAAGGCCTGGATCCAAGCCGAGGACATCGACTGGGCGAGCTACCGGGCGGTCATGCGGTCCTGGTTCGACGACGCTTACCGCCCGGGCAGCGATTACAACCCGGTGCACGCGCTTGAGCGTGGAGAGTGCTCGAACGCTGAATTCGAGCGGACGCTCGCGGCCGAGTTGCTGCATGTCGACGGCCGGAGCGTGCTTGCCGACGGCCTGCTGCGGCGCATGTTCGCGGCCGGCGCGCCGGATCTCGCCATGTACGACACCATCCGGACGCTGCGCGGAGCCGGGTTTCGAACCGCGCTGCTGTCCAACTCCTGGGGCTGCGATGAGTACCCGCGGGCGGACTTCCCCGCCCTGTTCGACGCCGTGGTGATTTCTGCCGAGGTCGGCATGCGCAAGCCCGAGGAAGGGATTTTCCGGCACGCCGCCCGGATGCTGGGCCTGGAGCCGGCCGAATGCGTCTTCATCGACGACATCGTGGCGAACATCGACGCGGCCGTCGCGTGCGGCATGACCGGGGTGCTGCACACCGAGGCCACCGGGACGGCGGCGGCGTTGCAGGATCTCCTGGGCGTGCCGCTCAGCTGGAGCAGCCCGGCTCACCGGGTGCCGTGACACCCGTCTAGGCGGCCCGCCTCGGACCCGCAACTCGATGCGGCCATCGGCGTCACCGCACTAGCCTGTGACCGTGGCGGATTATCCGCATCCGTCCAGCGCGGGACGGTCAGCCAACATGCGGGCCAACCGGCGGACGGACACCAAACCCGAGCTGGCCTTGCGGCACGCCCTGCACCGGCTTGGCTACCGGTACCGCAAGGACTACCGGCTCGACCTGGACAGCGGCAGGCGTGTCCGGCCGGATGTCGTGTTCACCGCCCGGAAGGTCGCGGTCTTCATGGACGGCTGCTTCTGGCATGCCTGCCTGGAGCACGGATCCAAGCCGAAGGCGAACGAGTGGTACTGGAACCCTAAGCTGCTCAAGAACGTCGAGCGCGACCGGATGAACGACGCGGCGCTGATCCTGGCCGGCTGGACCGTGGTGCGGCTCTGGGAACACGTGCCGCTGGACGAAGCCGTGGCCACCGTCGTAACGACGCTGGCGGCGAGCCGTGCGGCCGGCCAGCCGCCGGGCGGGGACGACTCGCTGAGTTGACGCGCGGATCCCGGCCAGGCGTGGCAGACTCTGGCACCATGCGCGTGTTCTTGCCGTCGACGATGCCCGACCTGGCCCGGGCCCTGCAATCCGGCCAGGTCGGCCCGGTCGGCCCCGTGCCCGGGTTCGCGGTCACGCCCTCGCTGCGCGAGTCGTACGCGAGCGGTGATCAGGAGGAGCTCGAATACACCGCGCTGACCGAAGCGGCCCGCGCTTCGCTGCGGATGCTCGCGGCCGATCCGGCCGCCCCGCCCCGGCGGGTGGTGCTGGCGGCGGAGCTTCCTGCGGAGCAGGTGCGATGGGATCCCCGCGACGGTGAATCGGGCCGGGTCCTGATCGCCGAGCCGGTCCCGCTGGCGCGCCTCATCGCGGCGCACGTCGATGACCTCGAGGCGGCCGCCGATGTGCGCGGCGCGGTCGAAGCGCTGCCTGCCGCGGACGCGGGTGACGACGACGCCAAGTTCGACGTGGACGGAGCCGAAGGCCACGAGCTCGGCTGGTACGCCCAGCAGGAACTGCCCTACCTGGCGGAATGACCCGCCGACGGGATCGTGCGACGATACAGGTATCCGCAACACCGATAACGAACGCCAGGAGCGATCGTGATGGATGCCGTCTCCAGGACTCCCGTGCCGACGAACGAGCCGGTCAGGCAGTACCAGCCAGGCAGCCACGAGCGGGCCGTGCTGGAAAGCAAGATCAAGGAACTAGCCGGGCAGCGAGCCGAGCTCACCATGACCATCGGCGGCAGGCAGCAGATGGCGGCCGGCGAGCTGATCGACGTGGTGCAGCCGCACAACAAAGCTCATGTGCTCGGTCAGCTGGGCAACGCGACCAACGTCGAGGTGGCATCCGCGATTTACGCGGCCAAGCAGGCGGCACCGGCCTGGCGGGCGCTCAGCTTCGACGACCGGGCCGCGGTCTTCCTCAAGGCGGCCGAACTGCTGGCCGGGCCCTGGCGGGCCACCCTGAACGCCTCCACCATGCTCGGCCAGTCCAAGTCGCCATACCAGGCCGAGATCGACGCGGCCTGCGAGCTGATCGACTTCTGGCGTTACAACGTGCACTTCGCCCGGCGGATGCTCAGCGAGCAGCCGGAGTCGGCGCCGGGGGTGTGGAACCGGATGGAGTACCGGCCGCTCGAGGGATTCGTGCTGGCGATCACGCCGTTCAACTTCACCTCGATCGCGGCGAACCTGCCGACGGCTCCGGCGCTGCTCGGCAATGTGGTGCTGTGGAAGCCGTCGCCCACCCAGCAGCTGTCCGCGCACTACATCATGCGCCTGCTCGAGGCGGCCGGGCTGCCGCCGGGCGTGATCAACTTGGTCACCGGCGACGGCACGGCCATCTCCCAGGTCGCGCTGACCCATCCTGACCTGGCCGGCATTCATTTCACCGGCTCGACGCCGACGTTCCACCACCTGTGGCGTACGGTCGGCGAGAACATCGCCAGGTACCGGAACTACCCGCGGGTGGTGGGCGAGACCGGGGGCAAGGACTTCGTGATCGCGCACCCCTCGGCCGACCCCGCCAGCCTGGCCGCCACCTTGATCAGGGGGGCTTTCGAGTACCAGGGGCAGAAATGCTCCGCTGCCTCCCGCGCCTACGTGCCCGAATCGATCTGGAGCCGGACCCGCGACGATTTCCTGGCCCAGGTCGAGTCGCTGACGATGGGCGACGTGACGGCCGACCTGTCGTTGTTCATGGGTGCCGTTATCGACAATCGGGCGTTCGCCAAGCACGTGGGCGCCCTGGAGCGGGCCAGGAACACCGCCTCCATCCGCGTCCTGGCCGGCGGCCACGCCGACGACACCGAGGGCTTCTTCGTCTCGCCCACGGTGCTGGAGTGCTCTGACCCGGCCGACGAGATTTTCACCACCGAGTATTTCGGCCCGATTCTGGCCGTGCATGTCTACCCGGACGCGAACCCGTCCGCCTATCCCGACATGCTGGCCCAGGCCGCGGACGCCGCGCCCTACGCGCTCACCGGAGCGATCCTGGCGACCGACCGCCAGGCCATTGCCCAGGCCGCTGACGTGCTCAGGTACTCGGCGGGCAACTTCTACATCAACGACAAGCCGACGGGCGCGGTGGTGGGCCAGCAGCCGTTCGGCGGTGCCCGGGCGAGCGGTACCGACGACAAGGCCGGCTCGATCTTTAACCTGACCAGGTGGGTCTCCGCCCGCGCGATCAAGGAGCTGTTCGTGCCCCCGTCGGACTACCGATATCCGCACATGGGCTGAGGTGACAAAAAGCCCTGCCGTAGTTCAGGCGGGATTTCCGGCGGGCAGCACTGCCCTCAGCCCGGCGGCGGTGCGGGCCGCTCGGTGCGCAGCAGGTCCAGCACGACCTCGTTCACTACGTTGTCGGTCGCGGCCGCCCGGATCATGGCCCTGATCCCCCGGGCCAGGGTCATGCTGCTGACCGGCTGATCGAGCTCCACGCTGGCCTTGGCGAGCCAGCGGTTCAGCACCTGGTAGTCGGCCGGGGTCAGGTCGACCGTGATCCGGACACGCTTAGCGGGCGGATCCTGAGACTTGTCGCGGGGATCCAGCGGCGAAGGACCGTAGGGCATAAGGAGAAAATTACTGCATGTACTGTGCTTACTGCAATAAGGTTCAGCCCATACCCCCGGTCAGCTGTCTTGGAGCCCGGCTTCGGTCCGCGTCTAAATCTGGTCTGGGGTCCCGGCATCGGCCATTCGTGGCAGGCTGAGCAGGACTCGGCGGTGATCACAGTCCGCTGGCTATCGATCCTCGCCCCATGACCGTCGCGGGGACGCCGAAATGTCAGTGGCCGGCGCCACGATAGGGACAGACGACAAAACTCAGGTAAGGAAATCCGATGGCAGCAGGCGACACCCAGATGACGATCGCGGGGAACCTCGTCGACGATCCCGAGCTCCGGTTCACCCCGTCAGGGCAGCCGGTCGCGAAGTTCCGGATCGCGTCGACTCCGCGGTACCTCGACAAGAACACTAACGAGTGGAAAGACGGCGACAGCCTGTTCCTGACGTGCAATGTGTGGCGGCAGGCGGCGGAGAACGTGGCGGAGAGCCTGACCCGCGGGATGCGGGTGATCGTCTCGGGGCGGCTGAAGCAGCGGTCGTATGAGACCAAGGAAGGCGAGAAGCGCACGGTCTATGAGGTCGAGGTCGATGATGTCGGTCCGTCGCTGCGTAACGCGTCGGCCAAGGTGAACAAGGTGGCCCGGTCCGGGTCCGGGGATGGCGGCGGCTTCGGCGGCGGCCAGCGCGGGTCCGGCGGTCAAGGCGGCGGCAAGCCGTCCGGCGGCCAGGCCGGCTCCGGTGGCAACTCCGGCGGCGGAGAGTCTGACCCGTGGGCCGCCGACAGCTCCAGCGGCTTCTCCGACGAGCCGCCGTTCTAAGTCGCAGGCCCGGGCTGCACTAGCCTGTAAGGCAAGCCCGGATAGATCCATCGCAGCGGAGGATGTCATTCACCGGCTGGTCTTTTGGAACATCGACCTGACCTTGATCGATGTCGTCAGGGTGACGCGGGCGGCCTACGCCGAGGCGTTCCCCGCGATAACTGGCCGGCCCCTCGTCAAGCTGCCGCAGATGGCCGGCCGGTCGGAGTCGGAAATCTTCTTCGACGCGCTCGCGCTGAACGGCGCCGACGTGAGCGCCGGCGGCACCGCGGAAAGCCTGCTCGAGCCGTTCAGCGCCGAGCTCGCCGCCGCGCTGACGGCCCGCCGCGATGACCTGCCCGTCCAGGGGCAGTTGCTGCCCGGCGCGGCGCAGGCGCTGGCCGCGGTAGCCGCGCTGGACGGCGTGGTGCAGACGGTGCTGACCGGCAGCAGCAAGCCAGGCGCGATGCTCAAGCTGCGGGCCTTCGACCTGGACCGTTTCGTCGACTTCGATATCGGCGGCTACGGCTCCGAGGCGTACCCCAAGGGGACGCTGCTGCGGGTCGCCCGGGGCCGGGCCGGGGAGAAACACGGCGTGAGCTTTGGCGAGAACGTCACGGTGTACGTGGCCGACTCACCGCGTGACGTGGACGCGGCGAAGATCGGCGGGGCCAGGTCGCTCGCGGTCGCCAGCGGCCGGGCCAGCGCGGCCGAACTGCGCGACGCGGGCGCCGACGCGGTACTGCCCGACCTCACCGACACGGCCGCGCTCATCGCCGTGATCACCCGCCTGACCGAGCCCGCTGAGGGCTAGATCACGTGATTCCTGCCGTAACCGGGCGCATCGGGGCGTTGCCAGGCCTGCCCGGATGGCGCGATGCTGAGAGCTATGGAAGCGAGTGACGGTCAGCTGCTGAGCCGCGGCTATGGCGCGGTGCTCTGGGAGCCCGATCCGAAGACGATCCGTGACGCCCGGATTACCCGGTTCATGAGCTGGCTGGCCGGCGGCCGCGGACCGCGGTTCGACCGCTATGAGGAACTGTGGCAGTGGTCAGTGACGCATCCGGACCTCTTCTGGGCCGCGATCTGGGACTACTTCGAGGTGCTCGGCGAATGGGACCACGACCCCGCGTCGGTCATGGCCGGCGACACCATGCCGGACGTGCGATGGTTCCCGGGGGCCACGCTCAACTACGCCCGTAACGCCTTGCGGACCGCGTGGACCGACCCGGACCGCCCCGCCATTATTTTTGATTCCGAACGGTCCCGGGCTGGAGTCCTAAGTTACGGTCAACTCGCGGCCGAGGTGGCGCGCGTAGCCAGGGGTCTTCGCGCGCTCGGTGTCCGCCGGGGCGACCGGGTCGCGGCCCTGCTGCCGAACGTGCCCGAGGCCATCATCGGCCTGCTTGCCACCGCGAGCCTGGGCGCGATCTGGTCGTCGTGCTCGCCCGATTTCGGCGCCAGCAGCGTGATCGACCGGTTCGCGCAGATCGAGCCCACGGTGCTCATCGGCTGCGACGGCTACGGATACGGAGGCAAGGAGTTCTCCCGGGCGGCCCTGCTCGGCGACGTCGCGGCGGCGCTGCCCGGCCTGTCCGCGGTCGTGCTGGTAAAGATTCTCGATGACGCGGACGCAGGCCCGCCGGGTCTGCCCCGGCTGACCGGCTGGGCAGACCTCGGCACGGCGGACGGGCCGAACGAGCCGGAGTTCGAGGAGGTGCCGTGCGGTCACCCGCTGTGGGTGGTGTATTCCTCGGGCACCACCGGGCTGCCGAAGCCGATCATGCACGGTCACGGCGGCGTGGTGCTTGAGCACCTCAAAGCGCTTTCGCTGCACCAGGACCTGCACCCGGGCGACGTCTTCGCCTGGTACACCACGACGGGCTGGATGATGTGGAACTATCTGGCCGGCGTCACGATCGTGCTGTACGACGGCAGCGCCAGCTACCCAGCGACGGACCGGCTGTGGCGGCTGGCGGCCACCCATGGCGTTACCTACCTGGGCGTCGGCGCGCCCTACCTGGTCACCTGCGCCAAGGCCGGGCTGCACCCGGGCGCCGAGCACGACCTGTCCGCGCTGCGGGCCATCGGCTCGACCGGATCGCCGCTTCCGCCGGAGGCCTTCAGCTGGGTGTACGAGCAGGTAAAGCCGGATCTGCTGCTCGGCTCGTTCTCCGGCGGTACCGACCTGTGCACCGGCTTCGTCGGGCCGTGCCCGCTGCTGCCGGTGCGGGCGGGAGTGATCTCGGGCCGCTGCCTGGGGGCCGCGGTGCAGGCCTACGACGACGACGGCAAGCCGGTCACCGGCGAGGTTGGTGAGCTGGTGATCACCGTATCGATGCCCTCGATGCCGGTCGGGTTCTGGAATGATCCTGACGGGGTGCGGTACCGGGAGAGCTCTTTCGATACCTACCCGGGGATCTGGCGGCACGGCGACTGGATCGAGATGCTGCCCGACGGCGGCTGCGTTATCTACGGCCGCTCGGACGCCACCCTCAACCGCGGTGGCGTCCGGATGGGAACCAGCGAGTTCTACCGTGTCGTCGAGGCGCTACCTGAGGTCGGCGATAGCCTGGTGGTGGATACGGGCCGGCTCGGCGCCGACGGCCGCCTGATCCTCTTCGTGGTGCCGGCTCCCGGATGTGAGCTCGACGATGACCTGAAGGCCAGGCTGCGGGCCGCGCTGCGGGCGCAGTTGACGCCCCGGCACGTGCCGGACGAGATTCACCAGGTGCCGGGGATCCCGCGCACCCTATCCGGCAAGAAGCTCGAGATACCGGGGCGTAAAATCCTGCTCGGCACGGCCCCGGAGCGGGCCGCGGACCCGAACGCGCTGGCTAATCCCGAAGCCCTCGGGTATTTCGGCGGGTTCCAGGCCACCGGATCCGGGGCGGCCCCGGCACAGTCCGCCGAGTCCGGGAGGTCCCCGGGTTAGCCCAGCGAGCACCTTGCAGTTACTTGAAGAAACGGTCTCGTCACGATGAGGTGACACAGTCTTCTGGGGCCGGAGTGACCGGGATGGATAAGACGGCGGACGAGGTTAGTGGACACGAAGGAGTGGACGCGATGCCGGACAGCAATACCGACGAAGCCAGGGAAGCCCTGCTGGCCAAGGCGGACCAAGCGTGGCCGCAGGACCCGGCCCTGGATCCTGATGTCCTGGGCGGGACCAGCGACAACGTTTCGTGCTACCTGCGGGCCTACTACCAGCGGGTGGCGACCGAAGACCTAGCCCCGCCGGCCCGGATGGCCGCGGTCGCGCACGTGCACGCCCAGCTCGGCCTGCACCGCCCGCAGGGCCGCGCGCTGGTGCAGGTCCGCGAGCCCGACGACCTCGACCGGGCCCGCCGGGCCAGCATCGTGGTCGACATCGTGGTCGACGACATGCCCTACCTGGTCGATTCGGTCACCACCGAGCTGAACCGGCACGAGGCGGAGATCCAGCTGCTGGTCCATCCCGTGCTGCAAGTCCGCCGCGACGTGGTCGGCCTACTCCGCGAGATCCTCGGCGTATGCCCCCCCGACGCGGACCCCCAAGACCCGGCCCGCCCCCCAGAGGGGGCCCCCGGGGGGCACGAGAACCCGGCCAGCCCCCCAGCGGGGGGCCCCGGGGGGCATGGGGGGGCGGGCAGCCCCCCCATAAGCAGGGGGGGTCTGGGGGTTACCGTCCCCCCGAGTATTACCGAATCCTGGATCCATGTGGAGCTCGGGGCGCCCCGGGACCGGGTCGGCGGCGATCAGCTCGCCGCCGACCTGCGACGGGTCCTGGAGGACGTCCGGGTCGTGGTCGAGGATCAGCGCCGGATGGGCGAGATGGCCCGGAGCCTGGCCGGCCAGCTGGACGGGAAGCCGGGCAGTGAGCTGGCCGAGTTCGGCGAGCTGCTGCGCTGGCTCGCCGACGGCAACTTCACCTTCCTCGGCTACCGCGAATATGACCTGGTGCCGGCCACCGGCGGCGTGGGCCTGCGCGCCGCGCCCGGCACCGGGCTCGGCATCTTGCGCCATGACCGGCCCGGACCCGATGCGGTGCCGCCGCTATCGCCGCAGATCCTGGCCCGGACCCAGGATCCGGCCGAACGGCTGGTGCTGGCCAAAGCGAACTCCAGGTCAACCGTCTACCGGCCGAACTACCTGGACTACGTCTCGGTCAAGAAGCTGGACCCGGACGGGGCGGTTACCGGGGAGTTCCGCTTCCTCGGCCTGTACACGCACGCGGCGCATACCGAACCCATCGCCGGCATCCCGGTGCTGCGGCGCAAGCTCGCGGCCGTCCTCGCCGCGGCCGGGCTGGCCCGGGACAGCCACGACGGGAAGGACCTGCTGGAGATCCTCGAGGATTACCCGCGCGAGGAGCTCTTCGAGATCTCGGCGGACGACCTCACCCCGATCGCGCTCGGCGTGCTGCGGCTGAGCGAGCGCAAGCAGACCCGGCTGTTCCTGCGCCGGGACCGGTACGGCCGGTACATGTCCTGCCTGGTGTACCTGCCCAGGGACCGCTACACCACCAAGGTCCGGCTGCGCGCGCAGAGCATTCTGGCCGAGGCCCTGCACGGGGTCTCGGTGGACTACAGCGCGATGGTGGGGGACTCGGCGCTGGCCCGGCTGTACGTGGTGGTCCGGGGGGAGCGGGGCCGCCCGGTCCCGCAGGTGGACGCGGCGGCCCTGGAGCGCAAGCTGGCCGCGGCCGTCCGGTCGTGGGACGAGGACGTAGCCGCCGAGGCGATCCGCCGGCTCGGTGAGGACCGGGCCGGGCTGCTGCTCGACCTGTGCTCAGCGGGCATCCCCGAGACGTACAAGGCCGACGTCTCCGCGCAGTACGCGGTCGACGACCTGTCCACGATGCTCGAGCTGCGCGAGTCGGGAACCGAATTCGCCGTCCGCCTGGTGGAGGCCCCGGACCGGTGGACGCTGGTCGTGTACCGGCCCCGGACGCCGATCACGCTGTCGAAGGTGCTGCCGCAGCTGCAGCACATGGGCCTGGAGGTCGTCGACGAGCACCCGTACCAGTTCGCTGGGCGGGATAAGGCCGGGTCGTTCTGGATATATGAATTTGGCCTGGCGGCCCCGGCCGTCGCGGCCGGCGGCAGCGTGCGGCAGATTTTCGAGGAGGCGCTGACCGCGCTGTGGCACGGCCAGACCGAGGACGACGGGTTCAACGCGCTGGTGCTGACCGCGGGCCTGAGCTGGCGTGAGGTGGTGCTGTTGCGCGCCTACGCCAAGTACCTGCGCCAGGGCGGCACGCGGTTCAGCGAGGACTACCTGCAGCGCGTGCTGCGGTCCAACGGGGCGATCACCCGGCTGCTGGTCCGGCTGTTCGAGTCCAGGTTCGACCCGGCCCGGCAGGGCGGGGCTGGTGAGCGTTGCGAGGCGATCGCCGAGGAGATCCGCGGTCAGCTCGACGAGGTGGTCAGCCTGGACCACGACCGGATCCTGCGGTCCTACCTGGCCCTGATCGACGCGACCCTGCGGACCAACTACTACCGCCGCCACAGCCCGGGCGCGGTGCCTGGCCCGCAGCCGCTGGTGTTCAAGCTCGACCCCGGCGGCGTGCCCGGCCTGACCGCGCCGCGGCCCAAGGTGGAGATCTTCGTCCATTCGCCCCGGCTGGAGGCGGTGCACCTGCGTTTCGGCCGGGTGGCGCGCGGCGGCCTGCGCTGGTCGGACCGGCTCGAAGACTTCCGCACCGAGGTCCTCGGCCTGGTCCGGGCGCAGGAGGTGAAGAACGCGGTCATCGTCCCGTCCGGGGCCAAGGGCGGTTTCGTGTGCAAGCAGCTGCCTGATCCGGCCGACCGTGAGGCGCATGCGGCCGAGGTGCTCGCCTGCTACCAGACGTTCATCGCGGCGATGCTGGATGTGACGGACAACATCGAGGCGGATCAGGTGGTGCCGCCGCCGGACGTGGTCCGGCGGGACGGCGACGACCCGTACCTGGTGGTCGCGGCGGACAAGGGCACCGCGACGTTCTCGGACACCGCGAACGAGGTGGCGGCCCGCTACGGCTTCTGGCTGGGCGACGCCTTCGCCTCCGGCGGATCCGAGGGTTATGACCACAAGAAGATGGCCATCACCGCCCGCGGCGCCTGGGAGTCGGTGAAATGGCACTTCGCGGCGCTGGGGATGAATCCGGGCGCCGATGACTTCACCGTGGTCGGCGTCGGCGACATGTCCGGTGACGTGTTCGGCAACGGCATGCTGCTGTCGGAGCGCATCAAGCTGGTCGCGGCCTTCGACCACCGGCACGTCTTCGTCGACCCCGACCCCGACCCGGCGGCCAGCTTCGCCGAGCGCCGCCGGCTGTTCGACCTGCCCAGGTCCTCGTGGGCGGACTATGACCCGGCGCTGATTTCACCGGGCGGCGGGGTGTGGCCGCGCAGCGTGAAGTCGGTGCCGGTCTCGCCGCAGGCCCGTATCGCGCTTGGCCTGGCCGCCGGGGTCACCGCGGCATCTCCGGACGAGCTGATCTCCGCCATCTTGGCCGCCCCGGTGGACTTGCTCTGGAACGGCGGGATCGGTACCTACGTCAAGGCCGGCTCAGAATCCCACGCCGACGTGGGGGACAGGTCCAACGACGCGGTCCGGATCGACGCCACCCGGTTGCGCGCCCGGGTGGTCGGCGAGGGCGGCAACCTCGGCTTCACCCAGGCGGCCCGGATCCAGTACTCCGTCGGCGGCGGCCTGATGAACACCGACTTCATCGACAATTCCGCCGGGGTCGACACCTCCGACCACGAAGTCAACATCAAGATCCTGCTCGCCGACGCGATCCGGGACGGCGTCATCCCCGCTTCGGCCCGGCACCAGCTGCTGAACGAGATGACCGACGAGGTGGCCGCGCTGGTGCTGCGGCACAACTACGGGCAGAACATGGCGCTGGCGGTGGCCAGGCGCCAGGCGCCGTCGCTGCTCCACGTGCACGTGCGCTACCTGCGCAAGCTGATCCGGGATAAGCGGCTCAACACCAGCCGCGACGTGCTCCCGGATCAGCGGGAGATCGCCGAGCGGCGGTCCTCCGGGTCCGGGCTGACCAGCCCGGAGCTGGCCTTGCTGCTCGCCCACACCAAGATCTCGGCGGCCGAGGACGTGCTCGCCTCCGGCCTGCCCGACGACCCGTACCTGCGCCGGGTGCTCGACGCGTACTTCCCGGCGCCGCTGCGGGCCGCCTTCGCGGACCGGATGGAAGCGCATCCGCTCCGCCGGGAGATCATCACCACCTCCGCGGTCAACGAGATGATCGACACCTCGGGCACCACGTTCTTGTTCCGGCTGATCGAGGAGACCGGCGCGTCGGTGCCCGACCTCACCCGGGCCTGGCTGGTCGCCCGCGAGGTGTTCGACATGCCGGTGTTCTGGCGGCAGGTCGAGGAGCTGGAGAGCCAGGTTGGCATCGCGGCCCAGATCACCTTGCTCCTGGAGGGACGCAAGCTGACCGAGCGCGCGGTCCGGTGGCTGCTGCACAACCGCAGGCCGCCGTTCGACATCGCGGCCACCGTCGACTTCTTCGCGGACGGGGTGCGGACGGTCCGTTCGCGCCTGCCGAAGCTGCTCACCGGCCGGGACCTAGCCGGGTGGCAGGAGCGCCGGGACTCTTACCTCGACCTCGGCGTGCCGGCTGAGCTGGCCGACCGAGTCGCGGCCATGGTGCCGACGTACTCGGCCTTCGGCATCGTGCAGGCCGCCACTTCGGCCGGACGCGGGATCGAGGAGACCACCGAGGTCTACTTCGATCTCGCCGACCGGCTGCAGATCACCCGGCTGCGCGACCGCATCACCGCGCTGCCCCGCGAGGACCGCTGGTCGACGATGGCCCGGGCCGCGCTGCGGGACGACCTGTACGCCGCGCACGCCTCGCTGACCGAGGACGTGCTCGGGGTCAGCAGGCCTGAGGTGACCAGGAGCCCGGAGGAGCGGCTGGCCGCCTGGGCGTCGCGCAACGAGGCCGCCGTCGCGATGGCGGCGCAGACGCTGGGGGAGATCTGGGAGAGCGAGCGCTTCACCTTCACCACGCTGTCGGTGGCGCTGCGCGCCATCCGGACCCTGGTCGCCGCGAGTTCCCTGCCGCAGGTTGAGTAATGCGGCTGGTAGCTAGTAGGCGTGGCCGTAGCTGGGGCTGCCGTTCGCCGCGATGATGGCCACCTTGGCGTGCGCGCCGGCCGGCGGGTCGATCGCCACGAACTGGTAGGTCCAGTTGCCGTAGACCGCGTGGTACGCGACCTCGGTGGGGGCGGCGAACAACGGGCTGAATTCGGCGGGCGCCGGGATCGGCGACCCCTTCCTGAGGTTCGGGTGCTCGATGGTGGTGTCCAGGTACATCCCGTAGAGCACCAGGTCTGCGCCGCTGCGCAGGCGCAGCTGGAACTGCGGGTAGGAGGCGCCCAGGAGCAGCCACTGGTACACCAGGCCGCGGGCGCTCTGCGCCCGGCCCAGCGCGGCCTGCGCGGCGTACAAGCCGGTGGTCAGCGGTCCGGCGCTGATCACCGCCGCGGACGGGCTGCCGGGACCGTGGTCCACCACCGCCGCCTGGGACGGCCCGATCACGTCCGGAGGCAACAGCGGCCCGGTGTCGCCGTCCGGCACGGCGACGGCGTACCCGTCACTGGCGTAGGCCAGCTCGGGCAGCGGCCGGTCGAGCGGGACGGCGCTGTCGAGGGTCCAGGGCCGGGTCGCCTTAGTCTGCTCGAACAGCATGACCGTGGTGACGACGGGGCCTGCGCGCCCGCCCGCCGCGGTGCTCCTCGGCACCGTCACCATGAACCACCGCGGATACCCGGCTGGCTCCGGCAAGATGTAGTGCGGTGTGCCGTACCGGTACTGCGGGACCGGGGTGCCCGTGCTGGCCCGCGTCTTGTACTGGCCTTTGGTCTGAAACCACTGCGCGTTCGCGACGACGCTGAGGGCTAGCGCCTGGTCGCCGTCCGCTGCCGCGGCGGCACTGGTGAGCAGGTAATGCTGATAGACCCGGTCGGCCTGCGCCATCACCTGGGCGTAGGCCGGGTCGTGGCCGGTGCTGGGATCCGGGTCCGCCGATGCCCCCGGCGCGCAGCCCTGGAGGGCCAGCAGGGCCGCACCCGCGAGCGCCGCCGACCCGATCACGGTCCGGGTCCAGCTCCGGCGCTTTCGGTGTGTCACGCTAAGGCAGGATACCGGGTCGGGCCGCCGGGTTTGGCGCGCTCAGCCAAGGTTGCGATCGCGGCCTGCGCCACTCGCGTAGGCTAGCCGCCATGGCAGGTACCGATCCCGCCGATGAGATCGCGGCACTGACGTCCAAGCTCGCCAGCATTGAGGCGGTGCTCGATCCCGGAGCGATGCAGACGGAGGCGGACGGTTTGCGTGAGCAAGCCGCCGACCCCGGGCTTTGGGCTGACCAGGATCGAGCCCAGAAGGTGACCCGCCGGCTTTCCTACCTGGAGGCAGAGCTGGCTCGGCTGGCGGCCCAGCATCAGCGGCTCGGCGACACCCAGGTGCTGTTCGACCTGGCGCAGAGCGAGAACGACGAGCCCACCAGGATCGAGGCGGCGCGCGAGCTCACCATGTTGCGGACCGAGATCGACCAGCTCGAGGTGCGCACGCTGCTGGCCGGGGAGTACGACGCCCGGGAGGCGCTGATCTCGATCAACGCCCAGGCCGGGGGCGCGGACGCCGCCGACTTCGCGGAGAACCTGATGCGGATGTACCTGCGCTGGGCGGAACGGCACAAGTACCCGACCGAGGTCTACGACACCTCCTACGCCGAAGAGGCGGGGATCAAATCGACGACGTTCGCGGTGAACGCGCCCTACGCCTACGGCACGCTGCGCGGCGAGCACGGCACGCACCGGATGGTCCGGATCTCCAAGTACGACAACCAGGGGCGCAGGCAGACCTCGTTCGCTGGCGTGGACGTGACGCCGGTGGTGGAGACGACCGACCATGTCGACGTCAGCGATGACGACATCAGGGTCGACGTGTTCCGGTCCAGCGGCCCGGGCGGCCAGGGCGTGAACACCACCGACTCGGCGGTCCGCATCACCCACCTGCCCAGCGGGATCGTGGTCTCCTGCCAGAACGAGCGCAGTCAGATCCAGAACCGCGCGTCGGCGATGGCCGTGCTGCAGTCCAAGCTGCTGGAGCGGCGGCGGGGCGAGGAGGCTGAGGAGATGGCCGCGCTGCGCGGCGACGGCGGTCGCGCCTGGGGGACCCAGATCCGCAATTACGTTCTGTATCCCTACCAGAACGTTAAAGATGTGCGGACGGGGATGGAGACGGGGAACGCGGTGGCGGTCCTCGACGGGGAGATTGACGAGTTCATCGACGCGGAGATCCGCTGGATGCGGCGCGGCGGCCGGTAAGAATTCCCGGGTGCGGCTACTTCGCCAGGTGCATGGCCAGCAGCAACAGCAAGCTCAGCACCAGTACGGCCGCGACGATCAGTTGCGGGCTGGCACCCGGATGCTGATGGTGAACGTGCTGCCGCGAAGCGCGACACGCGGGGCAGCGGCCTTCCGCTACTGGCCCGGCGCAGTTCGCGCAGATCAGGTGTTCGCAGCTCATGGAACCCCTTCCGGCTGGCCGCACCCCGGCAGTTGCCGCGATGTAGGGCCTTAGCTGCCAGTTTCCCTCTAGACTGAGCCCTGGTCCACTCCAGGTTACCCGCACGTCGCCCAGGTCGCGGCGGCAGCTCGGCCCTGGTTCGCCTACATCGATGTGATGGTCCCGTGATCAACTTCGATAACGTCACCAAGGTTTATCCGAATCAGAGTCGCCCCGCGCTTGAGAGCGTGAACATCGAGGTCACTAAGGGCGAATTCGTCTTTCTCGTCGGCCCGTCCGGGTCGGGGAAGTCGACCTTCCTCCGCCTGGTGCTGAAGGAGGAGCGGCCTTCAGACGGCAAAATCCACGTGGCCGGCCGGGACCTCGCGCGACTCACGAACTGGAAGGTGCCGTATCTGCGGCGGCGCATCGGCTGCGTGTTCCAGGACTTCCGGCTGCTGCCGAACAAGAACGTCTACCAGAACGTGGCGTTCGCCCTGGAAGTCATCGGCAAGCACCGGCGCTTTATCCGCAAGGTCGTTCCGGAGGTCATTGACCTGGTGGGCTTGGAGGGCAAGCACGAACGGATGCCTGACGAGCTGTCCGGCGGTGAGCAGCAGCGGGTCGCGATGGCGCGCGCGTTCGTCAACCGGCCGATGATCCTGCTCGCCGACGAGCCGACGGGGAACATCGACCCGGCGACCTCGATCGGCATCATGAAAGTACTCGACCGCATCAACCGGACAGGAACGACTGTCGTGATGGCCACTCATGACGCGGCCATCGTCGACTCGATGCGCAAGCGCGTCATCGAGCTCGAATACGGCAAGGTCGTCCGAGATCAGTCACGCGGGGTCTACGGCCAGGCATACTGACCTGTCAGCACCGCCTAGGACTACAAGGATCAGCCAGCATGCGCTCACAGTTCGTCTTCTCCGAGATCTGGATCGGGCTACGCCGGAATCTCACCATGACGATGGCGCTCATCGTGGTCGTGGCCATCAGCTTGTCGCTGCTCGGTACGGGTCTGCTGTTCGTCAAGCAGGTGGACCGGACCCGGACTTACTGGCAGGGCAAGGTCGAACTGTCGATCTACCTGTGCGTCAAGACGAGCCCGCAGCCGCAGTGCGCGGAGAACGGCCCCTCGACCGCGGCGGAGCGAAATCAGCTGGGCAAGCAGCTGGCCGCCATGCCGCAGGTGCAGAACGTCTACTACGTCTCACAGCAGCAGGCCTACACCCAGTTCCGGCAAGAATTCTCCAACGAGCCCGCCCTCGTCCAGGGCACCCATCAGGGCAACATCCCGGACTCCTTCGAGGTCAAGCTGAAAAACCCCGAGGCCGACTACAACATCGTGGCCAGCGCTGTGACGGGCGCGCAGGGGGTGGAAACCGTAATCGATGAAATGACCATCTTGGACAAGTTCTACCGGCTGCTCGACAGCGCCAGGAACGCGGTCATCATCATCGCGCTGATCCTGATCGTGGCCGCCATCTTGCTCGTGGCCAACACGATCAGGCTGTCAGCGTTCAACCGGCGCAGGGAAACCGCCATCATGCGGCTGGTCGGCGCGTCGAACTTCTATATCCAGCTGCCCTTCCTGCTAGAGGGGGCGATCGCCGGCCTGATCGGCTGGGCCATCGCCGCCGGGCTCCTGGTGGCAGTGAAGTCCCTGATGCTAGATAGCCTGGAACAGTACTTCTCCTTCAATGTAGGTTTGTCCGTCGGTGACCTGATCGAAGTGATCTTGATCTCGATGGTCGTGGGAGTCGTATTGTGCGGTGCGACGTCGTTCCTGACTCTGCGCCGCTATCTGCGTATCTGAGTAGTTGCTGGGGCGATGACGGGAGAGACGTGGCTCGGGAGCAGGGGCAGAAGGTCATCGCCCGTAACCGCCGTGCGTACCACGACTACCACATCGAGGAAACCTTCGAGGCAGGCCTGGTTCTGACGGGCACCGAGGTGAAATCACTCCGCGATGGCCGTGCGTCCCTGGCCGACGGGTTCGCGCAGATCAGCGACGACGAGGTCTGGCTGCACAACGTGCATGTCCCGGAGTACGGGCAGGGCAACTGGACCAATCACCCGCCCCGGCGGATCAGGAAACTCTTGATGCATCGCAAGGAAATCGACCGCCTAGCCAGCAAGATCGCCGAGCAAGGTCTGACCCTGGTCCCGCTTTCGCTGTACTTCAGGGATGGGAACGTCAAGGTGGAACTCGGTCTCGGCCGCGGTAAGCGAACCTACGATAAGCGTCAGGACCTGGCCAAGCGTGATGCGTCCAGGGAAATGGACCGGGCGCTGAAGCGGCGAAGGTGACGGGCAGGCGGATCGTGTCCTCTCCCCCGAGCGAGCGCCGCGGCCACGCCAGGCCGCGGGGTCGCTCGGCGCCCGCGCCGCGCGATGCCACGTCGCCAGGCTCCGCTGGTCCCCCCGCTTCCGCTGGCCCCTTCGAACCCGCGGATCCCCCAAGTTCTGCTGGCCCCTTCGGATACGCAGGCCCCTTCGGGCCCGCTGACCCCCCAAGTTCCGCTGACCCCCGAGGTTCCGCTGGCCCCTTCGGGTCCGCTGACCCCCGAGGTTCCGCTGGCCCCTTCGGGCCTGCTGGCCCCCCAAGTTCCGCTGGTCCCTTCGGGCCTGCTGGCCCCCCAAGTTCCGCTGGCCCTTTCGGACCCGGGGGCCCCTTCGGGCCTGCTCTGTCAGGTTCCGAAATTCCCGCCGGCTTCTCAAGCCCCCCTGGTCCCTCCGGCCCGCCCGGCATCCGAGTGGCCGGCCCGCCGGGCTCTCGCGTGGCTCGACCCATCCGCCCGACCGCGGCCGCGCCCAGGCCGACCCGTCACGTGGCCGCCGGGGCCTCATCCAGGCCCGGCCAGAAGCCCTCTCCCGCGCGCCGGCGTGCGAAGCGGGCGCGCCTGGCCGCGGTCGTCATCGTCGCGGTCGGCGTGCTGGGCATCGGGCTGGCCGCGGGTTTCGGTTCTGAGCTGTCCGCGGAGCCGACGGTCCAGGCTTTCCTGCTCGACTGGCAGCAGCAGCAGTACGCCGCCGCGGGCGCCCTGACCACGGCCGGGCCGGCCACCGTCACCTCCGAGCTGAGGGGCGCCTTCGCGCAGGTCGACGCCACGCAGCTCTTCTTCTCCATAACCTCGGTCGTCCAGCACGGCGGCACCGCGCAGGCTGACTTCAAGGCTTCGGTCAGCCTGGCCGGCCAGGAGCACGTCTGGATTTATCGCGGCGCGCTGGGCCTGCGCCGGGTGGGTGGTGCCTGGAAGGTCGACTGGGCACCCAGCGTTATCAACCCGAGCCTGGGGCCAGGTGAGCGGCTGGCGATGGTGACCCAGTTTCCCACCCGGGCGGGCGTGCTCGACGCCGAGGGGCATCCGCTCGAGCTGTCGGCCCCGGCGTACGAGGTCGGCGTGTGGCCGGACCGCCTGGCCAACCAGGCGGCGACCGCCCGGGCCTTCGCCAGCCTGACCGGGCTTCAGGCCGGGCAGGTGCTCGGCCAGCTCGCGGCGGCCCCGCCGAGCCAGTTTTTCGGCCTCGCCACGCTCGACCCCGTCACGTACATGTCGATGCGGGCCGGGCTCGGCAAAGTGCCCGGCCTGGTGATACAGCGGGTGTCAAAACGGCTGTTCCAAGCCGAGGCCACCGGCCTGGTCGGCGAGGTGGGCAGTGAAGTCAACCCGATGCTGCGGGCGAACGGCACGTTTTACCTGCCAGGTACCACGGTCGGGCTGTCCGGGCTCGAGCAGACCTATCAGCATCAGCTCCTCGGCACGCCCACGGCCGAGGTGGTCGCGGTGAACCCGGCCGGCGCACAGACCGCCGTCCTCGCGCGCTGGCCTGGCGTTCCTGGCACGCCGGTGCGCACCACGATTCAGTCGTCGATCCAGCACGCGGCCCTGAAGGCGCTCGACGGTTCGTCGAACTCGGGCGAGGTCGTGGCCGTCCAGGCGAAGACCGGCCAGGTCCTGGCGGTGGCGCAACGCCAGGCGTCAGGTGCGCTGCCCGCCGCTGGCCCGCTGGCCGCGAAGCTGATGCCAGGTAACGCGTTCACCATCGTTTCGGCCGCCGCGCTGCTCAGTGACGGGATGAAGCCCTCCGCGCCGACCTCGTGCGCGAACTCCCTGGCCGTCGGGGGGCAGACGTTCACCAGCGACGGAACCGGCGAGCAGAAGCCGTTCAGCGCCGATTTCGCCGACGGCTGCGGTACGGCGTTCGCGGGAATGTCCGAGTTGCTATCTTCCAGCCAGTTCGACCAGGTAGTTACCACCTTCGGGATTGGCGCGGACTGGTCGCGGCTGCCAGTACCAGCCTTCTCCGGGTCGGTACCTGCCGCCATCGGGGAGGCTGACCTCGCCGCCCAGACGATCGGTCAGGGCAGCGTCCGGGTCAGTCCGCTGTCGATGGCCATGGTGGCCGCGGCCGTCGATTCAGGCCGCTGGCAGATCCCGCAGGTGACCCAGGGGACGGCCGATCCGGTCGGCAAGCCGGGGCTCGCGCTAAATCCGGCGGCCATGTCCGCACTGCGCGACCTGATGCGCGGCGCGGTCAGTTCAGGCGCGGCGCACGCCGCCCGCGTGCCGGGAGCGCAGGTGTACGGCCAGGTTGGCCTGGTCCACTCGGGGTCAGGCTGGATGAGCTGGTTCGTCGGGTACCGCGGCAACATCGCGTTCACGGTGATTGAAACCGGCCGGACCGCCCAGCTGTCCGCCGCGGCTCTGGCCGGCGCGTTCCTCGCCGCTATCGGCTGACCGGTCGCCTGCAACTGTCACGGCTGATATCCGCTATCACTCTCCGTATAAAGACGTGACTAAAATAACTTAACGTAAGCAACCGTTCACCTATCTGGCAGCGTCCTTACCTGTGACTGGGGTTCGCTACGGGGGTTGCGACCTAGTCACCGTGAGGGTCCGGGTCTCATCTCGGGGGAGACCCGGCCACCAGGCCGGCTCCGACCCTGCCGGCCTGCCCCTGCGGGCGCGTTCGGCCACCGCCAGCGCCCGCAGGGGCCACACTCATGTAGCGCTGCCGTTCGCATGTGGCGCTGCCATCGGCCGGCGGCCGGGAATCTAAGTTGGCGATTGCCTGTTGTGAGTGTACGGTCAGGTACGGCGGTACGGCGTAGCTGTATCGACCGAAAACTAAATAGGGGGTGATCGGTTTCGACTTCGGTTGTCGAACCAGGTGAAGCGGGCCGAGGGTTGCGGTTGTGACCTCGTTAATCCTGTGGCCGCAAACCAATAAGTGCCAACTCAACGCGCACTGACCTCGCTCTCGCCGCTTAAGACGAGTTAAAGAGGTCTGTCAGCCCGGGGATGCCTTCGACCCGGTGCCTGGCATCAGCTAGGAGGATTACCGTCTGACCCGGTCGCGGGGCCAGCCGGGACATCAAACAGTGACTGAGCCTGTCGGCGTCTTGCTTGCGTGATCGCCGGGGCTGAGAAAAGCATAGCAAGCTGCGCCCGGAGAAGCCCTGGTGAGGTACTGAAGGACGCGGGTTCGATTCCCGCCACCTCCACGAGTGCTCAAGAGAGACCTTGAGCATTGTTCGAGGTGTCCGATACCCCGTAATATGCCACGACATCATTGGCCCCGAGCCCGTAGGGTTTCGGGGCCTTGTTATTTTCCTGCGTACTCACCACTCCCGACCGCCTCTAACATCACACCAGGCCCGTCGGTAACTTGTTCGAAATCTCCGCCCTGTCATGTCTTATTAGTTGCTGCTGGCAGCCAGATTCGCTATTATGTTTGATAGAAGTGCTGACAGCAGCCTGACAGGTCATTTTTTCCGAACGGACGGTGGTTCGTGGCCACGGGACCGGTTTCCCCAGCAGACCCCGGGCGGGACGATGACCCTGCCCGGCGTCCTGGTGAGCCCGGTGCGTCCCCGCAGGATGGTCCTGGTCCTGGTCCCGACCCCGACCCTGGTCCCGACCCCGACCCTGGTCCCGACCCCGGTCCTGGTCCTGGTGTGGCGGGTGAGGTGCCTGAGGGGTGGCGGGAGCTGCCTCCGCCGCGTGCGGACTGGCTGACCGAGGATGAGTGGCTGGAGGGGCTGTCCCGGGCCGAGCCCGAGGAGTGGTCCGCCCCCGGCGGTGACGCGGGCGGTGATCGCGGTGTCCCGGCGCGGGCGGGTGCCGCAGAGCCAGGTGGCGCGGTTAAGAAGGGCCGCGCCGCTGAGGGGACCCGCGCGGCCAGGGGAAGCGCCGGCGCGGCCAGGGGAAGCTCTCGTCCGGGGAAGGGAAGCGCTTCCTCGGCGAAGGGGTTCCGGCGGGGTCCGGGGCAGCCGGGTTCGGCGCGGCGGGTGCCGGGTGAGTCACCTGGTCCGGCGGGCGCGTTCGCGACGGGGCAGGTCCTGGATGCCGTGCCGGGGGGTGCGGGGCTGCTCGGGTTGGCGGAGTGCGCGGCGGGGGAGGGTGACCGGTTTCCTGGGGCTAGTGATGATGAGCTGACCGGGGTGATCTGCGCGCTGGACCGGGCGGAGGCTTCCGCGTCCGCGTTGAAGCACGTCGCGGTGGCGGAGCTGATCCGGCGGCGGCCCGCCGCGAGCGCCGAGCCGGGGCTGGCCGGGGCGGGGGACTGGGAGGAGTTCACGAGTTCAGAGCTGTCGTATGCGCTGGCCGAGACCCGGTGGGCGGCGGACCTGATGCTGGACCTGGCTTATGCCCTGGCGGTGAAGCTGCCCGGCACCCGGGCGGCGTTCCGGGCGGGGATCTTGCGCCAGTCCAAGGTGGAGATCATCGCCCGCGCGGTCACCGCCCTGGACCCGGAGGAGGCAGCCGCTGCGGAGGCGCTAGTGCTCGACCGGGCCGGGCGGCTGACCCCCGGTGGGCTCCGCGCCGCGATCAGGCTCGCCGTCATGCAGGTCGCCCCCGGCAAAGCGAGAAAACGGCGGGAGGACGCGGCGCGGCAGGCGCGGGTGGAACGGTGGCCTGAGGAGTCCGGGAACGCCGGGCTGGCCGGGCGGGAACTGCCGCCCGCCGACGTGCTGGCCGCCGGCCAGCGGGTGACCTGGTGGGCGAAGCAGCTCAAGGCCGCGGGCGCCGAAGGGGATATGGATCAGCTCCGGGCCCGGGCGTTCCTGGACATCCTGCTCGGCCGGAACTCCGCGACCCGCCAGCCCGCCGCTGCCACAGACGGGCAGGCCAGCCCCGACGGGAAGGCCAGCCCCGACGGGAAGGCCAGCCCCGACGGGAAGGCCAGCCTCGGTCGGCCGGCCCCGGACGGGACCGGGCTGCCGCCGACGGCGGGCGTGCTCCCGGCCGGGTTCGCCGGCCGGATCAACCTCACCATCCCCCTGATGACCCTGCTGGACCTCGCTGAACGGCCCGGTGAGCTCCCCGGCCTCGGGCCCGTCGACCCTGACCTGGCCCGCGACCTGGCGAACGCCGCCGCGACGAACCCGGCCACCAGCTGGTGCGTGACGGTCACCGACGAGCAAGGACACGCCATCGGCCACGGATGCGCCCGGCCCGAACCTAAAAACCAGCGGCTACGCATCGGCGAACCCGGCACATCCGGTCCACCCGGCGGTCACGGTCCACCCGGCGGCCCTCCGGCCCCGCGCTTCACCTTCATCGCCTCCGGCCAGGACGGGCCGAAGGGCGGATACGGCACCTGGCGGCTCGCCACCGGGATCCCAAGCCAACGGGATCTGCTAACCGCTCTGGACCCGCTTGCCCTGGACGACTGCGACCATCGGTTCGAGGCCCCCGGTCACGACCCCGGCGTCAAGCTCCGGCACCTGACCCAGATCCGGCACGCGACATGTACCGGCCCGTCCTGCCGCCGTCCGGCTGTCGCTTGCGACTTCGAGCACAATATTCCGTTCGAAGATGGTGGCCGGACCTGCCTGTGTAACGGCGGGCCTAAGTGCAGGCGCGAGCACCGGCTCAAGCAGCACCCCCGGTGGAACGTCGAGCAGCTCACCCCCGGCACCTTCCGCTGGACAGTCCCGTCCGGCCGCCACTACACCACCGAACCCACCCGCTACCCCACCTGACGATCGCTTACCTCTGCCCTTCTCCGCTCAGCGGCGACCAGAAATCCGGACCTCCGGTGTAATAAGCACAGATGGCCGAGGCAAGAGATCCCGCCCGGCAATATGGCGATATCGTCCACCGTAAGGGGCGGTCCGAACCTCGCCGGGGCCTATCCATAAGCAGCTAGTCATCCTGAGTGCAAACCCCGGAATTACCAGTTATGGAACGTCACCAACTTGAGTATTTCGTCGCCGTCGCCAAGGAACAGCAAAGCGTGTCGTCGCAGTAGGAGGTGCATAGTGCCGGTCGTCAGGTTCGACAGCTTGCGGACCGATCGGCTGGTGATGCGCCGATGGCAGGATGGCGACCGGAAACCATTCGCGGCGCTCAACGCCGACCCGGACACCATGCGGTTCTTTCCCGGCACCCTGGACCGGGTGGCAAGCGACGCAATGGTCGACCTGCTTGAGGAGCGGTTCGAGGCTCAGGGCTTTGGACTGTGGGCGCTGGAGATCGCGCGCACCGGCCAGTTCATCGGCTTCACCGGACTCAACCCGCTGCCTGATCACGTGCCGGGCGGCGGCGGCGCGGAGGTCAGCTGGCGGCTGGTCCGCATGGCCTGGCATCACGGCTACGCCACTGAGGCGGCGCGCGCAGCCCTGGACGTCGCGTTCGGCGATCTGGGGATGGCCGAGATCTACTCGATGGCGGCGGTGCTCAACGAGCCGTCGCATGCGGTGATGCGCCGTCTGGGCTTCACCGAATTCGCGCGCTGGGACGATCTGCGGCTCCCGGAGGACAACCCGCTACGGCCGCGCGTGACCTACCGGCTCAGACGCGGCAACGGCTGATCTGATTATCTACCGCGAGCATCACGGGGCGATGTGCCGATGGATCGTGCGAGCAACGACACATAGACGCAGGTAACTCCATAGACCTGGGGTTGCTTAGAGGTTTCGTGGTTGTCGCCGAGGAAGTCAGCTTCACCCGGGCGGCCAATTGAGTGCACGTGGGCTTATCGTGCTGGGGCGGGGCTCCGGCGCTGCCGCCAGGCGGCGATCCTGGCCCGGTTCTGGCAGGTCACCGAGCAGAAGCGGCGATGGCCGGCGGGTGAGGCGTCGATGAAAGCGTCGGCGCAACGGCGGCCCGAGCAGACCCCGACCCGGTCCGGGTCGTGCTCGGCAAGCTGGTGACGCAAGGTCAGGGCCGCGGCGGCGAGCAGGGCCAGGCGGGCGTCGGCGACCCGCCAGGTCGCGCTGGGATGGCCGTCGGCCACGTCCAGGGCCGCGGTGACCGCGGTCTCGGCCAGCAGCCCGGCCACCAAGTCGACCCGCTCGCTGAGATCCGCGGCGCCGAACACGCGATGCAGACGGTCAGCGACCTGACCTAGCGCGCGGTCGGTGAGCGCAGAGGGCGGGCAGGAACGGACTCCGGAGCCCGCCAGCAGCGCGGCCAGCAGATCGGTGTCCGGATAAGGCGCCTGGTCTTCCCCGGCCGCGGCGCGCGGTACGGTGCCCCATTCGTTGACCAGCCAGATGAGGACGTCGGGCGACAGCGGATCGACCAGCATGGCGTCAGTGTAACGCGACCATTTTTGCTAACCCGTTTACTAGGCTCAATTGGTGGTAGTAACGTGTTAAACAATTTATAAGCGTTACTAAATGGCCTGACGAGCTGGAGGCGGACGCGATGACCACGCAGGGCAGGCGAGTGAGCATCCTCGGGGTACCGACGAGCGCGGGCTCGCACAACCCGGGCCAGGACAAGGCCCCAGCCGCCTGGCGCGCCGCCGGGCTGGCCGATTCCCTGCGCCAGGCCGGGCTGGACGTCGAGGATCGCGGTGATCTGGTCGCGGCGCCGTTTTGCCCGGTGGCGCCGGCCGACGGGCTCCGCGACGTCGAGCGCGTGGTTGCGGTGGCCCAGGCCGCCGCGGCCGAAGTGGCCGCGATCCTGGCCGCCGGGCGGCTGCCCCTGGTCCTGGGCGGCGATTGCACAATCACGCTCGGGGTACTGGCCGGGTTCGGCGAGGTAGGGCTGGTGTACTTCGACGGCGACGCGGATCTGCATACCCCCGAACACAGTGACTCCGCCGTGGCCGACACGATGGGCATGACGCACATGCTCGGCGGCGGGTCGCCCCGGCTAGCCGGGCTGGGTTCCCGCCGCCCGCTGGTGCGGCCGGAACAGGTGGTGCTGTTCGGGTTCGACCCGGCCGAGCTGGACACCCGCCAGTGGACCGAACTGGTCAGCCGGCATCTCTACGCGGCTCCGGCCCCGGCCGTACGGGCCGATCCCGTCGGGCAGGCCCGCCGGGCCCGGGCCTATCTCGAGCGCCGGACGGATACCTACCTGGTGCATCTAGACGTTGACGTGCTGCACACCGGCTTGTTCCCGCTGGCGAACTTCCCGCACTTCGCCGGGCTCACCCTGGAGCAGGTCAGCGCGGCCCTGGCCGAGTTCACCGGCAGCGAGAACTTCGGCGGGCTCGTCATTACCGAGGTAAATCCGGACCACGATCCGGATGGCCGGCTCATCGGGACGCTGGCGCAGGTGGTAGCGGGCGCGCTAGCCGTTTCGACCCCGGCACGATAAGCCCCACCCGGCGTCATTCCCGGGGACGGTAGAGCTGCTGGGCGTAGTTCGCCGGCGCGTAGTACTCCTCGAGTTCCGCCAGCGTCTCCGGCGTGTCCTGCACGGCCTTGGTCAGCGCGGCGTGCGACGGCAGCACGTCGGGCCGCCAGCTCAGCGGCTGCCAGAGTTCCGAGCGCATGAAGGCCTTGGCGCAGTGGAAGAAGATCTGGTCAATCTCGATGAGCAGCACCACCACCGGCCGGTGGCCGCGGACCGTCATCTCGTCGAAGAACGGCGCGTCGCGCAGTATCCGGGCCCGGCCGTTGATCCGCAGCGTCTCGTTCCGGCCCGGAATGATGGAGAGGATCCCGGCGTGCGGATTGATCAGGACGTTGCGGTACCCGTCGGCGCGCCGGTTGCCCGGCCGTTCACCGATGGCGATGGTGGTGTCGTCGAGCACGTGGACCAGCTGCCCGGCCGGGTCGCCCTTGGGGGAGGCGTCGCAGTTCCCGTCCGCGTCAGACGTGGCGATCACGCAGAACGGCGACGCCGCCAGCCATTCCCGGTCCTTGTCGTGCAGGCGGGTGCGTTCCTTGGTCACCGAACGGCCGGTCGGCACGCCCAGCAGGTCCCGAAGTTCCCGCACCGAGCTGATCTCTGCGTACGCCATGGTTCGAAGCCTTCTTACAGCTCGGGGTAGACCCGGTCCGGGTTGTGCTCGGACAGCACGGACGGCGGCCCGATGATGGCCTTGTCCGGCTCGCCGATCACGTTCTCGTCTTTGCCGTCGTAGTCGAACTTCGCCAGCACGTGCTTGATCGCCTCGAGCCTGGCCCGCTTCTTATCGTTGCTCTTGACCACCGTCCACGGCGCCTGGGCGGTGTCGGTGAAATGGAACATCGCCTCCTTGGCCTCGGTGTAGGACTCCCACTTGTCCAGCGACTCGATGTCCATCGGGCTCAGCTTCCACTGCCGGACCGGGTCGACCCGCCGGATGATGAAACGGGTGCGCTGCTCGGCGGGCGTCACCGAGAACCAGAATTTGGTCAGGTGCAGCCCGGAACGGACCAGCATCTGCTCGAACTCCGGCGCCTCCCGCATGAACTCCTCGTATTCCGCCTGCGTGCAGAAGCCCATCACCCGCTCCACTCCGGCCCGGTTGTACCAGGACCGGTCGAACATGACGATCTCCCCGGCCGCGGGCAGATTCGGCACGTAACGCTGCAGGTACCACTGGGTCCGTTCCCGCTCGCTCGGCTTGGCCAGCGCCACCACCGTGGCGCCGCGCGGGTTCAGGTGCTCGGTGAAGCGCTTGATCGTGCCGCCCTTGCCGGCTGCGTCCCGGCCCTCGAACACGAGCACAATGCGCTGCCCGGTGGACTTCACCCAGTTCTGGAACCGGACGAGTTCGATCTGCAGTGGCCGCTTCACGCTTTCGTACTCGTTCCGCGACATTTTCTCGTCGTAAGGATAGTCCTCGCGCCAGGTGTCGACGGTGCGGCCGTCCGGGTAGCGCAGCACCGGATCGTCGTGCTCGTCGTCGTCGTCCACCGTCATGCCAGCCAGCAGGTCAGGGTCGGAGGCCCAGTTCAACGGCAGCGCGTTGAACGCGTCGGCGGGTTCGTTGCTCACGCCCCTAGCACAGCACATCCGGGCCCCTCCGGTCACCTGCCGGCCGCCGGCCGCGCGCGCCTTTTTCCTCGCCGGTCCTCATCGGGCCCGATCCCGTTCACCGGAAAGGTCACAAGCTCCTCATCGCCGAACGGCCCGTGGTTTCACCCGCCCGCACCGCGAAAAGTATGTACCCGTAGCTGAGCCCAACCTCCCCCGGATGATTTGCCAGCCAGGACCGGGCCACCCCGGCCGGGAACTCCAGCCCGAGCACAGCCTCGAAGTCGCTTCTTGACCCGAACTCCCAGCGGCTCATCACCTCGGCCCGGACGGCTCCTCGCGTCGCCCACCAGGCGTCGATGACGTCAGCCCGGCCCTGCGCCATGCCGCCCGCCGCCTGCAGCAGCCTGGCGAATGCCCCGGCCCGCTGATCGTTGTCGACCACCACGAGGGTGCCCACCCGGCCTCAGCACCCGCAGCACCTCAGCCAGCCCGGCCGCACAGCGCGGGGGCCAGAAGTAAGCGAATCTCGCGTGCACCACGTCGACGCTGGCGTCGTCCAGCGGAAGGTGCTCGGCCGACCCGGGCAGGACCGTAGCGCGCCGGTCCCGCGCCCTAGCCAGTGGGATCAGCACCGGATCCGGATCGATCCCGATGACGGCGCTCGCTTCTGCGGCATAACCCGGTAGCCAGTAGCCGCTGCCGCAGCCCAGGTCGACCAGGATCCGGCCGTCCCACGGAGCCAGTTCCCGCATCGCCGCGAGCACCAGTCCGCCGGGATCCATCGCCTGGTTCTCCAGCTCGTACAGGTCGGGCCTGCCCCCTTGGTTAGGCGCCGAACGGAAGTCGGGGAAGGTCATCGATCCCTGCCTCATCTGGCCTCGGCGTCGCGACGATGCTCCAGCCCGGCGTCGCGACCATGCGCCGGCCTAGCGGTCGCCGTGGACGACCGTTCCGCCCGCGACCGTCATGACGACCGAGGTGCTGCCGATGTCGCGGGCCGGGATGGCGAACAGGTCCTGGTCCAGGACGGCCAGGTCAGCCCGCAGGCCCGGCCGGAGCTGGCCGGCCACTTCTTCCTGGTGGTTGACCCAGGCGACTCCGGAGGTGAAGGCGTCGATCGCGGCGTCGAGGGTGATCGCCTGCTCGGGCAGGAACGGGTTCTCGCATTCCGGTTTCCCTGGTCGGCCGAGCCGCTCGGACAGGACCCGGTTGACCGCGACGTGGATTTCCTGCAGCGGGTCCGCGCTGGACACCGGCCAGTCGCTGCCGAAGGCGATCCGGGTGCCGGCCCGCAGCAGCGAGCCGATTTGGTACTGCCAGGCGGCGCGTTCGGCCCCGACGAACGGGATGGTCAGCTCTTCCATCTGCGTCTCCGCGCACGCCCAGAGCGGCTGGAAGTTGGCGACCGCGTCGAGCGCGGCGAACCGGCCCAGGTCCTGGGGCCTGATGAACTGCAGGTGCGCCAGGTGGTGGCGGGCGGCCCGCCGCGGCGCGGCCGGGAGCGCCTCGAGCGCGTCCAGGGCGGCGCTGACCGCATGGTCGCCGATGGCGTGAAAGTGCAGCTGAAAGCCCTCCGTGGCCAGCCGCCTGGTCGCCTCCTGAAGCATCCCCGGCTCGATGAAAAGGCGGCCCTGGTGGTGGCCGGGATGACCGTCTTGGTCCAGGTAGGGAGCGGACATGGCGGCGGTGAACGTCTCGCACACGCCGTCGAGCATCAGCTTGACCGTGGTCGCCCGGAACTGCCCCCCGCCGAACTGCCCCCCGCCGAACTGCCCTCCGCCGGACTGCCCTCCGCCGGACTGGCCGCCGCCGGACTGACCCCCGCCGGCTTCCTCGCGCCGCGCCAGCAGGTCATCGATCTGTTCCAGACCGCGGCTCCGGTCCCACCACAGGGCGCCGACGACGTCGCTGCTGAGCATGCCGTAGTCGGCGGCCATCCGGTAGGCGTCGAACGAGTCCGGCATGCCGAGCTCGCCGGCCGCGCCGACGCAGGCGTCCTGGAACCTGGTGATCCCCAGCGAGTGCAGATGTGTCTGGCCCGCCATCAGGCCCGCGAGGAGCTCGGCCGGATCCGATCGCGGCACGCGCGCCGCGACCAGCCGCATGGCGCCGTCGTGCAGCGCCCCGGTGGGACGGCCTGCCTCGTCCCGTTCGATCCGGCCGTCGACCGGGTCAGCCGTGCTCGCGTCGATACCCGCCACGGTGAGCGCGGCGGTGTTGACCCAGGCGCTGTGATGATCCCGGTTCGGCAGGAAGGCCGGCCTGCCGCCGGTGATCGGGTCCAGGTCCGCCGCCGTCGGCAGGCCGCCGGGGAAGGCCGACATGGTCCAGCCGCCGCCCAGCACCCAGGCGCGGGGATCCAGCGCCGAACAGTAGTCGTCGGTGTGAGCCAGGCACTGGTGCCTGGTCCGCAGGCCCAGCAGGTTGCAACGCAGGCTTTCTACCCCGCCGGCCACCGGATGCACGTGCGCGTCGCCGAAGGCGGGCAGGGCGAGCCGTCCGCGCAGGTCGATGACGCGGGTGCGGCGGCCGGACAGCTCCTTGATCTCGTCATCGGTGCCGAGTGCCTGGATCACGCCGCCCCGGACGGCGAGCGCCTGGACGAACCCGGACGGGTGCGCCGGGGTGCGTATCCTGCCGCCCGCGAAGACCAGATCGGCCTCATTACCGCCTACCGTCATAACGCCGCGCCCCTTGCCTCGTCGATGCAGCCAACCTAGCAATCCCCCCGCTGGCCGCCCGCGCGCCGCTACCCCGGGGAGCTCCGGCCCCGGCGTTGTGATCGGATGGGGTCATGAAGGTTCGGATCGGAGTTTCGCTGGGCCCAGCCGGAGGCCCCGCTGGCTTCGCGTCGGCGGTCGATCTTCTCGAGCAGGCCGGGGTGGATTCGCTGTGGCTCCCGGAGAACGTGTACTCCCCGGTGGTGGAGCCGTTCACCGGGATGGCGTTCGCGCTCTCACGGACCCTGAAGCTGAAGGTCGGTACCGGGATTTCGGTGCTGCCAGGACGTCATCCGGTGCTGGTGGCTAAGCAGCTCGCGTCGATAGCCGGGCTGGCGCCCGGACGTGTGCTCCCGGTGTTCGGCTTGCAGCCGGCCCTGGCCGCCGAGCGGGTCCTGTTCGGCGTACCCGACGGGCGGCGTGCGGCCGTGTTCGACGAGGCGCTGATCTTGCTGCGGCTGCTGCTCACCGAGGAGTCGGTGTCGTTCGAAGGGTCTTTCTTCTCCGTGTCCGGGGCGAGCGTCGGGGTGCGGCCGGCCAAGCCGCTGGATATCTGGCTGGGCGGTTCCGCCCCGGCCGGCCTGCGCCGGGTGGGCCGGCTGGCGGACGGCTGGCTCGGCTCGCTGCTGTCCCCGGCCGAGGCGGGCGCGGCGGTCAGGACGATCCAGCAGGCCGCTGCTGACGCCGGCCGGGAGGTGGAGGCCGATCACTTCGGCCTCAGCGTGCCCGTCGTGCTGGACGGCATGCCTGATACGTTGCTGGCCTCGATCCGCCGCCGGCGGCCGGACGCTGATCCGGCCGCGCTGGTCCCGGTCGGCTGGGACGCCGCCCGCCGCCTGATCGAGCAGTACGTGGAGGCCGGGCTGAGCAAGTTCGTGATCCGCCCGGCGGCGGCATTCCCCGCGGGGGACGGCCCCGGTTCGTTCGCGCCGTTCACCGACGCCTTCGTCCGCGAGCTGGTTCCGCTGCAGAACTAGGCCCGGGAACGGCCGCAGGATTTAATCCCGTGGAGGACTCCCACCGGGCCGGCCATGATGGCGGCATGACCCGGTTCGCTTCCTACGACGGTACCCAGATCGGCTACGCCGCGCTCGGCGACGGGCCGCCGCTGATGTGCCTGCCTGGCGGCCCCGGCCGCACCTGCGAGTACCTCGGTGACCTGGGCGGACTGAGCCGTTCCCGGCAGCTGATCCTGCCCGATACCCGTGGCACCGGCCGGTCGGCGGACGCGAGCGATCCGCTGAGCTACCGCTGCGACCGGATCGTCGGTGACGTGGAGGCGCTGCGCGTTCACCTCGGCCTGGACCGCATGGACCTGCTGGCGCACTCGGCCGCGGGTGATCTGGCCACCCTCTACGCGGCGGCGTACCCGCAGCGGGTGTCGCACCTGATCCTGCTGACCCCCGGCCTGGCGGCGGTCGGTGTCGACGAAACTGAGGAGCAGTGGCGCGCATCGCTCGGACGAAGGTCGGGGGAGCCGTGGTATCCGGCGGCGCTGGCCGCCGTGGAGAAGGCGGAGGCCGGGGACGAGTCGGCGGAGAACCGGCGCGCGTACCAGCCGTTCTTGTACGGCCGCTGGGACGCCGCGGCCCAGGCTCACGTCGATGCCGGGATCAGCGAGCGCGCCCAGCCGGTCCGGAAGAACTACTATGCCGAAGGCGCGTTCAACCCGGCCGTGACCCGCGAAGCACTCGGCCGGCTCGCCGCGCCCGTGCTGATGTACGCGGGCGAGCTCGACAACCTGCCGACCCCGGAGGTCGCCGCGGCAGGCGCGGGCGTGTTCCCGCACGCGCAGCTGACGGTCCAGCCCGGGGCCGGGCACTTCCCCTGGCTCCACGATCCGGGCTACTTCACCGCCGCGATTACGTCCTTCCTCCCCTAACCGGCCGGAACGTTCCCTCCCACTTCAGCCAGGGCCGGCTCGGGCTGGACCGCGTGGTCGTGGCGGGGAAGCAGGAGCGGGGTGGCCAGGATCAGCAGTCCCGCGATCGCGATCGCCGCGCGGGGGCTGGTGATGCTGGCCAGCAGGCCCCACAGGGCAGTCAGGGCCGCGATGGTGGCGCTGCTGCTGACCGACCAGGCGGACAGGGTGCGGGCCACCCGGTCCGGCGCGATCTCCTCGAGCCGGCAGGTGGCTAGCACCGGGTTGAACACGCCGCAGCAGGTGACCAAGCCGAACTGGACGGCGATGACGAGCACGATGCCGGCCACGCCGGGACGGATGAAGGCCAGCCCGAGCGACCAGCACGCCCGCAGCGCCCCCGAAGTAAACATGACCCGGTGCCGGCCGAACCGCGCGACGAGCCGGCTGGCCAGCCGCGAGCCGACCAGCCCGCCGACGCACGGCGCCGCGAACGCCAGCCCGTACTGCCACGGCGCGAACCCGAGGCGGCCCAGCATGAGGACGGCGATCAGCGGCGCGGTCGCCATGATCATCCCGTTGACCCCGAGGGTGTTGAAGAACAGCAGCCGCAGCGCCGGGTGGGTCAGGATGTACCGCCACCCGTCGAGCAGGTCGCCCACCCGAAGCCGGGGCGCCCCGATCCGCGCCGGACGCGGCTCGTTCCCGCCCGCGCCGTTCCCGCCCGCGCCGTTCCCGCCCGCATGGTCCTCGCCCGCACCGTCCTCGCCCGCATACTCCCCGGCCGCCCAGATCCCGGCCGCGGACAGCAGGTAGCTGACCGCATCGGCCAGCACCGTCGTCACGGGGCCGAACAGCCCGATCGCGGCCCCGCCGAGCGGCGGTCCGACCACGGTGGCGGTCCAGGTCGTGGACTCGAATCGTCCGTTGGCTACGAGCAGGTCCGCTGGCCGGACCACTGTTTTGAGGTAGGCGCCGCTGGCCGCCCCGAAGGCGATCTTCGCCGCGGCCACGATGACCGAAACGATCAGGAGCTGAGCGAAGCTGAGCCAGCCGAGCGCGAACGCGGCCGGGATGCTGAGCAGCGCCGCGAACCGGGTCAGGTCCATCGCCACCATCACCGGCCGCTTGCGACGGAACTCTACCCACGGCCCGAGGGGGACCGCGACCACCGCACCCACCGCGAGTCCCGCCGCGGTCAGCACCGACACCTCGGCCGGCCCGGCGTGCAGCACCAGGATCGCGATCAGCGGGAACGCGCCGAACCCGACGCCCGAGCCGTACACGCTGACCGCGTACGCCGCCCAGAGCCACCCGAACTGCCGTCCCAGCGACCGCCGCCCTGTCATGTCCCGATCAAAGCGGGCTGGGCCCGCCGGCGCAAACACCCCTAGCTAGGGAACGTCGCGCGGCGGTTTGCGGCGCATGCGGTAGTGCAGCACGAGAAACGGGAAACCGAACACCCAGAAGGCGTGCTCGGCCCGCAGCTGTCCATCTTCCAGGTAGACGTCGAGTCGCTCGGCGAAGCCCCGGACAGCCAGCGTGGTCAGCTCCGCGGTCTGCGCGTCGATGTAGGTCAGGTAGTGGCCCGGCTGGTCGAGGCCGCTGCGGCTGTCCAGGACGAGCCCGCCGCCCGGCCGGGCCTGCGGTAGCAGGGTGGCGGTAAAGCTTGCCTGCGGCAGCGGAAAGCCGACGCTGACGTAGCCCCGCCCCTGGTGCCGGTAGGTCGTGTAGATGCCCACGTAAATGGGCTCGCCGGTGTCGGCGAAGGACCGGATCCAGCCGCGGACCGCGACCCGGACGGCCGCCTGCGGCGGCCGTCCCCCGCCAGCTGTGCTCCGTCCCCCGCCAGCTGTGCTCCGTCCCCCGCCAGCTGTGCTCCGTCCCCCGCCAGCTGTGCTCCGTCCCCCGCCTGCGGCGCTCCGTCCCCGGCCGGCTGTGCTGCTCCGGCGGGGTCGACGCCGGTGATCGTGTCGATCCGGCTGCGTATCCCGTGCTGGGCCTCCCGCTGGCTCATCGGCACGCTGGCCTGGCCGAGGGGCCGGGCGAGCATCCTCCGGTACAGCAGGTAGCCGGGCCGCACCCACAGACGCCACTGCGGCACGATGTCCAGGGCGAATCTGGTGGTGTGCTCGTAGAACTCGCGGACCAGCGGATCGGTCCCCGCCGGGTCGAAGGAAGGCCCGGCCAGCTCGTCCAGTGACGCGATGATGCCGATGTCCTCGACGTCCGGTGTATAGGTACCGCCCAGGACCTGGGCCAGGGACCGGACGTAGCCGGTGCCGACGTACCTGGTCTGGCTGGCCAGCGGGACCACGAACGGCACATCCGCGGGCCTGACCCGCTCGGCCAGCAGGCTTACCTGCGGGTCGCGGAACACCAGCGCCGAAATGACCCGGTAGCCGACGACCGCCGCCGCGGCTGCTACCGCGCCCGGCACCGGACCAGCTGGCCGCAGTCCGGCGAGTGCCAGCCCGATCGCGGCTCCGGCGGCCGGGCCGAGGATCACCTTCTGCGGGCGCAGGCCGAGCGCGCCGGAGGCCGCCCCCGCGGCCGTGGCCACCGGCAC